>PNOJ01000006.1 GCA_013824755.1 Gemmatimonas sp.
TCCGGGCTGCACGTCGGCCTCGTGGCGGCGCTCGCGCTGATGCTGCTGCGCCCGTTCGCCGTCGGACCTTGGGTGCGCAGCCTCTGGTTGGGATCGCTGCTGCCGGTGTACGCCGTGCTGACCGGTCTGGCGGGCTCCGCGCTGCGCGCCACGGGCCTGGGGTTGCTGGCCGTCGCCGGGGTCGCCTGCGGGCGCGACCACGACGCCCTGCGTTCCCTGGGGCTGCTGATCTGGTTGGCCGTGATCTGGCAACCCGACTGCCTGGGCGATCCCGGCGTGCGCCTCAGCTACCTGGCCGCGGGCGGGATCATCGGCGCGCTGCGGTTGGCCGACGGGATGTCGGGATCGCCACGCGCCGTGCGGATCGTGGCGGCGCCCCTGCTGGTCAGCGTCGGCGCGACCTGGGCCACGCTGCCGGAAACCGCCGCCGCCTTCGGCTGGATCCATCCCCTGGCGCCGCTGGTGAACCTCGTCGCGGTGCCGACGTTCGCCGGCGCGGTGTGGGCCGTATCCGCCGCCCTGCTGGCCGTGCCCCTGCCGTGGCTGGCGCAGGCGTCGGCGGCGCTGGGGTGGCTGCTCATCCGGCTGCTGGCCGCGGGTTCGTCCGCGCTGGGATCCCTCGGGGACGGACGGGTCGGGCTGCCGGGATGGACGCCCGCGTCGATGCTGCTGTTCGCGGTCGGGACCTTCCTGCTGGCCGTGGCGCTGCGCTCGCGCCCACCGCCGTGGCTGCGCGGCGCGGCGGGCGCGGCCGCCCTGTTGTGCGCCGCGGGGCTGACCCTGACCGGCCGGACCGCGCCGGGCGGCGCCATGACGGTCCTGCAGGCCGACATCGGGCAGGGGGACGCCGCCGTCTTCGTGTTCCCCGATCGCACCGCCGTGCTGGTGGACGCCGGACCGTCGTGGCCGGGCGGATCCCAGTTCGAGCGCGTGTTGGATCCCTGGCTGCGACGTGAAGGCGTGCAGGACCTGTCGGCGGTGGTGCTGACTCACGGGCACGATGATCACGACGGCGGCGCGGGGGATGTGGCCGCCGATCGTGACATCGGCGCCTGGTTCGTGGGCGGTGGAGCCGCAGCCCCGGCGGGGCGGGCGGTGGCCGCCTGCCCCACGCCCGGCACGGTCGTCCACGCCGGCGGCGGCTGGGACCTGTTCTGCCTCGCCGCCCTGCCGGCCGAGATGGGGGCCGACGACGAGAACGACCGTTCCGTCGTGCTCGCCCTGCGCCGCGAGGGGCGGACCGTCGGGCTTTGGATGGGCGACCTCGAGCTGGCGGGCGAAACCGGTCTGCTCGCTGACGGCCGGCTGTCGCCGACGGACGGGATCGAGGTGCTCAAGGCCGGCCACCACGGCAGCCGCACCTCCAGCGGCGCGGCCCTGCTGGACGCCGTGTCGCCGCGGCTGGTCCTGATCAGTTGCGGGGTCGAGAATTCGCACGGCCACCCGAGCCACGGCCCCTTCCTCGCCCGCGGCGACACGCTGCCGATCCTGCGCACCGACCTGGCGGGTTCCGTGCGGCTGCGCTGGCGGGGAGGGGCTCCGCTGGAGATCGAATCCACGCGCGAGGCGGCGGCGGCGGCGTCTCTTGACACTGGCAGGAGGCCTGCGTACCATGCGCGCGTCGCGCCGCCGGCGCGGCCGGAAATCCTGCCCGACACCGTCCAACCGAACCGGGAGCCCCATGTCCAGCCTGCGCAGCACGGTCGATCTCGGCCTGAAGCCTGATCGCCGGGGAAAGGTGCGCGAGATCTTCGATCTCGGCCGGGAACTGTTCATCGTCGCCACCGACCGCATCTCCGCCTACGACGTGGTCATGGACCAGATCGTGCCGGGCAGGGGTGTCGTATTGTCCGTGATGACAATGGCATGGATGGATCACTTCAAGGAAATTCCCAATCACTTGATCACGGCCGAACCCGACCTCTTCCCGGCGCCGTTCCGGGCGCACCGCGACGTGCTCGCCGGCCGCTCGATGCTGGTGCGCAAGGCCACCCCCTTCCCGGTGGAATGCATCGCGCGGGGGTACCTCTCGGGGTCGGGGTGGCGCTCCTACCAGCGGGACGGCACGATCTGCGGGCACGCGTTGCCGGCCGGACTGCAGAAGTCGTCGCCCCTGCCGGCGCCGATCTTCACCCCCTCGACCAAGGCCGAGCAGGGCCACGACGAGAACATCGACTTCGCGGGCGCCTGCGCCCTGGTCGGCGAGGCGGACGCGACGCGCCTGCGCGACGTCACGCTGGACATCTACCGCCGCGCGGCCGCCTACGCCAGCGCCGGCGGCGTGCTGATCGCCGACACGAAGTTCGAGTTCGGCCTGGTCGACGGCGAGCTGACCCTCATCGACGAAGTGCTCACTCCCGACTCCAGCCGTTTCTGGCCCGCGGCCGAACACCGACCGGGCGAGGAGCCGCCGAGCTGGGACAAGCAGATCCTGCGCAACCACCTGGACACCCTGGACTGGGACCACGAGCCGCCGCCGCCCCGCCTGCCGGCGGAGATCCTCGAGCGGACGGCCCGCCGCTACCAGGACGTCCTGAACCTGCTGTTCGCCGAGGAGGCCCGCCGATGGCACCAGGCCCTGATCTGAACCGCCGCCGCCGCGCGCTGCTGAGCGTGACCGACAAGACCCGGCTCGGCGAGCTGGCCCGCGCCCTGGCGGGCCGCGGCTACGAGCTGGTCGCGAGCGGGGGCACCGCGGCCGCGCTGCGCGACGAGGGGCTCGCCGTGCGCGAGGTGAGCGAGCTGACGGGCTTCCCGGAGATCTTCGGGGGGCGGATCAAGACCCTGCACCCGCTGGTGTTCGGCGGCATCCTCGGGCCGGACGAGACCTCGCTGGCGCAGGCCGCCGGGCTGGGCGTGCTGCCCTTCGACGTGGTCGTGGTCAACCTCTACGACTTCGCCGCGGCGGTCGACGCCGGCGCGGACGAGGCGGCCGCGATCGAGAAGATCGACATCGGCGGGCCGTCCCTGCTGCGCGCCGCCGCCAAGAACCACGCCCGCGTCTGCGTGCTGCCGGACCCGGCGTTCTACGACGACTTCCTGGAAGCCCTCGCGGGCGACGCCGGTTTCCCGGACCTGGAATTCCGCCGCAACATGGCGGCGGCGACGTTCGCCGTCACGGCGGACTACGACGCCGCCATCGCGGACTGGTTCGTCGGCGGGCACGCCTGCTGCGACGACCCGGACCACGATCACGACCACGACCACGATCACGAACAGATCCTGGGCATCGAGCTGCGCTACGGCGAGAACCCCCACCAGAAGGCCGAGCTGATGCTCCCCGGCGAGGACACCGAGGACCCGCTGATCGGGATGGGGCTGCGCCAGCTGGGCGGGAAGGAACTGTCCTTCAACAACCTGGTGGACGTCGTCGCCGCGGTGAAGCTCGTCGACGACCTCGAGGTCGGCGGGCGGGTCGCCTGCGCCGCGATCAAGCACACCAACCCCTGCGGCGTCGGCCTCGGGGCCACGGCGGCCGCGGCCCTGGCGCGCGCCCTGCTGGGGGATCCCGACGCCGCATTCGGCGGCGTCTTCGCCTTCACCGGCGAGGTGGACGCCGACGCCGCCGCGGAGCTGCACGCGCGCTTCTGCGAGGTCGTCGTGGCGCCCGCCTTCACCGAGGAGGCGCAGGACCTGCTGGGCCGCAAGAAGAACCTGCGCCTGCTGACGCTGGACCGCGAGGCGTTCCGCGCCGCCACCTGGGGGCAGGTGCGCATCTTCGGCGACGTGCAGCTGCACCAGGACGAGGACGAGGGCTTCCCCGAGCTGGAGTCCTGGCGCCACGTCGCCGGTCCCGCGCCGGACGCCGGCACCGCCGACGCGCTGCGGCTGCTGTGGCGGGTCTGCAAGCACGTCAAGAGCAACGCCGTCGTGCTGGGCGATGCCGCCGGCACCCTCGGCGTCGGCGCCGGCCAGATGAGCCGCGTCGACAGCGCGCGCCTGGCGGTGCGCAAGGCGGCCGACCGGGAGCTCGCGCTGGCGGGCTGCGCCTGCGCCTCGGACGCGTTCTTCCCGTTCCCCGACGGCCTCGAGGAGCTGCACGCCGCCGGCGTGCGCGCGGTGGTCGCGCCAGCGGGCTCGATCCGCGACGCGGACGTCATCGCGGCCGCCGAGCGGCTGGGCGTGACCCTGATGCACACCGATCGCCGCCACTTCCGCCACTGACCGGCGGCCGGCGCGTCGCCGCCGGTCCGTCTCTGGAGGAGCATGACCCAAGCGAGCGGCCGTCGCGACCAACCCCAGGTGGCGGTCCTGGACTACGGCTCCCAGTACACGCAGCTCATCGCGCGACGCCTGCGCGAGCTCGGCGTGTACAGCGAGATCACGCCGTTCTCGCGGGCCCGCGAGCTGCTCGGCCGCGACGACGTCCGCGGGATCGTGCTGTCGGGCGGACCGTCGTCGGTCGACGACCCCGGCGCGCCGGATCTCGACGTCGGGCTGCTGGCCGAGGGCAAGCCGCTGCTCGGCATCTGCTACGGCATGCAGCTGATCTGCCGCCGGCTCGGGGGCGCCCTGGAGGCCTCCGACCGCCGCGAGTACGGCCCGGCGCAGGTCGAGCGCCTCGCGGACGACGCCCTGTTCGACGGCACTCCCGCCGCGCAGCCGGTGTGGATGAGCCACGGCGACCGGGTCGCCCGCCTGCCCGAGGGCTTCGTCGTGCTGGCGCGCTCCGACGCGATCCCCTTCGCCGCGGCCGGCGATCCCGCACGCCGCATCTACGCCGTGCAGTTCCACCCCGAGGTCGCGCACACCGAGCACGGGCTGGCCCTGCTGCGCAACTTCGCCTGCGGCGTCTGCGGCCTCGCGGGCGACTGGTCCGCCGCCCACTTCGTGGCCGAAACGGTGGCGGAGATCCGCGAGCGGGTCGGCGACGGCCAGGTGCTTTGCGGCGTCTCGGGCGGCGTCGACTCCACCGTGACCGCGTCGCTGATCGACCATGCGGTCGGCGACCGCCTGCACGCCGTGTTCGTCGACAACGGGCTGCTTCGGCTGGGGGAGGCGGGCGAGGTCGAACGCGACCTGAACGCCTTCCTGCACCGGCCCGTGCACTGCGTCGATGCGCGCGACCGCTTCCTGTCCGCCCTGCGCGGCGTCGAGGAGCCCGAGCGCAAGCGCAAGATCATCGGCGGGACCTTCATCGAGGTCTTCAAGGCCGCGACGCGGGACCTGGGGGAGGTGTCCTTCCTGGCGCAGGGGACGCTGTACCCGGACCGCATCGAGTCGGTGTCGATCAACGGCCCGAGCCACGTCATCAAGTCGCACCACAACGTCGGCGGCCTGCCCGCCGAACTGGGATTCGAGCTGATCGAGCCCCTGCGCGACCTGTTCAAGGACGAGGTGCGGGCCGTGGGGCGCAGCCTGGGCATCCCCGACAGCCTGCTGATGCGCCACCCGTTCCCGGGCCCGGGCCTGGGCGTGCGCATCCTCGGCGAGGTGTCGCCGGAAAAGGTCCGCCTGCTGCAGCGCGCCGACCATATCTTCATCCAGGAACTGCGCGATGCCGGCCAGTACGAGCGCATCTGGCAGGCGGGCGCGGTGCTGCTGCCGGTCCGCACCGTCGGCGTGATGGGCGACCAGCGCACGTACGAGGCCGTGGTGGCCCTGCGGGCGGTGACCAGCCTGGACGGGATGACCGCCGACTGGGCCCGCATCCCCGACGACGTGCTGGCCCGCGTCGGCAACCGCATCATCAACGAGGTGCCCGGCATCAACCGCGTCGTCTACGACATCAGCAGCAAACCGCCGAGCACCATCGAATGGGAATGAGATCGGGCGAACCGGGATGAACACGCGCCTGCGCATCGGCCTGCACCTGTTCGTCGCGGCCGCCCTGTGGGGGGCGGCCGCGCCCGTCGCGGCTCAGCCGGCCGACCCCCCTCGTCCCGTCGACCCGCATCGCCCCCTCGACCCCGACCTGTCACGATGGCGCGGCGAGCGCCGGGCCGCCCTGAAGGCGCGCGCTCTGGACAAGGACGCCGCGGCGGAATTCGGGCTGCTGGTCATCCCGGTGGACTTCGCCGGCGAACGGTTGCCCGCCGCCTGGGAAGCGGCGCGCGATCTGGCGCCGCGCCTGCTGGACGGTGCCGGCTCGCTGAAGGGCTACGTCGACGCGGCCTCCCGCGGCCGGCTGGACCTGCGCCTGGTGCTGTCGCCGCTGGTGCACCTGCCCGGCCCGCCCGGCGACTACTCCGATCTCGGTCGGCTGGGTTTCACCAGGACGCGCCTGCTGGCGCAGCAGGCGCTGGCGGAGGCGGCCGCCCTGGGGGTGCCCTTCGCGGCGGCCGATCGGGACGGCGCCGACGGACTGCCGGGCAGCCCCGACGACGACGGTGAGGTCGACGGCGTGCTGATCCTGCACGCCGAAGCCGGCTGGGAGGGGGAGCCGGCGGGCGTGGTCGTCCCGCTGCAGTACTTCCTCGAGGAACCGGTCGTGCAGTCGGGCACGGCCGCCGCCGTCTACGCCGTGGCCAGCCTGCGCAGCGGCCTGGGCATCTGGGCCCACGAGACGGCCCACCTCTTCGGGCTGGACGACCGCTACGACATCTTCCTGCCTGGCACCGGGGAAGCGACGGCCCGCGGCGGGCTCGGCGCCTTCAGCCTGATGGCCGGCGGCGCCCGCGACGGCGCGGGCGACCACGCGCCGGCGTTGCCGGACGCCGAGAGCGCATTGCAGCTCGGCTGGCGCGACGAGCGCGTCCTGATCGGTCAGAGCGACGGCCCGCAGGTCCTGCCGGCCGGCGTCGTCTGGCGCCTGCCGGCGGGGCCGCTCAACCCGGGGCAGTGGTTCCTGCTGGAGAGGCGCGGCGGCACGCCGCCCTGGGACCCGGTGCTGCCGGACCCCGCCCTGGTGATCTGCCACGTCGACGGCGACCTGCCCGACGACGCGCAGTCGGCGCTCGGCACGCGCCACCTGCGGGTGCGGCTCGTGGAAGCGGACGGCGACCAGGACGTCGCGGCGGGTCTCGCCGCCGGCGACGCGGGGGACGCCTTCTCGGCCGTCGCCGGCCCCGTGGACTGGGATGCCGGCACCTCGCCGTCGAGCCACGGCTATCTGGGACCGAGCGGCGTGGCCTGCACCCTGTCGCAGGACGGCGACGAACTGTCGGTCGCCTGGGCCACGGCCGGACACCGGCTCGCGCTCTCGCTGCGCCTGGTGCCGGCTCCCGGCGACACCGTGGTCGACCTGCTGGTCCGCGATCCCGATCTGGCGTCCACCCCCCTCGCGATCACCCTCGGTCTCGACGGCGGTGCCACGCCCTGGGGCGAATTCGCGCCGGGTGCGTCCGCCGTCACGCGCGAACTGGTCCAAGCCGCGCCGGGGGCGTGGCGCCCGGCGACGCCCGTCCGCTGGCTGCCCGCCGGCGATCCCCCGGCGGGCGCCGCGACGACCTTCGTCGTGGAGCTGCGCCGCGACGGCGCGGTGCTGGGCAGCGAAACCCGGCGCTGGCTGTGGCGCCAGGCCGACGACCCCTTCGTCACCACGGACTGGCCCGGGGACTGGGAGGTGCAAGCCGACGGCGGGACGACCTGGCACCTCTGGGACATGGCGTTGCCGTCACCGGTCCTGGCCTGCACCGACGCCGCCGCCGTCACGCCCGTCGACTGGCCCGACGTGACGTACGGGGTCGGCGACGAGGCCGTGCTGGTCAGCCCGCCCTGGCGCGGCGAGGGGCGCGCCCTGCGCATCGTCCACGCGCTGGACGCCCAGCTCTGGAGCCCCGGCCTCGGCGCGGACGGCGCGGTGCTGGAGGCCCTGGCCCCCGACGGCACGATCGTGGCCCTCGTCCCGGCAGGCGGTTATCCCGGCGCCATGGCGCGGGACGTCGACAACCCCCTGTTCGGCCGGCCGGCGTTCGTCGGCCCCGGCGAACTGCTGGCCGACGACCGCCCGCTCTGGCGGGCCGATGTGATCCCCCTGCCGGCCGCCTTGGCCGACGGCGCCCGCCTGCGCCTGCGCTTCGCCAGCGACCCGCTCTGGCGCGGCCGCGGCTGGCTGGTGGCCGACCTCGCGCTGGTCCCGGCCGAGGATGCCGAGCGGCCCTGCCGCGCCGCGTGGGATCCCGTCGCGGATGGGTTGCTGGTGACCTGGCCGTGGGGAACGCCGAGCACGCTCGCCGTCGAGTTCAGCCTCGATCGGGGCGGGACCTGGGTGACGGTCTGGGAGGGAACGCCCCCGGCCGGACCAGCCGCCGGTCAGCATTTCGTGCCCGCCGGGCAGATGCTGGTGCCTGCCGGCGCCGCCGCCACGCGGGCCCTGGTCCGGGCCCGGCTCGGCTTGCCGTTGGGGGAGGTGGCCACGCCCGCCGCCGTCCACGCGCCGGCGACGCCCGCCGCCGCCGCGCTGGGGCTGCCGACGCCGAATCCCGGCCGCGGCCCGATCTTCTTGCCGGTCTCCTTGGCGACCGGGACCGCGCGTCTGGCGATCCACGACCTGCGCGGTCGCCGGGTCCGCGCCTGGGATCTGGCGGCGGGGGACTTCGTCGTCGCCTGGGACGGCCGCGACGACCGGGGGCGGCGGTTGCCCGCCGGCGTCTATATCGTGCGCCTGGAACACGGAGGTTCGATCATGACCAGAAAGGCGACCCTGGTACGATGAAGCGACTGCTCACCACGCTCTTGTTGCTCGCCGCCGCCGTGGCGCCGGTCCGCGCCGCGCTGCTGGTCGACCCGTGCCTGGAGGATTTCCGGGTCGGCGACATCGCGCAGGGTCCCGCCGCCTTCACGCCGGTGGGCTGGGCCGGGAACCTCTTCGAACGCCCGGCCTGGTCGCCCCTGTGGAGCGGCGCCTGGGACCAACTCTTCCGGATGACCGATGCCGAGCGCACCGGGTTGGCCGCCTGGCCGCTCTTCGTGGCGGTCAACGGCGGCGACCAGCAACGCGCCGCCGGCTGGTGGGACGATCTGGCGTCCGTCTGGTCGGAAACTCGGCTCGGGCAGGCGCCCGCCGCCCGGGAATCCGCGGCCCGGAACTGGTTGTCCTACGAGCGCAACAGCTTGGCGGTCTTCGGCGCCCTGGACCGCGGCGACACCTCGGCCGCGCTCGCGGCCACCGACGCGGTGCTGGCGCTGGACGGTCTGGCCGACGAGACGCGCCTGATCTGGAGCCTGCGCCGCCGGGCGCTGGCCGCGACGGCGGCGGATGCCGGTCCCTGGGAGGAGCTGCTGACGCTGCACGCCTGCGACCGCGACGCGGGCTGGGAACTCTGGCGGGCCCGCGCCGCCGCGACCGGCCGCGATCCGTTGTCGTTGCCCACGCAGCCCGCCCGCTGGGCGCGCTGGCTGGTGGCGGCCGGCGACGACGCGCTCGCCGCGAACCAGCTCGAGAAACTGGCCGTGCCCGACGACGTCAAAGCGGGACTCGGCGCCCGGCTGCTGGCCGGAGCCGAACTGCGGCGCCATTTCCAGGACCACCCCGATCCTCCCGCTGACGAGGAACTGCAGGACTGGTGGCTCCAGGGTCGTCTGCGGCTGGCCGGATCG
This sequence comes from Gemmatimonas sp., assembly GCA_013824755.1. GTDB lineage: Bacteria > Krumholzibacteriota > Krumholzibacteriia > LZORAL124-64-63 > LZORAL124-64-63 > PNOJ01. The sequence goes on from PNOJ01000006.1 coordinate 9,481, forward strand.
TCGGCCGAAGAGGCGGAGGCGTTGTCGGCCCTGCCGGGACTGGCCCTGGCCAACCGCGCCTGGTTGCTGCGCCGCGCCGGCGACCGGCGCGCCGGTGAAGGCCTCTGGGGCGCCGCGCTCGCCGACTTCCGCACGGCGCTGCTGTTGGCGGAGCGCTCGGGCAGGTCCACGGTCCTGAACCGGGTGCGGGCCGAGATCGACCGTGCGCGATCGCTGGCGGACCAGCAGGGACGGCCCGACATCCGGGCCGAACTGGACGGGCTCTGGAGCCCGCCGGCCACGCGCGAGAGCGAAGGACCACGGGTCGCGGCCGCACGCGCCCTGGTGAAGCGAGGGCGCGCGCCGGACCTCGCGTCGCGCGCGTTGCCGGACTTCCCCGCCCGCGCCCGCGGCGTCGAAACGGCGGTCTGGCGCGTCTGGGCCCGGCAGGGCCGATGGCTGGCGCAGGCCCGAGTCGCGGACCCGGCGGCGGCCGCCTACGACACGCTGCTCCAGGCCGTGGCGGCCGCCGCTCGTCTTTCGGACCAGCGGCGCTCGGCGGCGGCGGCCTGCGGCGCCGTGCTGGCGACCAGCGGCTGCGGGGAGCGCGTCGCCCTCTGGCTGCTGGCGGCGGCGGCGGCGGCGACCGGCCCCGTGCTGCCGCCGGGCGAGCCCTCGCCCGTGCCCGGCCTGGTGGAAACCCACGACGACGACCTCGTGAGGCACGCCCTCTTCGGCGCGGCCCTGCTGGCCGGCGACGACCGGGGCCGGCTGGCTGCCGGCACCCGCACGCCGCGCGGCATGCTGAGCGAGGACGAGCGCCTGCTGCTGGTCTTCCCCGTGCCGAGCGGCGGGGAAGTGGCGGCCCAGCTGGCCGGCGGCGCCGAACCCAGGCTCGCCCTGGCCGTGGCGCGCAACGAATCCCTCTTCGACCCCGCGGTGCGCTCGCACGCCGGCGCCCTGGGCTACATGCAGATCATGCCGTTCCACTACCGTGACGGGGCCCGCCGCGACGGCGATGTGGACTGGCGGCGCAGCGTGACGTCCCTGCGCAAGGGCCGGGCCCTGCTGGACGAGAACGCGCGCCGCTACCGGGGCGACCCTTATCGGACCCTGGCCGCCTACAACGCGGGACCGGCCGCGGTGGGGCGCTGGTCCGGCCAGTTGGGCCGCCGATCCGGCCGCCAGGCGTTCCTGGAATGGATCGGTTACGCCGAGACCCGTCAGTACGTGGAGAAGGTTTTAATTGACCGTGAGGTCTACGACTGGATACTTAACGACGCTGCCGGCGCGCTCGGTGCCGGTGTCGTCCAGGACTGACCCAAGACCGGCGCGCTCCTATGACTATTGACGACAAAGAGTTGCCGCATTCGCCACCGGCCCGCACCTGGCGCGAAAGCGTCGAGTGGGGCCGCAAGGCGATCCACGTCAGCTCGACGGCGCTGGCCGTTTGGGTCCTGTCGGTGCCCGATCCGTGGACCACGGCCGGTCTGGCGACCGCGACGCTGTTCGTCATGGCCGTGGACCTGGCCCGGCTGCGCATGAAGCGCTGGGCCCTCTGGTTCTACCGGAAATTCCCGCTGATCTTCCGTCGCGACGAGCGCCACGACCTGTCCGGCGCGTCGGTGATGATGATCGGCGCCACGCTGGCCTCGTTCCTGTTCCCGCCGGCGCCGGCCGCCGCCGGCATCCTCTGCCTCGCCTGGGGCGACTCGGCGGCGGCGGTCGTGGGGCAGGCGGTCTCGTTCCGCCGGCGCCAGCTCGGCCTCGAACGCGACGACGGCACGCGGGCCCCGGTGGTGATCCGCCGTCGCGGCAAGACCTGGGTCGGCACCTTCGCCTGCTTCGCGGCCTCGACCCTGGTGACGGCCCTGGTGCTGCGCGGCGAGCCCGCCTTCGCCCTGGCGACGGGCGCCGTCGCCGCGATCATGGAACGCTGGACGCCGGGCCGCTGGGACAACCTGACGATCCCGCTGGCCTCGGCGGCGGCGATCCAGTTCTGCCATACCTGGCTGCGCTGACCGCGCCCGCTGACGCCGCCCGCGACCGGGAGGCGGCGCCGTAGCGCCGAACCGAAAGAAAGACCGCGATGATCACCTCGATGATGCAGAAGCTCTTCGGCAAGAAGTCGCAGCGCGATTTCAAGCGCCTGCAGCCGTTGCTCGAGGACGTGAAGCGGGCGCGCGAACCCTTCGCCTCGCTGGACGACGACGCCCTGCGCGCCAAGACCGAGGAGTTCCGCCGCCGCCACGCCGACGGCGAGAGCCTCGACGACCTGCTGCCCGAGGCCTACGGCCTGGTCTGGGAGGCCTGCCGCCGCCTGGCCGAGCGCCGGACGGCCTGGCCGGTCTGGGACCGCGTGGTGGCCTGGGACATGGTGCCCTACGATGTCCAGATCGTCGGCGCCATCGTGCTGCACCAGGGCAAGATCGCCGAGATGGCCACCGGCGAGGGCAAGACCCTGGTCGCGGTGATGCCCCTGTACCTCAACGCCCTGCCCGGCAAGGGCACCCACCTGGTGACGGTCAACGACTACCTGGCCCGCCGCGACGCCGAGTGGATGGGCGGCGTGCTGCGCTTCCTGGGCCTGCGCGTCGGCTTCATCATCAACAACATGACGCCCGACGAGCGACGCGAGGCCTACAACTGCGACGTCACCTACGGCACGAACAACGAGTTCGGCTTCGACTACCTGCGCGACAACATGTCCGTGCGCCGCGAGCACCTCGTGCAGCGCGGCTTCCACTTCGGCATCGTCGACGAGGTCGACTCCGTCCTGATCGACGAGGCCCGCACGCCGCTGATCATCTCCGGCGCCGTCGACAAGTCGACCCACCGCTTCGAGGAGCTGCAGCCCCGGGTCGAGAAGCTCTTCCGGCGCCAGAACCGGCTGATCAACGACTGGCTGGGCGAGGCCGAGCGCATCCTGCGCGACGTCAACGAGGACGGCGACCCCGTCGCCGTGGACCAGGACACCGGCCTGCTGCTGCTGCGCATCTCGCGCGGGGCGCCCAAGAACAAGCGCTTCCGCCGGCTGGGCCAGCTGCCCGGGGTGCTGGACGCCGTCAAGCGCACCGAAGAGAACTACATGCGCGACAAGGCCATGTGGGAGGCGGACGAGCCGCTCTACTACGTGGTCGAGGAGAAGCACCACGGGGTCGACCTGACCGAGAAGGGCCGCGTCGTGCTGTCCGAGGACGAGCCGGACTTCTTCGTGCTGCCCGACCTCGCCCTGCGCGTCGGCGAAGTCCAGCAGGACGAGGCGCTCGACCGCGACGCCAAGGCCGCCCGGATCGCCGAGGTGGAGCGGGCCTACGCCGTCAAGAACGAGCAGATCAGCAACGTCGACCAGCTGCTGCGGGCCTACACCCTCTACGAGAAGGACGACGAGTACGTCGTCATGGAGGGCAAGATCCAGATCGTCGACGAGTTCACCGGCCGCCTGATGCCGGGCCGCCGCTTCAGCGAGGGCCTGCACCAGGCCCTGGAGGCCAAGGAGGGGGTCAAGGTCGAGAAGGAGACCCAGACCCTGGCCACCGTCACGCTGCAGAACTTCTTCCGCATGTACGAGAAGCTCGCCGGCATGACCGGCACCGCGGTGACCGAGGAGGCCGAGTTCGGCGAGATCTACAAGCTGGAAGTGGTGGAGATCCCCACCAACGAGCCGGTGCGCCGCGCGGACCAGGACGACATCATCTTCCGCACCAAGAAGGAGAAGTTCAACGCCATCGTCGACGAGGTCGCGCGCCTGCACGAGGCGGGCCTGCCGGTGCTGGTCGGCACCACGACCGTCGAGGTCAGCGAGTTCCTCAGCCGCCTGCTGAAGCGCCGCGGCATCAACCACAACGTCCTGAACGCCAAGCACCACAAGAGCGAGGCCGAGATCGTGGCCGAGGCCGGCCGCCGCGGCGCGGTGACCATCGCCACGAACATGGCCGGACGCGGCACCGACATCAAGATCGACCTGCGCGAGCTGATGCAGCTGCCCCCCGGCACGCCCTTCGACAAGACGACGGCGACGGTCGCCGGCGAGCCCGCCGGCCTGCACATCATCGGCACCGAGCGGCACGAGAGCCGCCGCATCGACCGCCAGCTGCGCGGCCGCGCCGGCCGCCAGGGCGACCCCGGCGCCTCCATCTTCTACCTGTCCCTCGAGGACGACCTGATGCGGCTGTTCAACTCCGACCAGCTCATCAAGATCATGGACCGCCTCGGCGTGAAGGAAGGCGAGGTCATCACCCATCCGATGGTGACCCGCGCCATCGAGAAGGCCGCCCAGCGCGTCGAGGGCCACAACTTCGGCATCCGCAAGCACCTGATCGAGTACGACGACGTCGTCAACAAGCAGCGCGAGGTCATCTACTCGCTGCGGCGCGAGATCCTGCTGGGCGAGGACATCTCCGAGCTGATGCGCGAGGACATCGCGGCGGTGGTCGAGGCCCTGCTGGCGGAGCACACCGACCCCGATCGCGCCAACGACGACTGGAACTTCGACGAGCTGGAGCGCGAGTTCCAGTCGCTCTTCCTGACGCCGCTGCCGGTGCCGCGCGCGGACCGCCTGACCGTCGGGCACACGGCGCTGGGCGAGGACATGCTCGAAGCGGCCCTGGCCCGCTACGCCGACAAGGAGCAGCGCCTGACGCCCGAGGTCACCCGCCAGCTCGAGCGCTACGTCAAGCTGCAGGTCATCGACGAGCACTGGAAGGACCACCTCAACCAGCTCGTGATGCTGCGCAGCGGCATCGGGCTGCGCTCCTACGGCCAGCGGGACCCCCTGGTCGAGTACAAGGGCGAGTCCTACAAGATGTTCCAGGAGCTGATGGCGAACATCGAGCGCGACTCGGTGCGGCTGTTCTACCGCGCCGAGCTGGTGGCCCGGCCGGCGCCGCCCCCGCCCGAGCCCTCGCGCCTGCAGGCGCGGCACGACGAGGTCGGCTACCTGGGCGCCGGTCACGGCCCGGCGGGCGTCCCGGTGGACGAGGCCGTCGGCCCGCCGTCCCCGGCCGTGCCGCCGCCGGGTTCCGAGCGGCCCGTCCAGCGGCAGGAGCCCCGGATTTCGCGGAACGACCCCTGCCCCTGCGGCAGCGGCAAGAAGTACAAGAAATGCTGCGGCCGGCTGGACGAGCGGTCGACGTGAGGAGACCTGCGTGAAGCTGATCATCGTCGAGTCCCCGGCCAAGGCCAGGACGATCGAGAAATTCCTGGGCGAAGGCTACGCGGTGGCGGCCAGCTACGGCCACATCCGCGACCTGCCCGGCACCGCGGCCGAGATCCCCGCTTCCTGCCGCGACAAGCCGTGGGCCCGCCTGGGCGTGGACACCGACGACGGCTACCGGCCCATCTACGTCGTCTCCAGCGAGAACGCGAAGCACGTCGCGCAGCTCAAGAAGCTGCTCAAGGGCGCCGACGAGCTGCTGCTGGCCACGGACGAGGACCGCGAGGGCGAGGCCATCAGCTGGCACGTGCTGGACGTCCTGCAGCCCTCGATCCCGGTGCGACGGATCGCCTTCCACGAGATCACGCGCCACGCCATCCTCGAAGCCCTGGCCAATCCCCGCGACCTGCACCTGGACCTCGTCCAGGCGCAGGAGAGCCGCCGCATCCTGGACCGGCTCTTCGGCTACACGCTGTCGCCCGTGCTCTGGAAGCGCGTGCGCACCAAGCTCAGCGCGGGCCGGGTGCAGAGCGCCGCCCTGCGCCTGCTCGTCGAACTGGAGGAGGCGCGTCTGCGCTTCCGGAGCGCCGAGTTCTGGGATCTCGAGGCCACCCTGGCCCCTTCCTCCGGCGAACCCTTCGTGGCCCGCCTGACCTCCGTCGACGGGCAGCGCCTGGCCGGGAGCAAGGATTTCGACCCCGACACCGGCAAGCTCAAGCTGCCCCGCAACCGCCAGGGCGACGGCGGCGCCCGCGGGGTGCTGCAGCTGGACGGCGACATGGCCCGGGCGCTGGCCGCGTCCGCGGCCGAGGCGCTGCCTTGGCGGGTGGGGAACATCGAGCGCAAGGAGTCGCGGCGCCGTCCGAAGCCGCCGCTGACCACCTCGACGCTGCAACAGGCGGCCAGCAGCCAGCTGGGGTTCACGCCCCGGCGCACGATGCAGATCGCCCAGAAGCTCTACGAGGGCGTGGACCTCGGCGCCGGCGAGCGCGAGGGTCTGATCACCTACATGCGCACCGACTCGCTGACGCTCAGCGAGGAGGCGCTGCGCAGCGCGGCCGAGCTGATCCGCACCGCGTACGGGCCGGACTACACGCCGGGGCCGCGCCGCTACAAGACGGCGGCGAAGTCGGCCCAGGAGGCCCACGAGGCCATCCGGCCCACCGACCTGCGCCGCAGCCCGGAAGCGGTCGCCCGCTGGCTGGACAAGGAGGAGCGCGCCCTCTACGACCTGATCTGGCGCCGTACCCTGGCCAGCCAGATGGCCGACGCCGTGGTGGACAGCACCGCCGTGGACCTGACCGCCAAGGCCGCCGGCAGCAGCCTGGTGCTGCGCGCCAACGGCTCGGTGGTGCGCTTCCCCGGCTTCCTGAAGGTCAGCGGCAAGGAGGACCAGGACACCCTGCTGCCCCCGCTCGAGACGGGCCAGTTCCTGGGTCGTCCCGGGGACGCCGCCGTCCTGAACACGCTCACGCCCACGCAGCACACGACGACACCGCCGGCCCGCTTCACCGAGGCCTCGCTCATCAAGCGGCTGGAGGAGGAGGGGATCGGCCGCCCCTCGACCTACGCGCCCACCATCTCCACCATCGAGCAGCGCGAGTACGCGGTGAAGCGCAAGGGGGCGCTCGTGCCCACCTTCATCGGCATGGCGGTCATCCACCTCCTGCGCCGGCACTTCGACCACTACGTCGACCTGAGGTTCACCGCCCGCATGGAGGAGGCGCTCGACGGGATCGCGGCGGGCGAGGTGGACCGCGCGGACTTCCTGGACGCGTTCTACCGCGGCAGCGCGACCGAGGGCCGCGGCCTGGTGCGCGACGTCGACGAGCAGCTCCCGCTGATCGACTACCCCGCCATCGACATCGGCGCCGAGCCGGGGACCGGCGAACCGCTCCAGGTGCGCATCGGGCGCACCTACGTCTACGTCCAGGCCGGCAACGGCGACGGCGTCCGCCGGGCCACGCTGCCGGTGGACCTGCTGATCGACGAGCTGACCCCCGAGCGGGCCGCCGACCTGCTGGCCGCGCGCGAGCGGGCCGACGAGCCCATCGGCAGCGATCCGGACAGCGGCTTGAACATCTACGTGCGCACCGGTCCGTTCGGCCCGTACCTCCAGCTCGGCGAGGTCGTCGAGGACCAGCCCAAGCCCAAGCGGGTGAGCCTGGGCCGCGCTGCCGATCCCGCCGCGATCGACCTGCCGGCGGCGCTGCGGCTGCTATCGCTGCCGCGGGTCGTCGGCGTCTGCCCGGAGACCGGCAAGCCGGTGCACGCCGGGCTGGGCCGCTTCGGACCGTACGTCGAGCGGGCGCGCGTCTTCGCGAGCATCGACAGCACCGAGGCGCTGTTCACGATCACCCTCGAGGAGGCGCTGCAGCGCATCCAGAACAAGAACCGCAAACCGGTCCTCAAGGAGATCGGGAACCACCCGCAGAGCGGCGTCCCCCTGCAGGTCATCCAGGGCCGCTACGGCCCCTACGTGAGCGACGGCAAGCACCACGCCACGTTGCGCGACGGGGAGGACCCGCTGGCCGTGACCCTGGAACAGGCCGTGGTCCTGATCGCCGCCGCGGCGGAGAAGAAGGGCCGCAAACCGGCCGGCCGCGCCCGGAAGGCGACGACCAAGAAGGCGACAGTCAAGAAGACGACGGCCAAGAAGACGACGACCAAGAAGACGACCACGACGAAGGCGACGCCGGAGAAGGCTCCGACCAAGAAGACGACCAAGAAGAAGACGACGACCAAGAAGGCAGCGACCAAGAAGGCAGCGACCAAGAAGGCGACGGCCAGCAAGGCCGCGCCCAAGAAGAAGGCGCCCAGGAAAGCGGCGCCCCCCAAGACCTCGCGATGAACGGCAGCCAGGTCCACGTGGTCGGCGGCGGCCTGGCGGGCTGCGAGGCGGCGCTCCAGCTGGCCCGCCTGGGCGTGCCCTGCACGCTGCACGAGATGCGCCCGGTCCGCTCCACGCCCGCCCACCGCACCGCCGGCCTGGCGGAGGTCGTCTGCTCCAACTCGCTCAAGAGCACCGAACCCGCCACGGCCTCGGGCCTGCTCAAGGCCGAGCTGGACCTGGCGGGATGCCGGCTGCTCGGCGCCGCCCGCGGCGCCGCCGTGCCCGCCGGCGCGGCCCTGGCCGTGGACCGCGAGCTCTTCTCCGCGGCCGTCGCCGCGCTGATCGCCGCCGAGCCCCTCGTCACGCTGGTCCGGGACGAGGTCGTGGACTTCGCCGACGATCCCGCCGCGCGCTGGATCGTCGCCACCGGCCCCTTGACCTCGCCGGACCTCAACGCCGCGATCGCGCGGCGGACGGGCCGGGAGGGGCTGCACTTCTTCGACGCCGTCGCCCCCTCGGTGAGCCTGGAGTCGCTGGACTGCGACCGGCTGTTCCGCGCCGCGCGCTACGACAAGGGCGAGGCGGACTACTGGAACGCCCCCCTGGACCGCGAGGAGTACCGGGCCTTCTGCGCGGCGCTGGTCGCGGCCGAGCGCACCGAGGTCCACGACTTCGAGAAGTCCCTGCTCTTCGACGGCTGCCAGCCCGTCGAGGAGATCGCCGACACCGGTCCCGAGACGCTCGCCCACGGGCCGCTGCGCCCGGTGGGCCTGCGGCATCCGCGGACGGGCGAGCGGGCCCACGCCGTGGTGCAGCTGCGCCAGGAGAACGAGGCCGGGACCATCTTCGGGCTGGTGGGCTTCCAGACGCGGCTGAAGCAGGGCGAGCAGCGCCGCGTCTTCCGGATGATCCCGGGGCTGGAGCGCGCGGAGTTCGTGCGCTACGGGCAGCTGCACCGCAACCTCTACCTCGACGCGCCCCGCGTGCTGGACGCCCGCTTCGCCCTGCGCGACGACGCGCGGATCCGCTTCGCCGGGCAGATCACGGGCGTCGAGGGCTACGTGGAGTCGATCGCCTCGGGCCTGACCACGGCCTGGCGCCTGGCGGCCGAGCTGCGGGCGCTCGACCTGCCGGACTGGCCGGACCGGACCCTGCTGGGGGCCCTGCTCGACGGGTTCCTGCGCGACGGCACGAGCCGCCGCTTCAGCCCGATGAACGCCAACTTCGGCCTGCTGCCGGTCGCGCCGGACGTCGCCCGCGGGCGGCGCGGACGGCAGCAGCGCAAGGAGATCCTGGCCGAGCGCTCGCTCGCTGCCTTGCGCGCGCACCTCGCCGAGCCCGCGACGGCCGCGCTGCTGGCGCCGTAGCCGACGGGCGCCGCGGCCCTGCTTGCCACCCCCGGAGGCCGATGGTAGATTCGCGGGGGAGGTGACCGTGGACCGCGTGCAGGAGTTCCGACGCCATCTGGCGGCCGAGAAGGGGAGCAGCCCGCGGACCGTGTCCGCCTACGGCCGCGACCTCGACGATTTCGTCGTCGACGCGCGCGCCGCCGGCCACCTGCCGGAAGCACCCGACGACGCCGACTGGCGCCGCCTCTTCGCCGAGCGCCCCGCCCTGCGCGACCACCTGGCCCAGATGCGGCGGCGCGGCCGCAGCAAGTCCACCATCGCCCGCCACCTGGCGGCGATCCGGGGCTTCGCCCGCTACCTGCACCTCGACGGGGTGCTGCCGGCGCTGCCGCCGGCCCTGTCCGGCGGTCGCACCGCGGCGGGCAGGGAGCGGCGCCTGCCGCGCGATCTCACCGAGGAGCTGGTCGAGGCCCTGCTGGCCCTGCCCGACGCGACGACGCCCCGGGGCCGCCGCGACCGGGCGATCCTGGAGTCCGTCTACGGCCTGGGGCTGCGCCTCGCGGAGGTCGTCGGTCTGGACCTGGGCGACCTCGACCTGCCCGGCGAACGCGTCCGCGTGCGGGGCAAGGGCGACAAGGAACGCCTGCAACCCCTGCTGGGGGCCACCAGGACGGCGCTGCTGCAGCATCTCGAAGGCTGCCTCGACGGCGAGGGCCTGCTGGCGCTGCGCGACGGCACGCTGCGCGGAACCGACCGCTCGCGGCCGGTGTTCGTCGCCCGTCACGGCCGCCGCATCGCGCACCGCACGGTGCAGGCGATGGTCGCGCGGCACGCCGGCGAGCTGGCCGGCCTGCGCGGCGTGTCGCCCCACACCCTGCGCCATTCCTTCGCCACCCACCTGCTCGACGGGGGCGCCGGCATCCGGGTGGTCCAGGAGCTGCTCGGGCACGAGCACCTGGCCACGACCCAGATCTACACCCACCTCTCCCGGGCCCGCCTGCGGGAGGAGTTCCGGAAGGCCCACCCGCGCTCCGAATGAGCGGCGGCCGGGGAACCGGCCAGGACGGAGACCAGGATGAGACGACGCAGCACGACGGTGCTGGCGGTGCTGCGCGACGGCGCCGCGGCCATCGCCAGCGACGGCCAGGTGACGCTCGGCGCCACGGTCGTCAAGCACGGCGCGGTCAAGGTGCGCCGACTGCTGGGGGGCAAGGTCCTGGTGGGCTTCGCCGGCGGCGCCGCCGACGCGCTGACGCTGTTCGAGGCGATCGAGGGCCACCTCGAGCGGTCGCGGGGCAACCTGCGCCGCGCCGCCGTGGAGATGGCCCGCCAGTGGCGGAGCGACCGGGTGCTGCGGCGGCTGGAGGCCATGCTCCTCTGCACCGACGGCGTCGACCTCTACACGATCTCGGGCAACGGCGACGTCATCGAGGGCGAGGAGGGCTGCGCCGCCGTCGGTTCCGGCGCGCCCTACGCCCTGGCGGCGGCCCGGGCCCTGCTGCGCCACACCGCGCTGCCGGCGGCCGGGATCTGCCGCGAGTCGCTGCGCGTGGCCGGCGAGATCTGCATCTACACCAACGACCAGGTCACCCTGCTGGAGCTCGGCGGGGGGGAGGACGACGCGTGACCCTGCAGTTCGCGAGCGAGGCGTCGACGTGGTCCTGCCGGGCCATCGTGGCGCAGCTCGACCGCCACATCATCGGGCAGGAGCGGGCCAAGCGCGCGGTGGCGATCGCCCTGCGCAACCGCTGGCGACGCCTGCGGCTGCCGGCGGCGGCCGCCGCCGAGATCGTGCCCAACAACATCATCATGATCGGGCCCACCGGCGTGGGGAAGACCGAGATCGCGCGGCGCCTGTCGCAGCTGGCGGGCCTGCCCTTCCTGAAGGTCGAGGCCACCAAGTTCACGGAGAAGGGCTACGTCGGCCGCGACGTGGACTCGATGATCCGCGATCTGGTGGAGGTCGGCATCGCGCTTCTGCGCCGCCGCAAGGAGGACGAGCTGCGCGCCGACCTCGAGGCGGCGGTCGAGGAGAAGCTCATCGACCTGCTGTTCCCGCCCCTCGCCGCCGCCGGCGACCCGGAGCGCGAGCAGCGCTGGCAGCGCTCGCGCGAGAAGATCCGCCAGCAGATCCGCGAACGCGTGCTGGAGGAGAGCAGCGTCACGATCACGACCAGCTCGCAGCGCGTCCCGCTGGCCAACATCTTCACCGCGGCCGGGGAGGAGATGGACGCCTCGTTCGCCGACGGCCTCGGTTCGCTCTTCCCGAAGAAGACCCGCGAGAGCGTGATGACCGTCGCGCAGGCGCGCAAGGTGCTCGCCGACCAGGAGCTCGACCGCCGGCTCGACCAGGAGCAGCTGGCGCAGCAGGCCCTGGAGCTGGTGGAGCAGGGCGGCATCGTCTTCATCGACGAGATCGACAAGATCGCCTCGACCGGGCGCGGCGGGCACGGCCCGGACGTCAGCCGCGAGGGCGTCCAGCGCGACCTGCTGCCGGTCGTCGAGGGCGCCACCGTCAGCACCAAGCACGGCCCGGTGCGGACCGACCACATCCTGTTCATCGCCGCCGGCGCCTTCCACATGAGTAAGCCCAGCGACCTGATCCCCGAGCTGCAGGGGCGCTTCCCCATCCGCGTCGAACTTGACCATCTGGCCGAGGAGCATTATCTGCGGATCCTGAGGGAGCCCGACAGCTCCCTGCTGAAGCAGTACCAGGCGCTCCTGGCGGCCGACGGCGTGACGGTGGGCTTCACCGACGAGGCCGTCGAGCGCCTGGCCGGCATCGCCATGGAACTGAACCGGCGCCTGGAGAACATCGGCGCGCGGCGGCTGCAGACCATCATGGCGCAGCTGCTCGACGACCTGCTCTTCGACGCCCCGGAGAACGCCGCCGGCCCGGTGACGATCGACGGCGACTACGTGGAGCGTCGCCTGGCCGGGCTGGTGCGCGACGAGGACCTCAGCCGCTACATCCTGTAACACGACACGCGAGCGAGCCGGCGCGGCCGGCCGCGAGGAGGCACGATGAGTCTCGGACAGAAGGACTTTCTCTCGATCCCCCAGCACACCCCGGCGGACCTGCGGCGGATCCTCGACCTGGCGAAGCAGCAGAAGCCCCTGGCGCGCCGCCACGAGCTGCCGCACTCGCACCCCAACCGCACCCTGGCCTGCGTCTTCGCCAAGCCCAGTCTGCGCACGCGCGTCAGCTTCGAGACGGCCATGATGCAGCTGGGCGGCAACTCCCTGTTCATCACGGACAAGGAGATCGGCATGGGCGTGCGGGAGTCCGTCCACGACGTCGCCAAGGTGATGAGCCGCTTCGTCGACGCGATCATGATCCGCTGGTTCGACCACGGCGAGGTCGTGGAGCTGGCGCGCCACGCCGACGTGCCGGTCATCAACGGCCTGACCGACCTGCTGCACCCCTGCCAGGTGATGGGGGACATCCTGACCGTCGAGGAGCACCTCGGGACCATCGAGAACAAGACCGTGGTCATGGTGGGCGACGGCAACAACCTCGCCAACAGCTGGATCAACGCCGCCCGGCGCTTCCCCTTCAACTTCGTGCTGGCCTGCCCGCCGGGCTACGAGCCGGACCAGGGGATCATGGACGCCGCCGAGCAGGACGGCGCCTCCTTCTGCATCACGCACGACCCGCAGGAGGCCGTGGAGGGCGCCCACGTCATCTACAGCGACGCCTTCTACAGCATGGGCCAGGAGGCGGAGGCCGTGAAGCGACGCGCCGACTTCGCGCCCTACCAGATCACCGCCGGCCTGCTGGCCGCCGCCGACCCGAAGCACATCGTGATGCACTGCCTGCCCGCCCACCGCGGGGAGGAGATCACCGACGAGGTGATGGACGGGCCGCACTCGGTGGTCTTCGACGAGGCCGAGAACCGCCAGCACGCGCAGCGGGCCATCATCGCCCTGCTGATGGCCTGACCGTGACGCGCCGGCCGCACGACGCCGCCCGGAGGGCGGGGATCCTGGTCCCCGCCCTGCTGGCTTGCCTGGCCGCGGCCTGCGCCCAGATCGAACCGCCGCGCGGCGGCCCCGAGGACCGCACGCCGCCGGTGCTGCTGACCGTCAGCCCCGATTCCGGCGCCGTGGGTCTGCGGGGCGTCGACCGCCTGGAATTCACGTTCTCGGAGAAGGTCGACCCCCGGCCGGCCCAGCGCTTCCTGAAGCTGTACCCGCCGCTGGAGATCGCCAAGACGAAGTGGCACGGCCGCCGTCGCGCCGAAGTGCTGCTGCGCGACACCCTGCCGGCGGACACGGTGGTGGTGGTGGAGATCCCTCGCGGCCTGCCCGACGCCCACCGCGTCGCCTCCGACCGCACGCGACGCTACCCGATCGCCACCGCCGACAGCCTGCCGCCCGGCCGGATCGAGCTGACCGCCGTCTTCCACGACGTCGCGGCCCGCGACGCCGTGCTCGAACTGTATCCGGCCGAACCGGAATCGCTGCCCTGGAACCGCCGGGAGCTGGCCCGCCGCGCCGAGGCGGACAGCGGCGGCTTCCTCGCGGCGGCCTGGCTGCCGGCGCCCGGCGGCCCCTGGGTGGCCCGCCTCTTCCAGGACACGAACCACGACCTGCGTGCGGGGGAGGACGAAGCCCAGCGCCTGCTGCCGGGCACCTGGGCCACGACCCGGGAGGCGCCGCGCACGTCCCTGGGCACGATCCGCCTCTTCGCGCCGCGCGATCCCGGCAGCGTGAGGGGCTTCTACCCGGCCGTGGCCGAGTCGACGCGCGCGCTGTTCGGCTGGGTCGCGAAGATCGCCGAGCAGGACACCGGCTTCGCGCCCGTGCACGCCGGCGCCGCCGCGCCGCCGCGCCTGCGCGTCGCGGCCGGCGACACCGCCGTCTGGGACCAGGCCGGCCCCGGCGCGGTCCGGGTCATCCTGTTCGCGGATCTCGACGGCGACAGCCTGCTGAGCGCGCTGCCGGATTCCACCGCGCTCGCCGACAGCGTGCTCTGGAACTGGGAACCGTTCGCCGTCGCCGACTCGCTGACCGTGGAGCCGGGGATGCCCCTGCCGATCGCGCTGCCGCCGGTGCCGGCGCGGGGGGTCCCATGCCGGGATGCGCCGCCGCCGAAACCGGTGGCCTCGGCTGCGCCCGACTCGCTGGCCGCTTCGCCGGCGGACTCGACGGCGAGCGCGCCCGCCCCGGGCGACGCCGCCGACCCCGATGCCCGGGAGGAGCCGTGACCCACCGACTGCCCTTCGTGAAGATGCACGGCGCCGGCAACGACTTCATCATGCTCGACGCCGCCGACCTCGTCCCCGGCGAGCTCCTCGACCGCGACCGCATCGCCGCGCTCTGTGACCGCCGTCGCGGCGTGGGCGCCGACGGCCTGATCGTGGTCGGCCCGGCGGCCGGCGCCGATTTCGGCATGGCCTACTACAACAGCGACGGCGGCGAGGCGTCGATGTGCGGCAACGGGGCCCGCTGCGCCTTCGCCTTCGCCCGCGACCGCGGCCTCATCGAGCGCGAAGGGACCTGCGCCACGGCCAGCGGCCCGCTGCGAGGCCGCTGCGAGGACGACGGGCTGGTGAGCGTGGACCTGACGCCGCCGCGCGGCCTGGAGCTCGGGATCGCGGCCGCCGGCGATCACCCCTTCGGCGAGCTGCACCGCGCCGACACGGGCGTCCCGCACCTGGTGGTGCCGGTGGGCGACGCCGACGCGGTGGACGTGCCGCGCTGGGGTGCCGCGCTGCGCCGCGACGCCGCCTTCGCGCCCGACGGGACGAACGTCAACTTCGTCGCCCCCGCCGGCGACGCCTGGCGCCTGCGCACCTACGAGCGGGGTGTCGAAGCCGAGACCCTGGCCTGCGGCACCGGCGCCTCGGCCACCGCCCTGGTGCTGTGGAAGCTGGGGCGCGCCGCCTCGCCGGTCGTCCTGTTGACAAGGGGCGGGGACCGGCTGACCATCACGGTGACGCCGGACGGGGCGTCGGCGAAGCTGCGCCTGAACGGTCCCGCCGTCACGTCGTTCCGCGGGGAGGTCGATGGGGATGTCTGAGAAGCGATTCCTGCCGCGGGGCGTCTACACCGCCCTGGTGACGCCCTTCCGCGACGGCGAGCTGGACAAGCCGGCCTGGGAGCGCCTGGTGGCGCGACAGGTCGAGGCCGGAGTGGCGGGCCTGGTGCCGGTCGGGTGCACGGGAGAGGCGGCGGCCCTCGACCGCGCCGAACGCGAGTGGCTCGTGCGCGCCTGCGTGTCGGCGGCGCGGGGTCGTTGCGCCGTGGTCGCCGGCGCCGGCTCCAACGTCACGCGGACCACGATCGCCCAGACCCGCGACGCGGCCGCCTGGGGCGCCGACGCGGCCATGCTCATCTCGCCCTACTACAACAAGCCGCAGCAGCACGGGCTGATCGCCCACTACGGGGCCGTGGCGCGCGAGGTGGACCTGCCGCTGGTCCTCTACAACGTGCCCGGCCGCACGGCGGTCAACATCCTGCCCGCGACCGTGCGCGCGCTCGCCGCGGAGCCCAACGTCGTGGCGGTGAAGGAGGCCAGCGGGAACCTGGAACAGATCGCCGAGGTCTGCGGCATCGCCGACCTGCAGGTCTTCTCCGGCGACGACGGCCTGAACCTGGACGTGTACGCCCTCGGCGGCGCGGGCACCGTCTCGGTCGTCAGCAACCTGCTGCCGCGCACGGTGGTGCGCACCTGGGACGCCTGGCGCGCCGGCGAGGCGACGCGCGCCCGCGCCCTGGCCGAGGCCGTGCGCCCCGTCGTCGAGGCCTGTTTCCGGGAGACCAACCCCGTGCCGGCCAAGGAGCTGCTGTCGCTGATGGGGCTCTGCACCCACGACCTGCGGTTGCCGCTGGTCCCGGCGCTGCCGGAGAACCGGGTCTGGCTGCGGGAGGTCCACGCGGGACCGCTGGGCGCGCTCCTGGACGGGGAGGGGACATGATCGATGTCACCGTCCACGGCGCCGAAGGGCGCATGGGCCGGCTGGTCACCGAGCTGATCGAACACACGGAAGGGTTCGTCCTGGCCGCCCTGGTGACCGGGGTCGGTCACGAGCGGCCGGTGGGCTCCTTCCACCCGCGGCTGCCGCTGACCGCCCAGGACCGGATCGCCGAGGTCCATCCGCGCGGCGGCGTGATCGTCGACTTCTCGCTGGCGCCGGCGCTCGACGGCCTGCTCGACGGCGCGGCGGCGTCAGCAGCGCCCCTGGTGGTCGGGACGACGGGCCACGACGAGGACCAGCTGCGGCGCCTGCGCGCCTACGCGCAGACCCACGCCGTGGTGCTGTCCAGCAACTTCAGCGTCGGGATCCCGACCCTGCGCCTGCTGCTGGAGAAGCTGGCCGAGGTGCTGCCCGAGGGTTTCATGCCGGCGCAGGTCGAGACGCACCACCGGCACAAGCAGGACCTCCCGAGCGGCACGGCGCGCGCGCTGGCCCGCACCTGGGAGGACCGACGCGGCGCCGGCGCCGTGCCCACGAGCAGCCTGCGCATCGGCGGCGTGACCGGCGAGCACACCTGGGTCTTCAGCGACGACGAGGAGACCCTCGTGCTGACGCACCGGGCCCACTCGCGCCGGGCGTTCCTGCGCGGTCTCGTGCCCGCGGTGCGCTACGCCGCGCAGGCCGGGCCGGGTCTGGTCACGATGGAGGACGTGCTGGGCGCGACGCGGCGAGGGCCCATTGCCTGAACGAGGTTCGGCGGCATGAAGAAGTCGGGACCCCCTGGAGGGGGTCCCGTCTGGAAGCGGAGCGGCACGGCGCCGGGCGGATCCCTACTTGGCCAAGCGGAGCCCTACTTGGCGTAGAGGGCGGCCATGCGGGCCTTGAGGCGGGAAGCGCGCTGCTTCGGGATGACGCCCTTGCGGGCCTGGACATCCAGCATGCTGTAGATGGCGCTGAGGGCTTCGGGCGTCTTCTCGGCCACCGGGGCCGCGGCGCGGAAGTTCTTCAGCTCGGTGCGCATCTCGCTGCGGTTCTGGCGGTTCACCAGCCGCTGGCGGGCGCTCGTCTTCATGCGCTTCTTACAACTCTTGTGATGCGGCAACGTCGGACCTCCTTCGGGACAACCGACAGAAATTAGCAGGGACCCTCGCCGATGTCAAGTCGCGACCCGGAAAACGACACCCTCGCCGCCCTGAGGGACCGCCTGGCGGGCCTGCCGGATTCCCCGGGCGTCTACCTCCACAAGGACGCCCAGGGCAAGGTGCTGTACGTCGGCAAGGCGGTGCGCCTCTCGGCCCGGGTGCGGTCCTATTTCCAGGACACCGACAAGGACCCCAAGACCGCCCAGCTGGTGCGCCGGATCGCGGACGTCGACTACATCGTCACCCGCGGCGAGACCGAGGCCCTGGTCCTCGAGGACCAGCTCATCAAGGAGTACCGCCCCCGCTACAACATCCGCCTGAAGGACGACAAGCGGTACCCCTACCTGCGCATCACCCTGCAGGAGCCCTTCCCCCGGGTCGAGGTGGTGCGACGCCTCACGGACGACGGCTCCCGCTGCTTCGGCCCCTACACCAGCGTGCGGGCCATGCGCGAGACGATCCAGCACGCCCTGCGGATCTTCCAGGTGCGTACCTGCGAGCTGGACCTGCCGCGGCAGACCGTGCCGCGCCCCTGCCTGGACTGGCAGATCGGCCGCTGCAGCGCGCCCTGCGTCGGCTACGACGACGCGGTCGCCTACCGGCGCAAGGTCGCGGCCCTGGTCAGGTTCCTGGAAGGGGAGGACGCCTCCCTGGTCGCGGAGCTGAAGGCCGAGATGGCCGACCACGCCGCGGCCCGCCGCTACGAGGAGGCGGGCCGCGTCCGCGACCGGCTGCGGGTGCTGGAGACCACGCTGGGGGCGCTCAGCCCCATCCACGGCCTGAGCGGCGACCTCGACGCCTGCGCCGTGGCCCGCGACGGCGCGCGGGCCTGCGGCATCGTGCTGCGGATCCGCCGGGGCCGGGTGATGACCAGCCACGAGTTCCACCTCGAGGACCGGCTCGAGAGCGGGACGCCCGCCTTCCTGGAGCAGTTGCTGCGCGAGTACTACCCGCGCGCCGGCGACCTGCCCCCGCTGGTGCTGCTCGACCACGACCTCGACGATCGCGAGGCCTGGACCGCGCGACTGACCGGCCTGCGCGGCCGGCCGGTGAAGCTGGCCCGGCCGCGGCGCGGCCCCAAGCACGAGGCCGTCGCCATGGCCGCGGCCAACGCCCTGCACAAGCTGGAAGCGCGCCGGTTCAAGGACCTGACCGCGCCCCGCCGCGCCGCGCCGGAACGGAGCGCGGCGCTGCAGGCGGCCCTCGACCTGCGCGCCCTGCCCGAGACGATCGAGTGCTTCGACATTTCCAACTTCCAGGGGCGCGAGACCGTCGCCTCCCTCGTCTTCTTCCGCGACGGCCACCCTCTGAAATCGCGCTACCGGCGCTTCCGCATCCGGACCGTCGACGGCATCGACGATTTCGCCTCGATGCGCGAGGTGCTGAGCCGCTACTACGCGCGCCTGATCGAGAAAGGCCTGCCGCCGGCCGACCTGGTCCTGATCGACGGCGGCGCCGGCCAGGTGAGCGCCGCGCGCGCCGCGCTCACGGACCTGGGATTGCATGCCGTGGAGCTGATCGGCCTGTCCAAGCGCGAGGAGCTCATCGTCCGCGAGCGCGGCCTGCCGCCTCTGCGGCTGCCCCGCACCAGCGGGGCGCTGCAGCTGCTGCAGCAGGTCCGCGACGAGGCGCACCGCTTCGCCATCACCTACCACCGCCTGCTGCGCGAGCAGCGCACCACCGGCTCGGTCCTGGACGCCGTGCCGGGCATCGGCCGGGTGAAGAAACTGTCCCTGCTGCACCACTTCGCCTCGGTGGACGATATCCGGCGCGCCACGGCGCAGCAGCTCGCCGAGGTGCGCGGGCTCGGCGCCGCGGACGTCGAGCGACTGCTCTCCTTCTTCGCCGCCGAGCGACGGGAGGGCGCGTGAGCCGCGCCTGGGACGACGCCCTCGCCGGCTTCCTGGCCCACGCCTCGGCGGAGAAGGGCCTGGCCGCCGGCACGCTGGAGGCGTACGCCCGCGACCTGCAGGCCTGGCGCGCCTGGGCCTGCGAACACGGGCTGCCGGACCCGGCGCAGGCCGGCACCTCCGCCCTGCGGTCGTTCCTGCTGGACACCGCCGAGCGCCTCGGTCCACGCTCGCGCGCCCGTCTGGTCTCGACCCTGCGCTCGTTCCACCGCTTCCTGGCCGCGGAAGGGCTCGCCGCCGGCGATCCCACCCTGCTGATCCTGGCGCCGAAGATCGGGCGCAAGCTCCCGTTCGTCCTGTCCGGGTCCCAGGTCGGGGCGCTGCTGGAAGCGCCGCCCGCGAACGAACCCGCCGGCCTGCGCGACCGGGCCGTGCTGGAGCTCCTCTACGGTTGCGGCCTGCGCGCCAGCGAGCTGTGCGGGCTCGACGTGACCGACCTCGACCGCCGCGACGCCTCGCTGCGCGTGCGCGGCAAGGGCAGCAAGGAGCGCCTGGTGCCGGTCGGCCGCCCCGCTCTCGACGCCGTCGCCGCCTGGCTGGCGCGGGGTCGTCCGGAGATGCCCGGCCGCAAGCCCTCGGCGGCCCTGTTCGTCAACGTGCGCGGCGGTCGCCTCTCGCGCGTCGCGGTCTGGGGTCTGGTCAAGCGCTGGGGGACGGCCAGCGGCGCGCCCGAATCGCTCACGCCCCACGTGCTGCGCCACACCTACGCCACGCACCTGCTGGAGGGCGGCGCCGACCTGCGCGTGGTGCAGGAGCTGCTCGGCCACGCCGCCATCACCACCACCGAGATCTACACCCACGTCGACCGGGCCTTCGTGGCCGAGGCCTACCGCAGCGCCCACCCGCGGGCGCGGCGGCGTCGGCTTTGACAGGCACCGCCGCCGATGGTACTGTAGCCCCTCGCTCGCCGCTCGCGGGGCGACCGGCCCCGCGACGGCCGGGGCGCCGTCCCT
This sequence comes from Gemmatimonas sp., assembly GCA_013824755.1. GTDB lineage: Bacteria > Krumholzibacteriota > Krumholzibacteriia > LZORAL124-64-63 > LZORAL124-64-63 > PNOJ01. The sequence goes on from PNOJ01000006.1 coordinate 29,725, forward strand.
GACCACGTCCCCGAGGAACACATCCGTGACCAAGAAGATCATCCTCAGCGGCAACCGTCCCACCGGGCGCCTGCACTGGGGCAACTACACCGGCGCGCTGGAGAACTGGATCCGCCTGCAGGACGAGTACGACTGCTACTTCATGGTGGCCGACTGGCACGTCCTGACCACGGCCCTGGACAAGTCGCACGAGATCCGCGACAACTCCCGCGAGATGATCCTGGACTGGCTCGGCGCCGGGCTCGACCCGGACCGCTCGGTGCTGTTCGTGCAGTCGGCCGTCAAGGAGCACGCCGAACTCTACCTGGTGGCCTGCATGCTGATCTCCATGGGACGGCTGGAGCGCAACCCGACGTTCAAGGAGCAGGTGCGCGACCTCGACCTCGCCGGCGAGATCAGCTTCGGCCACCTGGGCTACCCCGTCCTGCAGGCCGCCGACATCCTGGCCTACCGCGCGCACGCCGTGCCGGTCGGGGAGGACCAGCTGCCGCACCTCGAGCTGTGCCGCGAGATCGCGCGGCGCTTCAACCACCACTTCGGCGAACTCTTCCCGGAGCCCGAGGGCCTGGTCACGAAGTTCGGGCGTTTCCCGGGCACCGACGGGCGCCGCATGAGCAAGTCCCTGGGCAACGCGGTGGAGATCGCCGCCCCGCCCGAGGAGATCCGCGCCAAGCTCAAGACCGCGTTCACCGACCCGCAGCGCCTGCGCCGCAGCGACCCCGGCAACCCGGACGTCTGCGCCGTCTACACGTGGTACCAGAAGTTCCTGCCCGACGAGGTGGAGCGGACGGCCGCCGAGTGCCGCAGCGCCGAGCGCGGCTGCGTCGACTGCAAGAAGCGCCTGGCCGACGGTGCGATCGCCTACTTCGAACCCCTGCGCGAGCGGCGCGCCGGGTACGAGAGCCACCCGAACCGCGTCGCCGAGATCGTGGACGCCGGCTGCGCCCGCGCGCGCGCCGTCGCCTCCGAGACCCTGGCGCGCGTCCGCGACGCCATGGGCGTCGGGTAGGAGGCCCCGTGCAGGATCCCGCCGTCACGCCCGAGACAGCCGCGCCCGCGTCCGCCACGACGCCCGCCGGCCCCCCCATCTCCTGGGAGCTGCCGCCCGAGCTGGAGTATTTCCACACGAGCGAGGCCTACCGCGTCGACCTGCCCGACTTCAACGGGCCCCTGGATCTGCTGCTCTACCTGATCCAGAAGGACGAGATCGACGTCTACGACATCCCCATCGCGCGGATCACCGAGCAGTTCCTGGCCTACCTCGAGATCATCCAGGCCCTGTCGCTCGACACCGCCGGCGACTTCCTGGTGATGGCCGCGACCCTGCTGCGCATCAAGGCCCGCCTGCTGCTGCCCACCCCGCCGCAGGACGAGGAGATCGACGAGGAGGACCCGCGCGCCGAACTCGTGCGCCGCCTGCTCGAGTACAAGCGCTACAAGGAGATGGCGGCCAGCCTGCAGGCGCTCGAGCGCGACCGCAGCCAGCTGCACCTGCGCCAGCAGCGCTACCCCTTCCTGCGCGAGAACGCCGAGCCGCCGCAGCTGCGCCTCGGCATGTTCGAGCTGCTCAGCGCCCTGAGCGAGGTCTTCGACCGCGTCAGCAAGGAACTGGTCCACAACGTCGTGCGCGAGGTCTTCACGGTCGCGGACAAGGTCCGTCTGATCCGCCGGCGGCTGGCCGAGGAACGCACCATCCGCTTCGACGACCTGTTCCGCGACGACGCCATCAAGATGGAGGTCGTGGTGACCTTCATCGCCATCCTGGAGCTCGCCAAGCGCAACCTCGTGCGCATCGTGCAGACCGAGGTCAACGGCGCCATCTGGGTCCAGCCGACGCCCGGCGCGGACCTCTCCGAGGACGGGGAGACCTGGGACGAGCGGATCGCGAGCGACGACGCCGACGACGAACCAGCGAGGGCGGCGGGCCCGACGTCCGACGCCGCGGAGGCCAGCGCATGAAGCAGGATCTCGAAGCGCTCCTGTTCGCCACCGACACCCCCCTGGGCGCGGCCCGGCTCAAGCCCCTGTTCCCCGGGGCCGAGGCGAAGGACTTCCGCGAGGCGGTCGACGCCCTCAACGCCGAGTACGAGCAGCAGGGGAGGGCCTTCACGGTCGTGGAGTTCGGCGGCGGCTGGCAGCTGGCCTCGCGCCCGGAATACGCCGGGCTGATCCAGCAGCTCTACCGCGGCCGGCGCTTCGTGCGCCTGTCGCAGGCCGCGCTGGAGGTCCTGGCGGTCATCGCCTACCGCCAGCCGGTCACGCGCATGGAGATCGAGGAGATCCGCGGCGTCCAGGTCAGCGGCGTGCTGGCGACCCTGGCCGAGCGCAACCTGATCACCGTGGCCGGCCGCAGCGACAGCGTCGGCAACCCCATCCTCTACGGCACGACCCGCGAGTTCCTCAACCACATGGGCATCAAGGGCCTGCACCAGCTGCCCCCGCTGCCCGAGCTCGCCGGCATCATCGGCGACCGCGAGGAGATCAAGCGCTTCGCGCAGCAGCTCGGCGAGGAGATCACCGACGAGGACTTCGAGACCGTCGCGATCCGCGGCGACGAGATCCTGGTGGTGGCCGCGGACGCCGGCGACGCCGCGACGGATGTCGCCGAGGACGGGCCGACGGCCGACGAAACCCGCGAACCGGACATCGCCGAGGCCCATGACGCCTGACGACGACGCCCTGCGCCTGAACCGCTTCCTGGCCCGCGCCGGGTTCGGCTCGCGCCGTTCCGTCGAGACGCTGATCGCCGACGGCCGCGTGCGCATCGACGGCGAGGTCGCCGCCAGCCCGGGTTGCCGCGTCGCGCCGGGCTCCCGCGTCACGGTCGACGGGAAGGACGCGTCCTGGCCCACCGCCTGGCGCGTGCTGGCCCACCACAAGACCCTCGGCGTCGTCACCAGCCTGCGCCAGCAGGGCCAGGCGCCCTGCCTCGCGGGCGTCGCCGCCGCCGCCGGTTTCGGCCCCGGGCTGGTTCCCGTCGGCCGCCTTGACGCCGACACCACCGGCTTGCTCATTTGGACCGACGACGGCGACCTGGCGCAGGCCCTGCTGCGCCCGCGCCGCCAGGTGTGGAAGCGCTACGAGGTGCGGCTCGCCGCGGCCCTGCCGCCGTCGGCGCGGCCCCGCCTCACCGACGGCGGGATCATGCTCGACGGGCACCCCTGCCTGCCGGCCCGCCTGCTCCCGCCGGGGCGCGACCCGCGCCGCTGGATCCTCGAGATCCAGGAGGGCCGCAACCGGCAGGTCCGCCGGATGTTCGGCGCCGTGGGCGCGACGGTCCTGGGACTGCACCGCACGGCGATCGGGCCGGTCACGCTCGGGGACCTGGCGCCGGGCAAGTTTCGCGAACTGACGGCCGGGGAGATCGCGGCCCTGCGCGCCGCCGCCGACGGCGGGCCCTGAGCGGTCCAGACACGACACGCACGGACGAGGAGGAATTCATGGACTACACGCGCCTGTTCCGCCCCGGGATCCTCGCCACCCGCCCCTACTCGCCCGGCAAACCCATCAGCGAGGTCCAGCGCGAACTCGGCCTGGACAGCGTCATCAAGCTCGCCAGCAACGAGAACCCCGAGGGGCCGCTGGCGTCGGTCGTCGCCGCGGTCCGCGAGGCCGCCGCGGAGCTGAACCGCTACCCCGACGCGGCCTGCCACGACCTCGGCCTGGCCCTGGGCGCGGACCTGGGCCGGGACCCGTCCTGGCTGCTCTTCGGCAACGGCTGCAACGAGATCATCGACATGTTCATCCGGGCCCTGGTGTCCCCCGGGGAGAACGTGGTCTTCGGCCACCCGAGCTTCATCGTCTACCCGCTGACCTGCGCGGTGCACTTCGAGTGCGGCCGGCCGGTCCCCCTGCGCGACGACCGCCACGACCTGCCGGCGATGGCGAGCGCGGTCGACGGCAACACCAAGCTGGTCATCGTCTGCAACCCGAACAACCCGACCGGCACCTACAACACCGCGGCCGAGTTCCGCGCCTTCCTGGCGGACGTCCCGCCGGAGACCATCGTCATGGTGGACGAGGCCTACGTCGAGTTCGTCACGGCGCCCGACTACCCCCGCACGCTGGACCTGCTCGACGCGCATCCGAACCTGGTGATCAACCGGACCTTCTCGAAAATCCACTCGCTCGCCGGCTTGCGGGTGGGCTATGCTGTGGCGCACCCCGGCCTGATCGCCGAGCTGCACAAGACGCGCGAACCGTTCAACGTCAACGCGTTGGCCCAGGTCGCGGCGATCGCGGCGCTGAAGGAGAAAGCGGAGACCGCGGCCCGCGCCGCGCGCAACCGCGACCAGCTGGAGCAGCTCGCCGCCGGTCTCGCGGCCCTCGGCCTCGAGGTGACGCCCTCGCAGGCCAACTTCCTGCTGGTGCGGGTGCCGGGGAACGCGACGCTCGTGACCCAGGAATTGTTGCGCCGCGGCGTGATCGTGCGCCCGATGAACGCCTTCGGCCTGGGCGAGGGCGCGATCCGCATCAGCGTGGGCCTGCCCGCGGAGAACCGGCGCTGCCTCGAGGCGCTCAAGGAGATCCTGGCGTGAGTCCCGATCCGCAGCTGAAGCCGTTGCGGCCCGCCGACGCGGACCGCTACCCGCGCAGCGGCCGCGCGGCGGGCCAGGAGACGACGCTGGTCCGGGTGGGCGCGGCCGTCTTCGGCGGGCCGCGCCTGGTGGTGGCCGCGGGGCCCTGCGCCGTGGAGCCGAGCGGGTCGCTGCTGGCCACCGCCGCGGCGGTGCGCGACGCCGGCGCGACCATCCTGCGGGCGGGCGCCTACAAGCCCCGCACGTCCCCCTACGACTTCCAGGGCCTGGGCCGCGAGGGGCTGGCCCTGCTGGCCGAGGCCCGGGCCGCGACCGGACTGCCGGTCGTCACCGAGGTGCTCGACCCGCGCGACGTCGACGCCGTGGCCGCCGTGGCCGACATGCTGCAGATCGGCAGCCGCAGCGTGCAGAACGTGCCGCTGCTGCGCGAGGTCGGCCGCAGCGGCAAGCCGGTCCTGCTCAAGCGCGGCATGATGACCACGGTGCACGAGTGGCTCAGCGCCGCCGAGTACGTGCTGGCGGCCGGCGGGCGCGACCTCGTGCTGTGCGAGCGGGGGATCCGCACCTTCGAGGACGCCACGCGCAACACCCTCGACCTGAACACCGTCGTGCTGCTGAAGCAGCGCACGCACCTGCCGGTGATCGTCGACCCCAGCCACGCCTGCGGCGACGCGAACCTGGTCGCGGCCCTCTGCCGCGCCGCCGTCGCGGCGGGCGCCGACGGCCTGCTGATCGAAGTGCACGTCGACCCCCTGCTGGCCCTGAGCGACGGCGACCAGTCGCTGGACCCCGCCGCCTTCCGCGCCGCCATGACTGCCTGCCGGGCCGTGGCCGCGGCCGTGGGCCGTGAGATCTGACCCGGGGCGCGGCCCCGGCGCTCCCACCCACCTCGTGCCTGTTCCCGATCTCGACGAGTCCGATCCCTGCGGCCCGCAGTCCTACGGCCCCGTGCCGCCCGACACCGTCGTCGCCATCGACGGCCCCGCCGGTTCCGGCAAGTCCACGACCGCCCGCGCCCTGGCCGACCGGTTGGACCTGCTCTACGTGGATTCCGGCGCCATGTACCGCGCCCTGACCTGGGCCGCCGCCGCCGCCGGCGTCGACCCGCACGACGAGGCGTCCCTGCTGCGCCTGCTCGACGGCGCCGATCTGACCCTGCAGTCGAGCCGCGGGGAGACCGCCGTCTTCTGGAACGGGCGCGACATCTCCGCCGCGGTGCGCACCCCCGAGATCGAAGCAGATGTCTCGGCCGTCTCGGCCCACGCCTCGGTGCGGGAGCGGATGGTCGCGCGCCAGCGCGCCATGGGCCGGCGCCAGGGCGTGGTCATGGAAGGGCGCGACATCGGGACGGTGGTCTTCCCGCTGGCCTCGGCCAAGATCTACCTGGACGCCACCCTGGAAGCCCGCGCCGAGCGGCGGCTGCGCCAGCACCGTCGCCGCGGCCTGACGGTGGATCGGGGAGAAGTCCTGCGCGAGGTGGAGGCCCGCGACCGCCGCGACAGCGAGCGCACCGCGAGCCCCCTGCGCATCCCGCCGGACGCGGTGGTGATCGACAACAGCACGTTGACGCTCGATGACCAGCTCGAAGCCACCGAAGCGGCGGTGAGGCGCTTGCTGGCGTACCGGCGGCCGGCCGCCGCCGGCCGGGACGGCGAACTGTCCCTGCGCTACCGGATCGCCTTCGCCGTCTTCGGTTCCGTGGGCCGCTTCACCGGCCTGCGGGTCATCGGCCGCGAGCACGCGAACCTGCACGGCTGCATCCTCGCGCCCAACCACGTCAGCAACTGGGACCCGCCCGCCCTGGGCGCGGCCCTGTCCGGCAAGAACCACATCCGCGCGATCGCGAAGGAGGAGCTGTTCCGGCTGCCGCCGTCGGCCATGCTGTACCGGTTCCTCTACGCGATCCCCATCAAGCGCAACATCTACGACACGGCGGCCTTCGATCGCGCGGCGCAGGTCCTGGCCGAGGGCCAGAACCTCCTGTTCTTCCCGGAGGGGATGCGACGCGTCTACGGCGAACCCGGCCCGGTCCGCAACGGCCTGGGCCTGCTGATGCAGCGCACCGGGGCGCCGGCCGTCCCGATCTTCCTGCGGGGCACGCTGGCCCCCCAGCCCGGGGGAGGCCCGCGGGCGCCCCTGGAGGTCTCCCTGGCCCCGCCCATCCGCCTGCACGCCCTGCCCGTCCTGGGCCGGCGCCTGGAGCCGCGGGCGCTCAGCCGCGAGATCGGCCGGCTCTTCGAGGCGATCTACCGCGAGATGCAGGAGCGGTCCGCCGAGCGCCATCCCTTCACCGACTGGGAGCGAGAGGCCGCCGAACGCGTCCGCGCCGCCATCGAGCGCAAGGAGGCCCGGACCTTCCACAACCGGCGCCCCCTCTAGGCGCCGTCGCGGCCCGCCGCCGTCCTTGCCAAATCCGCCCCCGTCGTGTATATTCCGCGGCATGCCCGGCTGATCGCCGGGTAAATCCGTCTTTTAGGAGGAACCACACAATGAGTCCCAACCCCAACTCGGGGGGTTCGTTTGCACGCCATTCGAACTCTTCCGGATCCGACCGTCCCCTGCCGTCCCGCAAGTGGCGCGAGGAGCAGGACGACGACTACCCGGCCGCCCGGGTCCCGGCCACGCCGAAGCTGACCACCGAATTCGACGCCGCGAGCATCGTCAACCGCGACTATGACGACGACGGCGATGCGGCCAACTTCGACATGCTGGCGCTGCTCAACCAGTACGAGCAGACGCTGAACGAGATCCAGGAGGGGCAGATCCTCCAGGGCACCGTGGTCGAGGTGCGCGAGAACGAGGTCCTGCTCAACATCGGCTTCAAGAGCGAGGGCGTCATCCCGATCGAGGAGTTCGGCACCACGCAGATCAAGGTCGGCGACACCTTCGACGTGTTCCTCGAGCACCTCGAGGACCAGGACGGCCTGGTCGTGCTGTCGAAGGAGCGGGCGGACTTCCTGAAGGTCTGGGACAAGATCAAGCAGGCGCACGAGAACGGCGAGGTCGTCAAGGGCGTCGTGGACCGCCGCATCAAGGGCGGCCTCGTGGTGAAGCTGTGGGACGTCGACACGTTCCTGCCCGGCTCCCAGGTGGCCCTGCGGCAGGTGCCGGATCTGGACCAGCTGATCGGCAAGGAGATCGACTGCCAGATCATCAAGAAGAACAAGCGGCGCCGCAACGTCGTGGTCAGCCGCCGCATCGTGCTCGAGCGCGAGCGCGAGGAGAAGAAGAAGAACCTGATGTCCGAGCTCGACAAGGACCAGGTCCGCAAGGGCATCGTGAAGAACATCACGGATTTCGGCGCCTTCGTGGATCTCGGCGGGATCGACGGGCTCCTGCACATCACCGACCTGTCCTGGGGCCGCGTCAAGCACCCCAGCGAGGTCGTCAATATCGGTGACGAGATCCAGGTCAAGATCCTGGACTTCGACCGCGACCGCGAGCGCATTTCCCTGGGTCTGAAGCAGCTGCAGAACTACCCGTGGGAGAACGTCGAGGCCAAGTACCCCGAGAAGGCCATCGTCCAGGGCAAGGTCGTCTCGATCACCAACTACGGCGCCTTCGTGGAGCTGGAGGAGGGCATCGAGGGCCTGATCCACATCAGCGAGATGTCCTGGACCCGGCACATCAAGCACCCGAGCAAGATCCTGTCCATCGGCGACGACGTCGAGGTCATGGTCCTGAAGATCGACAAGGGCAACGAGAAGATCTCCCTCGGCCTGAAGCAGACCGAGCAGGACCCCTGGCTGTCGCTCAACGAGCGCTACCCGGTGGGCACGATCATCGAGGGCCGCGTGCGCAACCTCACCGACTTCGGCGCCTTCGTCGAGGTCGAGGAGGGCATCGACGGCCTGGTCCACATCTCCGACATGTCGTGGACCAAGCGGGTCCGCCACCCGAAGGAGATCGTGCGCAAGGGCGACCTGGTCCAGGTGCAGATCCTGGACATCGACGCCGAGAAGCGCCGGATCAGCCTGGGCATCAAGCAGCTCCAGGACAACCCCTGGCCGACGCTCGCCGAGGACTACCCGGTGGGCCGCCAGGTCGAGGGCAAGGTCATCCGCATGCTGGACCACGGCATGGTGGTGGAGATCGGCAACGACATCGAAGGGTTCGTGCCGGTCGGCCACCTGGCCATCCCGAAGCTGGACAAGCCGCAGTTCTTCTTCCACGAGGAGGAGGCGCTGCCGATGCACGTCATCAAGATGGACGCCGAGAACCGGCGCATCGTCCTGTCGGTGGCCGAGTTCTACAAGGACCAGCCGCGCGACACCCTCGAGGCCTACATCGCGGCCCACCCGCGTCGTGACGACGTGGTGGAGACCGAGATCGACCCCGAGGGCGCCGACGAGTACGCCGACGCCGCCGTCGACATCCCGGCGTCGCCGATCGGCGACCTGGACGGGGTGGGCGGGGACGCCTAGCCGACCCCGCAGCGGACCGGTCGGGGCAAGCGATGGGGGTGGCGTCTAGCCACCCCCTTCTCCCATCCGGCCGCGGCCGCGGGCCGGAAACGACGCCAGGAGCGACGTCAACCAGGAGCGACGCAGTCATGGACGGCCAGGACGGACCTCACCAGCGTGTGCGCGTGGCGTTCCACACGCTCGGCTGCCGCCTCAACCGCTACGACACCGAGACCATGATGGCCGGCCTCGGCGACGGTGCGGTCCGCGGCCTCGCGTGCGAGGTCGTCGCCTGGGACGAGCCCGCCGACGTCTACGTCCTGAACAGCTGCACCGTCACCGCCCGCGCCGACCAGAAGGCCCGCCAGACCCTGCGCGAGGCGCGGCGGCGCAACCCCGCGGCCAAGGTCGTCGTCACCGGCTGCTACGCCCAGGCCCAGCCGGCGACCCTGTCCGCGCTGGCGGGCGTCGACGGCGTGTTCGGCACCGGCGAGCGCGACGCCATCGCGGACTGGCTGCCCCGGTTGCTGGCCGCCGACGGCCCGCTGGTCGAGGTCGGCGCCCCGGAAAGGGCCGTGGGGCCGGAACGCGCGGCGCGCGCGCGACCGCTCGTCGCCGCGCACCCGCGCCCAGGTCAAGATCCAGGACGGTTGCGACCTCCGCTGCGCCTACTGCCTGATCTGGCGCGCGCGGGGCAGCTCCCGTTCCCGCACCCCGGCAGCGATCATGCGGGAGATCGCCGCCCTGCGGGACCGCGGCGTCCCCGAGGTCGTGCTCTCGGGCGTCCACCTCGGCGCCTACGGCCGCGACCTCGCGCCCCGGACCTGCCTGACCGACCTGCTGTCGTCGCTCCTGGAGCGCTTCCCCGACCTGAAGGTGCGCCTGGGCAGCCTGCATCCCGACGAGCTGGGGGCGCCGCTGCTGGACCTCTATGCCGGCCGCCCCAACCTGCAGCCCTACCTGCACCTGTCGCTGCAGAGCGGCGCCGACGCCGTGCTGCGGCGGATGCGGCGCCCCTACGCCGCCGCCGCCGTCGTCGGCGCGATCGGGGCCGCGGTTGCAGCGCGGCCCGGGATCGGCATCGGCGCCGACGTGATCGCCGGTTTCCCGGGCGAGACCGACGCGGAGTTCCAGGCGACGCTCGACCTGATCGCCGCGGCGCCGCTGGCCTACCTGCACGTCTTCCCGTTCTCGTCCCGGCCGGGGACGCCCGCCGCCGCCATGACGCCGTTGCCGGCGGCGGTGGTGCGCGAGCGGGCCGCCCGCCTGGCCGGTGTCGGACGCGATCTGCAACGGCGCTTCGAAGACGACCTGATCGGCGTCTGGCAGGAAGCCGTCGTGGAGTCCCCCCGGCGCCCCGACGGCTGGCTGCCGGCCACGACCGGGAATTTCGCCACGGTCCTGGTGCCGGGCGATCGCGAGCCCGGCGACCGCGTCCTGTTGCGCCCCGAGGGTCGGCGCGGTGGCCTGCTCCACGCCACGGCGGTCCGGAGCGTGGACGCGGTACGCAGCGAGGAGGCGGCCGCGGTCGTGGGAGGGGGAGACCGATGACCGACGAGCGGGCCGGCGTCCGGGTCCACATCGAGACCTACGGCTGCCAGATGAACGCCTACGACACCTCGGCCATCCACGGCCTCCTGGCCGCACGCGGCTACGGCCGCGCCGAGTCGCCCCTGGAGGCCGACGTCGTCCTGCTGAACACCTGTTCGGTGCGCGACCTGGCCGAGCACAAGATCCTCAGCCGCATCGGCGAGCTGCGCAGCCTGCGCCGGCGCGGCCTGGCCGCCGCCGACATCATCGGCGTCTGCGGCTGCATGGCCGAGCGTCTCGGGGACGGCCTGGTCGCCGGCGGGCGCGGCCCCGACCTGGTGGCCGGCGTCGACCAGTACGACCAGCTGCCCGACCTGCTGGACGCGATCCTGCGCGGGGAGTCGGCCCCGGCGCCGGTGGCGGTCGGGCACCGCGACGACGTCCACTACGTCGCGCCCCCGGAGGCCTACCCGACCAACAATTCCCATCTGGTGACGATCCACAAGGGCTGCGACTACCGCTGCACCTACTGCATCGTGCCGGAGACCCGCGGCCCCCAACGCGAGAAGGCCCCCCTGCTCATCGAGGCGGAGATCCACGGAATCGTCGCGCGGGGCGGGCGCGAGGTCACCCTGCTGGGCCAGAACGTCACGGCCTACCGCAGCGGGGACCTGGACTTCGCCGGGCTGCTGCGCCGCCTCGAGACGATCGACGGCCTGGAGCGCATCCGCTTCCTGACCGGCCACCCCTGCGACATGACCGACGACCTGATCCGCACCATCGCCGAACTGGGCAAGACCTGCCCCTGGCTCCACGTGCCGGCCCAGAGCGGCAGCGACGCCGTCCTGCGTCGGATGAAGCGCCTGTACACCCGGGAGCGCTACCTGGCCATGATCGCCGCCGCCCGGCGCTGGATCCCCGACGTGACCTTCAGCGGCGACATCATCGTGGGCTTCCCCGGAGAAACCGACGCGGACTTCCGACGGACGCTTGAGTTGGTGGAGGAGGTCCGCTACGATCTGCTCTTCAGCTTCAAGTACTCCGAGCGGCCGGGCACGCCCGCAGCCAAGCTCCCCGACGACGTGCCGCCCGAAGTCAAGAAAGAGCGTCTGGCCGAACTGATGGCGGTCCAGGACGCGATCTGGGATGATCTGGCCGCAGCCCAGACGGGCGCCGTCTGGGAGGTCGCGGTGGAGGCGGCGGCGCGCCGTCCCGCCGGCAGCTGGCGGGCGCGGACCCCGAACAACCGCAAGGTGCTGCTGCACGGCGGCGACCACCGGCCCGGCGACCTGGTCCGGGTCCGGGTGACCGGCTGCGAGGCGTCGACGTTCGAGGCGGAACCCATCAACTGACGAGGTGTGGCCGTGTGGATCTTCAAGGGGATCATCATCCTGCTGGCCGTGATCACGCTGGCCGTCTTCTTCGCGCAGAACAGCTCCCAGAGCGTGGACCTGCGCCTGCTGCACTGGCAGTGGCTGCAGATCCCGCTGTACATGGTGCTGGTCGGCTCCTTCCTGGGGGGGATCCTGGTCAGCCTGGTCGTCGGCGGCGTGCGCGAGCTGGGCCTGCGCGCCCGCATGCACCGCCTCGGCCGCGAGCTGAAGAACCGCGACCGGGAGATCGCCGAGCTGCGCACGATGCCCCTGCAGGACATGGATCTGTTCAAGGAGGAGGACTGACATGGGCAACGCCGAACCCATGCTGCTCGGCATCGCGCTGCTGGCCCTGGTGGCCGCGGCGCTCGGCCTGATCTGGCGCGGCCGCCGCGCCAAGCCGGAGCAGGAGGACAGCTACACGCGCGGGCTCGAACTGTGGCTGGCCGGCGACCTGCCGGCGGCCACCGAGGCCCTGCGCGACGCCATCGCGCGCGACCCCGACGCCGTCGATCCCTACCTGCAGCTCGGCAACCTGCTGCGCAAGCGCGGCGAGGCCCAGCGGGCCATGGCCCTGCACCGCGGCCTCGCGGCGCGCCCCTCCCTGACGCCGCAGAAGCGGATCTCGGTCACCCTCGCCCTGGTCGAGGACCTGCTCGTCCTGAAGCGCTGGCAGGAGGCCGGCGAGCTCCTGGACGAGCTGCAGCGCCACAACCTGACCTCGGCGCGCTACTGGTCCGCACGCTTCCGCCAGGCCCTGGGCCGGGGCGACGAATCGACCGCCGCCCGCACCCTGCGCGAGGCCGCCCGCCGCACCGCGCCGAACGAGCGCCAGATGTTCCGGGACCACCACGAGTCCTTCCAGCTGGACCGTGGCGTGCGCGCCGCCCTGCGCGGCGATTTCAGCGATGCCCGCCGCTACGCCCGCAACGTCGCCGACGGCAGCCCCCGCGCCGCGGCGTCGATGTTCGTCCAGGCCCTCTCGCGTCTGGGCGAGGAGGAGCACGAGCGTGCGGCCGAGGTCGCCACCGAGGGGCTGCTGAAGGCGCCCGAGCTGGTGCACCTGTTCCTGCCGGTGCTGCAGCGCTCCCTGCTGGCCACGGGGCAGTACAGCCGTGTCGTGCCGATCCTGGAGTCGGCCTGCCGCAACCCGGCCGCGCCGCCGGAGCTGTGGATCGCCCTGGCGCAGCTGCACGAGAAGATGGGCGACCGCGAGATGGCCGTGCAGGTCTTCGAGGAGAAGGCGGGAGACCAGCGCCTGACGCCGGCCGTCGCCTCGCCGTTGCTGCGCGTCCTGGTGAACGACCTCCCGGACAGCGACTTCACGCGCATCTGGAACACGCTGGCCAAGCCCGAGGCGGCCTCGGCCTGGGCCTGCCGCAGCTGCGGGGCGGTCCACGACGGCATGCGCTGGTACTGCCCCGAATGCGGCGCCTTCGACTCCGTAGGGCCGGCCGCGCCCCGACCCGTCGAGCCGTCCCGGCCGCAGCCGCGCTCGCCGCGCCTGCTGATCGAGGCCCCGGAGGCGGCGGCGCCATGACCCGGTTCGCCGGCGCGTTGCTGCTGCTGCTCGCGGCGGTCCCGCTCGCCCGGGCCGAGGACTGGTCGACCGTGGAGCGCGCCTTCCGCACCGGCGACTACGAGTCGGCGCGCAGCTTGGCCGGATCGCTGGCCGCGGGAGCCCCGCGCTCCGTCGACGGCCTGCTCTGGAACTACCGGCTCGCCACCGACCCGGTGCAGGCGGCCATGCTGCGGGAGAAGCTGCTGGCCAGGGACGACCTGGACCCGCCGTTGCAGCGCGCCCTGCGGCTGGACGCCGCCTGGACCTCCTACGCCCAGGGCGAGCCCGGGCAGGGCTTCGCCTACCTCCCGCCGAAGGATCCCGGCGCCAAGCGTCCCGAGCCGTCGTCGCGGTTGCTGGCGGGGCTGCTGCACCGCGCGGCGAACGACGAGGCGATGGTCGAGACCGTCTTCGCCGAGGCGCCGGACGACGACCCCGATCTCCCCTGGATCCTGCTGCTGCGCGGGCGCAAGGCGGCCGCCTTCGGCGACCCGGGCCTGGCCCGTCGCTGCCTCGACGCCGAGCTCGAGGGCCACGACCAGCCGACCGCCGCCGACCAGCTGGCCGCCCGCTGGCAGCTCGAACGCGACCAGGACTCCCGCCTCGCCGAACGGATCGTCCGTGAACTGGAGCGCGCGTACCCGCTCTCGCCGGCGCTCGACCTCGTGCGCGGACTGCAACGGCAGCGCCTCGAGCTGGCGTTGATGGACGCGGCGGCCTCCAGCCCGGCGCCGCCCGCTCCGGCACCGCCCGCGACCGACGCCACGCCGACCGCCCGTTACGTCCTGCAGCTCGGCGCCTTCGGCGACCGGGGCCGCGCCCTGGGCTTCGTGGACCGCTGGCGATCCTCGGTGCCCGGCCTGCACCTGGTGCAGTCGCACGACGCCCGCGGCCAGCTGCTGCACAAGGTGCGGGCCGAGTCCTACACCGACCAGGCGGAGGCCGCCGCGCGCGCCGCCGAACTGAGCGCGGAACTCGGCCTGCCGGCCATCGTGGTCGACACCGCGGAGTCGCCGTGACCGGGAAGGCCGTTCCCGCCGGAACGTCGACGAAGCTGACGCCCATGCTGGCGCAGTACCTGGAGATCAAGGCCGCCCACCCTGGCGCCCTGCTGCTGTTCCGCATGGGGGACTTCTTCGAGACGTTCTTCGACGACGCCAAGATCCTGGCCGAAGTCTGCAGCGTCACCCTCACGACCCGCGACCGCAACAGCGATCACCCGGTGCCCCTGGCCGGCGTGCCGCACCACGCCCTGGACGTCTACCTGTCGCGCCTGCTCGCCGCCGGCCTCACGGTCGCGATCTGCGAGCAGACCGAGGACCCCGCCAAGGCCAAGGGCCTGGTGAAGCGCGAGGTCGTCGAGGTCATCAGCCCGGGCACCGCCACGGCGCCCGAACTGCTGCCGGGATCCGGCGGCATGGTCTGCCTGGCCTACCATCGGGGCGCCGCCGGCGAGTCCGGCTGGGCGACCCTGGACGCCTCCACCGGCGAATTCCGCTGCGGGCAGGAGGACGTCACCCTCCCGTCGCTCTGCGAGCGCTGCGCGGCGCGGGAGGTGATCGTGGCCGAGACCGTCGAGGCCGAGGAGTTCCGCCGCTGGCGCGCCGGCCTGCCCGAGACCGTCCTGAGCGCCGTCAGCGCCGCCTGGTTCCACCCGGCGCTCGCCGCCGACACCCTGCGCGACCATTTCGGCGTGCGCGACCTGGACGCTTTCGGCCTGTCTGACGAGCGGACGTCCCTGGCCGTCAGCGCCGCGGGCGCGCTGCTGCGCTACCTGACCTCGCTCAACCTGAAGCGCCCCGTGCAGGTCGTCTCCCTGCAGTTCGCGGCGCGCGGCGACCGCATGCTGCTGGACGAGGAGACGCTGCGCAACCTGGAGGTCTTCCGCACCCTGCGCGGCGAACGCGGGGAGGGGACGCTCGTCCACCACCTCGACCGCACCGTGACCCCGGCCGGCCGCCGGCTGCTCGAACGGCGGCTGGCCGAACCCCTGACCGATCTGGCGGCGCTCGCCGACTGGCACCGCGGCGTCGCGGGCGCCCTGGACGACCGCGACTGGCGCGAGGACGTGCGGCGGCGGCTGCGGGGCGTGGGCGACCTCGACCGCGGGGCCGTGCGCGCCGCAGCGGGCCGCATCGGCCCGGCCGCTCTGCGGCAGCTTGGCGAATCCCTGCGCGCGGCCGGGGAGGCCCTGGCCGCGATCAGCGACGGCGGGCACGCGGCCCACCCGGCCGTCGCGTGGGTGCGGGGCGCGCCCGACCTGTCCCCGGTGGCGGACCGCCTGCTCGGGACGCTGGCCGAGCAGCCGCCTGCGACGATGAAGCCCGGCGAGGTCGTCCGGCCGGGCGTGTCTCCCGAGCTCGACGCCGCCGCGGCCGTGGCCAGCGACACGCGCGGCTTCCTGGCGGCGTTGCAGACCCGCGAACGCGAGCGCTCCGGCATCCCGACGCTGAAGATCGGCTACAACCGCGTCTTCGGCTACTATTACGAGGTGTCCAACAAGCACCTCGACCGGGTCCCGCCCGAGTTCTCCCAGAAGCAGACGCTCGTCAACGCCGCGCGCTTCCGCACCGACGAGCTGTCGGCCGCCGAACAGACCATCCTGGACGCCGAGGAGCGCATGGCGCGGCTCGAGGGCGAGATCTTCGCCGCCCTGCTCGCCGACGTGTCGACGGCCCTGGAGCCGATCCGCGCGCTGTCCGCGCGGACGGCCGAGATCGACCTGCTGTTCGCGTTCGCGGAGCTGGCCGAGCGGCACCGCTACGTGAGGCCGGTCTGCGACGACTCGCTGGTGCTCGACATCGCCGAGGGGCGGCACCCCGTCGTCGAACAGCTCCTGGACGGCGACTTCATCCCCAACGACGCGCTGCTGGACGGCGACACGCGCCAGGTGCTGCTGTTGACCGGCCCCAACATGGGCGGCAAGAGCACCTACCTGCGCCAGGTCGCGCTGCTGGTGCTGATGGCGCAGGCGGGCGGCTTCGTGCCGGCCGCGCGCGCCCGCATCGGCGTCGCCGACCGGATCTTCACGCGGGTCGGCGCCGGCGACAACGTGGCCCGCGGCCAGTCGACCTTCTACGCCGAGATGAGCGAGACGGCGCGCATCCTGCACCAGATGTCCCGCCGCAGCCTGGTCGTCCTGGACGAGGTGGGGCGCGGCACTTCCACCTACGACGGCCTGTCGCTGGCCTGGGCCATCACCGAATTCCTCCACCACCACGACGGCCCCCGCCCGCGCACGATCTTCGCCACCCACTACCACGAGCTGACCGGCCTGGAGCAGACGCTGCCGCGCCTGGTCAACCTGAGGCTCGAGGTGAGGGAGTGGCAGGGGAGCATCATCTTCCTGCACACCGTCAAGCCCGGGTGCAGCGACAAGAGCTACGGCATCCACGTCGCCCGCCTCGCCGGCGTGCCCGAACCGGTGCTGCGCCGCGCCGAGGAACTGCTGGCGCTGTTCAGCAGCGAGGACGCGCGCGCCCTGGCGCCCGACCGCCTCCCCGGCACGCCGGGCTTCTCCCTCGCGGCGGACAGCCCGCCCGCGGCGTCGCGCCAGCTCTCGCTGTTCTCCGACGGCGAGCGCGACGCCCTGGACGCGCTGCGCGACTTGGACCTGGAAGGCATCAGCCCCATGGACGCCTTCCTCTGGCTCGCCCGCATCAAGAAGCAGCTTTGAGCCGTTTTTCTTCAGCGGCGCCGACCGTCGCCGATATATAATCCGCTTTCGCCACTCCAACCGGACGGCCCGTGATGTGGAACGTCGCCTTTTTCATGCCTGTGGAGCGGGATGTGCCGCTGCTCGCCGAGGCAGCCCGCCGCGACGACGTGCGCCTGCTGGGGGTGGTCGCCCCGGACCGCACCTCGCCGGCGGCCGCCCTGGCCGAGGTCATGGGCCTGACCGTCTGGGCCGGCCTCGACGAGGCCCCGTTCCCGCGCGACACCCTGATGGTGGGTTCGATGGGCATCGACCCGCGACGCTGCAAACCACCGCGGCTGCACGCGGTTGGCGGTGCCTGGACAGCGACGGCTTCCGTGAACTGCTGCACCCCGCCCCGGCGGCGACGCTCCCGGTCGCCGAAGTGACGACCTCGACGCCTCCCGCACCGCGGACCGCCGCCGAGGCGCTCGCCCGTTCCCTGGACCGCGACCTCGCGGACCTCGCCGGCGGCGCCCGGGACCTGCCGGGGATCCTGGCGGCTTGGAGCTCGACCCTGGCCCTGCGCCTCGACGCGCGCCACGCCACGCTGGCGCTGCTGCGCGAGGACGGCTCCCTGTTGCTGGCCGAAGGCACCCCGGCCGGAGAGACCCGGCTCGAGGACGCGGACGCGGGCGCATCGCCCTGGTGTGAGGTCTTCGCCACCGCCCGCCCGCTGGTGGCGATCGAGCAGGAGGCCGACGACGGCCTGCACCTGACCGTCTGGCCGCTGGTGGCCCTGGACGGTGACCAGCCTACGCCGATCCCGCGCGCGGCGCTGGCCGTCGGGCACCTGGGCGCGGCGGCGGCCGCCCGCTTCCAGGCGCTGGGGGAGGTGCTGGCGCCGGTGCTGGGCCTGCGCTGCGAGCTGCTGCGCCGCCAGGTCGAGCACGAAGCCCTGGTCGCCCGCTTCCACGACGTGACGACGACGGCGATGGCGATGTCCAACACCAGCGGCGAGGTGGAACCCGTGCTGTCCTTCGCCCTGAAGCGCTGTTGCGGCGCCCTCGCGGCCGACCCCCGACCCAGCGGCGCCGATCCCGTCTACGGCGGGATCGCGCCGGGGGAATGGCTGGCCTTCGCGACGCCCGAACACCGGCCGCGCCTGATCCTGCGCGACGGGGATGTCTGCTGGGATCTGCTGGGCAAACAGCGGCGCCACCCCTGGGACGCCGCCCACTTCACCGGCGACGACGCCGCCGTGGCCGGTCTGCTGCTGGCGGCGGTGCGGCGCCGACCGGCCGTGCCGGCAGCGGCGAGCGATGCCCCGGTCGTGCCCGTCGCCGCATCCCGGCCGAGCGCCGCGGATCCGGCCCCGCACACGCTCGGCTCCCACCTGCCGGACCTCCCGCCCGGCGCCGCCGCCGTGCCCGAATCCCTCCTGGACCTGCTCGCTCGGGAGATGGACCGCGCCGACCGCTATCATGGCGCTTTCTCGTTGTCCGCCTTCCGGGCGCCGACGCACCTGGGTCCCCACCTGAGCGGCCTCGCCGCCCGGCTGCGCTCCTCCGACCGCGTCTTCTGCCACGACCCCGGCACGCTGCTGGTCTTCGCGCCAGACGAGAACCACGCCGTCGCCCAGCTCGAGCAGCGCGTGCGCGACGCCCTGCCCGACCTGGCCGGCGTGGCGGGCCTGCGCGTGAAGGCGGGACGGGCGCTCTACCCCGGGCGCTTCACCTCGCCCGGCGAACTGGTCGCGGCCGCCCTGGCCGGGCTCGACACCGACGCTCACGGCGATTGACGCTGCGGCGCCCCTCCCGTTATCTTGTCCTGCCGCCCTCCCCGCGTGGCCCGCAACCCGACAGGACGCCATGGCCGTCATGCAGCGCAAGCCCATCCGCGTGCTCGACAGCGCGTCGGTCGACCGCATCGCCGCCGGCGAGGTGATCGAGCGTCCGGCCTCGGTGGTCAAGGAGCTCGTCGAGAACGCGCTGGACGCGGGGGCGCGCATCGTCAGGATCAACGTCGAGGACGGGGGCCTGGCCTCCATCAGCGTCGACGACGACGGGGCCGGCATCCCGTTCCGCGAGCTGCCCCTGGTCTGCGAGCGCCACGCCACGAGCAAGATCGTCTCGTCGGCGGACATCGTGCAGGTCGCCTCCTTCGGCTTCCGCGGCGAGGCCATGGCCAGCATCGCCTCGGTCAGCCGCACGACCGTCCTGTCCCGCACCGAGGACGAGGACGTCGGCGGGATGATCCGCCTCGTCGGCGGCACGATCGAACGCCGCGAGCCGGCGCCGCGCAACCGCGGCACCACGATCACGGTCGAGGACCTGTTCTACAACACGCCCGCCCGACGCAAGTACCTCAAGCTGCCCCAGGCCGAGAAGCGCGCCGTCCTGCAGACGGTGCAGTCGCTGGCCCTGGCCTATCCCGAGGTGCGCTGGCGCCTCACGGCCGACGGCGTCGTGCTGCTGGACCTGCTGCCGGCCGACTCGCTGCCGGCCCGCGCCCGGGAGATCCTGGGCCCGGCCTGCCTCGAGCACATGGCCCGCTTCGAGGCGGAGGAGGGGGGCGTCGTGGTCGGCGGCCTCGCCTCGCGCCCCACCTGGACGCGGCCCACCCGCGCCGACCAGTACGTCTTCGTCAACCGGCGGCCCGTGGAGAGCGCGCCGCTGTACCAGGCCATCCGCGTGGCGTTCAAGGACGTGATCCCGCCGGGCCGCTTCCCGTCGGTGCTGTTGTTCCTGCAGGTGCCCCCCGGCGACGTCGACGTCAACGTCCACCCGGCCAAGACCGAGGTGCGCCTGATGCTCGAGCGCCACATCTTCGGGATGGTGGTGCACGCGCTGCGCGAGGCGCTGGACCTGCGGGCCGACCCCACGTTCCGACCCGTCGCTGGCGACGAGCTGCCGTCCCCGGGCGCGGCGCGCGGCCCCCTGCAGAGCATCGCCGAGGCGCAGGAGGACTACCTGCGCCGGCACTTCTCGGGTTCGTCGTCCACCGCGCCCGCCGCGGCCGGGCAGCCCGGCCTGTTCGACGACTCGCAACGGACCCACGCGAGCGGCGAGGCGGCATCTCCCGCCCAGGCGGAGGAGGAGGACGCCGCGGTCGCGCCGCGACAGGCCCCCTTCTGGCAGCTGCACCGCACGTACGTCTGCACCCAGACCAAGGGCGGGCTGCTGCTCATCGACCAGCACAACAGCCACGAGCGCATCCTCTACAACGAGGCCCAGAAGGCCCTGGCCGCCGGCCAGCTGCGCGTGCCGGTCCAGCAGCTGCTCTTCCCCGTCACGCTGGACCTGACGCCGCTGCAGCTCCAGAGCTTCCAGTCGGCGAGCGCCGACCTGGAGAAGCTCGGCTTCCTCATCCAGCCCTTCGGCGGACGCTCGATCCTGGTGCAGGGCATCCCGTCCTCGCTCAAGAACTGGAACGAGGGCCAGCTCCTGCTGGACATCCTGGACGACCTCGCCGGGGCTTCCCGCACCGGCCACGCGGCGCACGACGACCTGCTGGCCAGCTTCGCCTGCCACGGCGCGGTGCGCGCCGGCGCGCTGCTGACGATCCCGGAGATGCAGAACCTGCTGGACCTGCTCTTCGCCACCGACACGCCGCTGAGCTGCCCCCACGGCCGCCCCACGATGATCCAGTTCCCGATCGAGGAACTCGAGAAGCGCTTCGGGAGACGCTGAGGTGGGCGCCGAGGCGGTCCGCCGCGTCTGCCCGGTGATCGCCGGACCGACCGCCGTGGGCAAGACCGCCCTGGTGGTCGAACTGGCCGCGCGCTTCCCGATCGAGATCGTCTCGCTCGACAGCCGCCAGATCTACCACGGCTTGCGGCTCGGCACCGCCCAGCCCGACGCAACCGAACTCGCCGCCTGCCCGCACCACCTCGTGGATTTCCTGCCGCCCACGGAGCGCTACTCGGCCCGCCGCTTCCGCGACGATTTCCAGCGCGTCGCGGCGGGGATCCGCGAGCGCGGCCGCTGCCCGGTGCTGGTGGGCGGGGCGGGGCTCTACCTGACCGCGCTGCGCGAGGGTCTGTTCGCGCTGCCGGCCGACCCGGACGCCTTGGCCGCGGTCCGACGCGAGCTGGACGCGCTGCCCGACGACGAGATCCGCGACCGCCTGCACGCCGAGGACCCCGCGAGCTGGACCCGCATCCACGCCCGCGATCGCTACCGCAGCCAGCGCGCCCTGGAGATCCGCCGGCTGGCGGGGGAGCCCATGAGCGACCTGATGGCCGACCGCCGGCCGGACCCCGCGCTGGGCTGGGACTACCCGCTCGTCGTGCTCGACCGCGAACGCGACGACCTGCGCGCGCGCATCGCCCGCCGCCTGCAGGCGATGCTGGAGGCGGGCTGGCTCGCGGAGACGTCGGCGCTGCTGGCCCGGCACGGCCCCGATTGTCCGGGCCTGCGCACGCTGGGCTACCGGGAACTGTCGGCGCACCTGGCAGGGGAGACGGACCTGCCGACCGCCCTGGCGCAGGTGTCCCTGCGGACCGGCCAGTACGCCAAACGGCAGCAGACCTGGTTCCGGGCCCAGCCGCAGCTGCGCTCTGGCGCCCCGGACGACCCGACCCTGCGGGAAGCCCTGTCGCGGCTGCTGGAGCGTTCGTGCGCAACGCGCTGACACGCGCCGCAGCACGCTTGACAGCGGCCGTGAGGCCGGGCTATCTTGCCCTTCCTGGAGCGGGCTTAGCTCAGTTGGTAGAGCATCAGCTTCCCAAGCTGAGGGTCGCGGGTCCGAGTCCCGTAGCCCGCTCCAACCAGATCGGCGAAGGACGGGTTGCGGCGACGCGACCCGTTTTCCTATCCTGCCTTGGCGAACTGGCCACCACCCGAGCCGGACGGACGCCATGATCCAGCTGATCCAGCCCTTCCCCTCGCCCCTGGACCGCGCCCACGCCTGGCGCGAAGGCGACACCGTGACCGCGGTCGACGGCCAGCCCGTCGAGGACATGCTCGACCTCTACTACTACATGCCGCACGGCGAGAAGATGACCCTGACCATCGCCAGCCGCGACGGCGCCGTCAACAGCGTGGCCTTCGAGCCCTACGCGCTGGACAAGGTCATGAGCTGCTTCGCGGCCATGGAGTTCAAGACCTGCGCCTGCGACTGCGTCTTCTGCTTCATCGACCAGAACCCCAAGGGCATGCGCTCCAGCATCTACGTCAAGGACGAGGACTACCGTCTCAGCTTCCTGTACGGCAACTACATCACCCTGACCTCGCTGGGCCGCCGCGGCCTGGAGCGCGTCATCCGCCAGAAGATGACGCCGCTGTTCGTCTCGGTGCACGCCACCGACATCGACGTGCGCACGCGCATGCTGGGCATCAAGCGGCGCATCGACGTGCTGGCGATCCTGCGGCAGCTGGTCGAGGGCGGCATCACCGTGCACGCCCAGGTCGTGCTGTGCCCGGGCTGGAACGACGGGCCGGTCCTGGAGCAGTCCATCGCCGACCTGTTCGCCCTGCACCCGGGCGTGGAGACCCTGGCCGTGGTGCCGGTCGGCCTGTCGGCCCACCGCGAGGGCCTGACGAAGCTCGACCCGGTCACCCCCGCGATCGCCGCCGACACCATCGACCTGGTCGGCGTCTGGCAGCAGCGCTGCCGCGAACGGGCCGACACGACCTTCGTCCACCTCAGCGACGAGTTCTACCTGCTGACCGGGCGCCCCTTCCCGCCGCAGGACCAGTACGGCGACTTCGCCCAGCTCGACAACGGCATCGGCCTGACCCGCGGCCTGGAGCAGGCCTGGCGCGAGGCCCTGCAGGAGCGCGCCGCGCACGGCAAGCTGCCGACCCGGCCGGTGACGGTGATGACCGGCAAGCTCGGCGAGCTGGCCTTCTCGCAGCGCCTGCTGCCGGCGCTGGACCGCCCCGGCCTGCCCGCGATCGAGCTGGTGGGGGTGGAGAACCGCTTCTACGGGGAGAGCGTGACGGTGGCCGGCCTCCTCTCCGGCGGCGACATCCGCCGCGCCCTGGGCGAGCTGCCGGCCGCGCCCGTGCGGGACGTCCTGCTGCCGCCGCGGATGTTCAACAGCGACAACCTCACCCTGGACGGCCTCGACCTCGCCGCCATCGCCACGGGCCAGCCCCACCGCCTCCACATCCCCGAGGAGGAAGGTCTCATTGACTTCTGGTCTTCGATGGGCTAACGTCCCGCCCAACGACGCCTGCCGTTTCACAGCATGCGTCATCTTCTTGTTTGAAAAGTGATTGCAAGCCTCGCTTCAAGTGCGGAAGGATGGGACGTGGCGACCAGGACCGTGGTCATCGTCGGCCGCCCGAACGTGGGCAAGTCGACCCTGTTCAACCGCGTCATCGGCGAGCGGCGCTCGGTGGTCCACGAGACGCCCGGCGTCACGCGCGACCGCATCGCCGAGCTGACCGACTGGGCGGGCCATTCCTTCCAGCTGCTGGACACCGGCGGCATCATCCCGTTCGGCGAGGAAGTCACGCGCTTCGACAGCCTGGTCACCGAGATCGCCCACCTCGCCATCGCCGAGGCCGACGTGGTGATCTTCATGGTCGACGGCTCGGGCGGCCTGTCGACCTGGGACGACAGCATCGCCGTGCACCTGCGCCGCAGCGGCAAGCCGGTGGTGCTGACCGTCAACAAGGTCGAGAAGGAGCACCAGCGCTACGGCGCCGCGGACTTCTACCGGCTCGGCCTGGGCGAGCCCCACTGCATCAGCGCCCTGCACGG
>PNOJ01000007.1 GCA_013824755.1 Gemmatimonas sp.
AGGATCAGCGCCCGGCTGCGCCGGCGGATCGCCTTGAGCAGTTCGACGGCGAAATCTTCCCCGTGCTCCTCGACCA
Organism: Gemmatimonas sp.; assembly: GCA_013824755.1. GTDB lineage: Bacteria > Krumholzibacteriota > Krumholzibacteriia > LZORAL124-64-63 > LZORAL124-64-63 > PNOJ01. Next base: position 77 of record PNOJ01000007.1, read on the forward strand.
CCCACTGCAGCGTGGAGAAGCAGGTGACCAGGTCCCAGACGGGGCGGGGGGAACCGAAGACGCCGCCGGGCGCGAAGAGCCCGGGGTCCAGGGGCGCGGCGACGAACTCGCCGGCCACGCCCTCGATCCCGGCCACACGCCGCGCCACGGCGATGAACCGTGCGTCCCGGTCCAGCCCGGCGACCCGGGCGCCCCGGCGGGCCAGGGAGAACGCGTAGAACCCGAGGTTGCAGCCCAGATCCAGATACCGCATCCCGCGCGGGTCCCCGCCGTGGTCCAGGACGATGCCCAGCCGCTGGTACGTGGCGCGGTCGTCGGCCTGGCTGTCGAGCCCGGCGAATTCGGGGAAGGGGATGGGCTGGTAGACGTCGCCGTGGTTCACCAGCGGGGCGGCCGCGATCTCCCTCGCCAGCTTCATGGCCTCCGGGTGCAGGCGGTCGGGCGGGCAGCCCAGCGCCTCGGCCAGGGCGAGGTTCCGCCGGAAGAACTGCCGCGGCGCCAGTTGCCCGAGGTGCCGGCGCACGCCGGCGAGCACCTCGTTCGCGGGCGCGATCTGCGCCGGCCAGCTCCGCCGGCCGAGGGCCGCGGCGGCGGCGAGGACCCGCGCGCCGGCCAGGATCGCGTGGCGGCCGTCGCGCAGTTCCGCCAGGACGACGGGCTCCTCGGCGCCGGGCTCGCACCAGCCCCGCTGCAGGCACTTGACCAGGTAGGCGAACTCGGCGCAGTCCTGGTCGGGCCCCCAGTCCAGGCCGGACGTCGATCGTTCCGGCAGGCGCGCCACGGCGTGATGGAACACGGTCGATGCGTGGTCGAGGGACGGCTCGGCCAGCACCCGGCGGGCGAAGTCGAGGTGGGGCGACGCCGACAGGGGCGTGCCGGCGAAGCTGCGGGAGTCCCGCAGCAGGTCCATCGGCAGCAGCAGCCGGTCCGGCGACAGGGGGACCTCCCGGACGGGCAGGCGCAGGCGGCGGAAATCCAGGCCGTCGGGGTGGGGGACCGCGGGTGTCCGGGAGGCGAGCGCGTCCCAGGTGGAGCGGGCTCTCGATCCTGCGCGGCGCAACGGAAGCAGGCGATGATCCATGGAGTGTCGACCTCCCGAGATCATGCGAAAGCCGGGCGGGGTTGCTCCTCGTCCATGGTGACCGATGGATGTTTCGTCCGGGCCAGTATAGATCGCCGCGGGCGTCGGCGGGGGAAGAAGTTGGGGGCGGCCCGTCGGCCGCCCCCGGCTGTATGGTACCTCGCGGTCCGGTCAGCGCTTGTGGATCCGGCCGATCCCCGAGACCTTCGTCGACACCTGCGCGGGATCGCCCCCGTAGCAGATGTCGCCCACGCCCCGGATGGCGCCGTCGAAGCTGCCGGAGGCCGTCACGTCGACATCGCCGGCGCCGGCGATCTCGACCTCGACGTCCTTGGCGGTCAGGGCGTCGGCATCGACGTCGCCGGCGCCGTCGACGCGGATGTCCAGGGCGTCGACCCGCCCGGCCAGGTCGACGTCGCCGGCGCCGCGGACCCGCAGCCCGAAGTTCCCGCCGGCGAAACCCATGACGTCGACGTCGCCGGCGCCGTTGATCTCCATGGCGGTCATGGCCGGCACGGTCAGCGCCAGCTTGGCGTCGTCGTCGGCGTCGCACTCGTCGCGCCAATCCACGACCAGCGTGCCGTCCCGCACCTCGAGCACGAGGTTGGCGAAGAGGTTGTCGTCCAGGGTGACGCGGGCGGTGTGCTCGGCGCCGATCCGGACCTCGATGTCCATGGAGCCGTCGAGCTGCAGGTCGTGCCAGCCCCGCAGGTCGAAGTCGCGGGTCTCGATCTTGCCCGAGCCCTCGATGCGGTCGTGGTCGTGGTGGCGGTTGCGGGCTGTCGCCTCCATGGAAAAGCCGCAGACTGCGGTGACGGTGGCTAGGACCATGAGCGATTGGCGCTGGGACATGGCGTCCTCCGATCGAAGGTTGGTCCGCGCCGTGACGTTGGACGCGCGGGTATGCCTAGGACGCACCCGGCCTGCAAAAGGTTTAACCCTGGCGGCGAAATTGTCCCTGCCCATGCGGTGATGCGACTTGGATCCACACATCCTGTGGTGACAGGGGGCGCTCGTCGGGCACATCCTGTGCCCGACTCGCTTGGCCTTCCGGCCCTTCCGCCATCCTGGCTCCAGGGCCTGCAGGACACCCCTGTCACCACAGGATGTGTGGATCCAAGTCGGCCAGCAGTATGGGCATGGGCAGGGACAATTTCGCGGCCAGAACAATAAAAGTGCCGGCCGCTCGGGGCGGCCGGCACGCTTCGCTCGCCTGCAGAAGTACTTACAGTCGTAACCGAGCTAGGCTTAGACGGCCTTGGTGGGCGTAATCGACGGCCTCGCCCAGGATCCGCGCCGCCTCCTGAGGGGCGTGGAAGCCCATCGAGTTCTCGGCGTTGATGAAGTCCACCCGGTACTGCGCCTTGCGTTGCAGGGCGCGGGCGTCGGCGAGCTGGGCGTCGGTGGCGCCGGCGGCCATCGCCTGCTCGGTCTCGGCGATCAGGGAGATGGCGGCGTCCATGGCCCGGTCCATCAGCTGCTTCGTGCGGTCCTGGATCGTGTGGACCCGGGCGACGAGCTCCTCTTCGCTGTCGCGGTGGCACACCTGGCACGCCTTCGCGTTGTTGAGCAAGGGACTGCGCACGTGGTGGTCGCTCACCTTCAGCGCGCCCTCGCGCACGTAGGGCATGTGGCAGTCCGCGCAGGCGACGCCGGCGCGGGCGTGGATGCCCTGGCTCCACAGCTCGAACTCGGGGTGCTGGACCTTGACGGCCGCGGCGCCGGTCGTCTTGTGCTTCCAGTCCATGAACGGGGAACCGTCGGGGAAGACGTACTCGTCGTAGACCGCCTCGATGTCCTCGGCCTGCAGGCCCTTGTCCCAGGGGAAGAACAGCGTGGTTTTCGACGCGCAGTAGTATTCGACGTGGCATTGCGCGCAGACCAGGGTCCGCAGCTCCTGGCGGCTGGCCGACTCGTTCGGGTTGTAGGGGGTCGCCCGGTCGCCCTCGCGCCATTTCCCGATCGAAGCCAGGTGGAGCACGGGGTCGTCGCTCTTGGCCAGCGCGGCGAGGCCGTTGAGCAGGCCGGGGCGCGTGATGCGGAGCTGCGTCGACTCGGGGTCGTGGCAGTCCAGGCAGGTGACCGGGTGCTCGACCTTGGCCGCCGCCTCGGCGTAGGGCAGGGCGGACACCAGCGGGAAACCGGTCATCAGCTGCCGCTGCCCGTTGTCGCTCAACAGGGGGTCGGACAGCGAACCGGGGGCGCCGGCAGCCAGGCCCGCCTCGCGGTAGGCGACCGTGATCGAGGCGTGGCAGTGCAGGCAGGCGCCGACCTGGGGCCGCTGCAGCACGCGCTCGGTCTCCTGCTGGTCGTGCAGCATGTAGGCGTGGCCGCGTTCCTCGCGGAAGTCGATGGCGAAGGCGTAGCCGTTCCACATCGTCTTGAGGCGCGGGTCCTGCTCGATCCGGCTGGTCGTCTTGTGGATGCTGTCCGCGCCCACGGCGAAGGGGTCGGCCTCGCTGCCGCCGAAGCGCGTGCGCTCCATGTCCACGGTGCGCCGGTAGCTGTCGTACTGGCGCGGGAAGTTCCGGCCCCACACGGCCGGGTCGGTGGTCTGCTCGTCGACGTCGACGACCTCGAAGACGGTCGTCTTCGCCTCGGTCTTGCGCTCGGCGATGTTGTCCCGCAGCGCGAACAGCGCGACGACGGCCAGCGCCGAGGCGATCGCGACCAGGACCAGGCGGATCTTCATCGAGACCTCCCTTTCAGCGGGCCGGGCCGTGCCCGGACGTGATGTGGCAGCGGATGCAGTCGAACTGGCTCTCGTCGCGGCCGTGCACGGCGACGACCTCGTGCACCAGCTCGTGGTGGCACTCCAGGCAGTTGCGGTTCAGGGTCCGCCGGTTGTGCGGGCGGATGCGGATGGGCTCGGGAAAGTCCTGCAGCGTGAACCCCTTGGAGTGCCAGAAACCGTTCTCGGCCTTCGTCAGGTACTTGGGCAGCAGGGCGTGCGGGGTGTGGCAGTCGTTGCAGGTGGCGACGGCGTGGTGGCTGGACTTGAGCCAGCTGTCGTACTGGTCGTTCATGATGTGGCAGTTCTTGCAGGCCTGCGGGTCATTCGAGAGGTAGGCGAAGCCTTCTCCGTAAATGAAGGTGGAGCCGCCGAGTCCGATCAGCCCACCCAGCAGGATCGCCAGCAGCAGCGCCATGTTCCCTCCATCCCGGCCTAATAATATACCGACAGGTGTAGAATACCCATCGCACCGGGAAATGCAAGGGAAAAAAATAACATGCCCGGGGCGCACGGCACCACCGGCGGGCGACCCCGATTGACAGGCCGGCCGGCGGGGAGGGATGATGACCACGTGCTCCGCGTCCCCCCGCTAACGGAGAGGTCCCATGAGCCTGCTGCACCGTCCCGGGCTGCCGGATTCCAAGCGCGATCGCTCGATCCCCTACACCTACGAAGCGCAGGTCGATCGCCTGCGCGGCGCGGGGATCGCGCCGTTGACGGGTTCCTACTTCGCGGACACGCTCTGCGGTCTGGTGGCGCTGCTGGCCGACGAGGGGATCGCGCCGGCCCAGGCGAGGTTGTTCGCCGTCTACGGGAGCGAGCCGACGCCCCTGGAAGCGGGACCCTGCCTGGGGGAGGACGGGCGGTGGCTGCAGCCGCCCCGTCTGTGCCGCGCCCTGGAGCGGCACTTCCTCGCCACCGGCGACGAGCGCTACCGCGGGCACGTCGAGCAAGGGAGCTGCGACTACGAGGACCGGGACACGGCGGGGCACGGTCCCTACTGAACGGCCTCGGGCCTGATCACCCGCCGCTGGAAGGTGAGCCATGAACCGGATGATTGCCGGAGCCGTCGCGGTCGTGATCGTGGCGGTCGCGGCTGCAGCGGCGATACCGCCGCCGGTCTACGACTTCTGCGGGACAGCCACCGCGGTCGCGGTCGATCCCGCGGGGCACGCCGCGTACGCGGGCGACACGTGCGACGGGGACAACCAGGTCCTCGACCACCTGTGCGGCGGCTTCGTGACCCACATGGGCCACGAGGACTATTACGCGATCCCGCTGGCGCCGGGGGAGTCCTTCACGGCCGAGGTCGCGCACGGCGGTGACGCCGTGCTGCTGGTGACCGACGTGTGCATCGTCTTCGGCACGATGTACCCCTGCCTGGCGGCCGCCGACGCGGCCGGTCCCGGCGGCGTCGAGTCGATCACCTTCGCGAATCTGGGAGCGGCGGCCACGTTCTACCTCGTCGTCGACAGCCACACCACGGCGGGCTGCGGCGCCTACACGCTCGACCTGTCGATCCAGGGCGAAGTGGGGGCGGAACGGGCGAGTTTCGGCGGGATCAAGGCCGCGTACCGTTGAGGCGGCGGCCCGGTCAGACCCCCTGCACGGCGCCGAGCAGGGCGGTCTTGTTGAGCACCTTGATGCCGTCGTGCCCCGCGTTGGTGATCTCGCCGACGCTGGTGATCCCGAAGATCCGCGGTCCGGCCGCGCCGGCGCCCTCGCAGACGCCGTCGAGTTCCCGCGCGAAATCGTCTTCCAGGAACATCACCCGCGAGATGCAGTCGAACAGGAAGGCCTGGTCGATGCCGCCGCCCGCGAAGGTGTCGCGCGAGAGGGCCCGCGAGGAGTCCAGGAGCTGCCGGCGGACGCCCTTCATGACGTAGAGCCCGTCGAGGCGGCGCACCGAGGAGACGACCGTCAGCGAACCGTCGGGGTTGGCACGGATGGGGTCGCGCACGACGAACTCGCCGCCCGCGGACGCGGCGAAGCCGAAGGGGTAGGACTTGGCGACGGCGAGGAAGTTGTCGGGGCGGATGCCGGCGCCTTCCTGCTCGGAGAGGATCCGCCGGTAGACCTTGAACGCCGGTTCTCCGTTGAGCTCGTGCAGCACGTTCCCCTCGGCGCGGGTCACCACCAGCGGCCCGTGGATCGGTTCCCAGCCGTGGCGGGCGGCGATGCGCAGGCGCAGGTCGGTGCCGACGAGCAGCGCCGCGTCGGCGTGGAGCCCCGCGGTGTCGAAGACGACCGGGACGGGCCGGAAGTCCTTGGTGCCCACGCCGGTCCCCAGCACGGCGCGATCCCGCACGGCGCTCCCGAGCGCGCCGACGAAGCCGTCGAGGTGGCTGGAGAGCCCGTCGGCGAAGAGCAGCAGGGACGCGAAGTCGCGGCCGCCGAGCCCGCGCTCGACCGCCGCCTGGTCTGCGGTCATCGGCAACACCAGGGAGAACATGCCGGTCCGCGGCAGCGCCAGGCAGGCGATGCCCTCGGCGATCACGCGCCGGTCGGCGATGAGGTAGGGCACCACCGCGCCGCTGACCGCGTGGCCCTGGAGCTTCTCCCGCATCCTCGGCAACGCCGGCACCTGATCCTCGGTGATCAGCAGGACGTAGTCCTCGCCGGGCTTGCCCGTGAGCGACTCGACCGAATCGTGCAGTGTGATGCCGATCATCGGACTTCCAGTGCGGTTTGCCGGCACGGGGACAGCCCCAGCTCGCGGCGGATCGCCGCCTGCACCTCGGCGACGGGCAGGCAGCCGTCGACCCGCACGACGAGCTCCTTGCGGGCGAACAGGTCGAGCACGGGGCGGGTCATGGCGTGGAAATCGGCCAGCCTGGCCTGCAGGGCGGCGGCCGTGTCGTCGGGGCGCGCGACCAGGACGCCGCCGCACACGTCGCAGCGGTCGGCGACGGCGGGGCGGTGGTGGATCAGGTTGTAGTCCAGGCCGCAGCCGCTGCACAGGCGGCGCGACATCACCCGCTCCAGCACCACGTGGTCGGGCACCTGGATGTCGATCACCGCGTCGATGTCGAAGCGCTCCAGGAAGAATTCGGCCTGCGTGCGGTTGCGCGGGAAGCCGTCGAGGATGAAGCCGTAGTTCCAGTCGTGCTCGTCGAGGCGGGCGTGGACGATGTCGGCCACGATCTCGTCGGGCACCAGCTTACCGTCGGCGACGATCCGCTTGATGCGGGCGGCGAGCTTCGTGTGGTGCTGGATGTTCCAGCGGAAGATGTCACCGACGCTGATGTGGACGATGTCGAGACCCGCGGCCAGCAACTTGGCCTGCGTGCCCTTGCCACAACCCTGCACGCCCATGATCACGTACTTGTGCATCCCGGTGCTCCTCGCCTTGTCGGTTGCGCGACGGGAACGGCTTTTCCTTGTCATCGGCATCAGGATGCCGTCACTGTGGTCTTTTTTCCATGCCCGAGCGCGGCGCCCCGCTTTTCCTTGACGCGTGGCGCCTGGATGGCGCACGATCCGGCCGGAAATCCAACGGGAGGTCAAGGATGACCCGCCGCACCCTTCTGATCGCCTGCCTCGCGGGCGCCTTCGGCGCCGTTCCTGCGCCGGCCCAGGACGCCCAGCACGTCCGCGAACTCGCCCACTGGTTCAACGGCCCGTGCCGCGTCGTGCGGCTTGCGGGCGGTGTCGTCCACGTGGGCAACGGGTCGGCGCTCGACCTGGCGGACCTCGACGACGGCGGCGCGCCGCGCCCGCTGGGCAAGGTCGCCCTGCCGGCGACGGTGGAGGACCTGGCCGTCGACGCCGGGCTGATCGTGACGGCGCTCGGGACGTCCGGCCTGTGCGTGATCGACGCGAGCGACCCGGGCGAGCCGTACGTCGTCGGCTCGTTCGTCGAAGCGGGCGCCGACGTGCGCGGCGTCGCGCTGGGGAACGGCGTGGCCTACCTGGCCGACCTGGCCCTCGGCCTGCGCGTGGTGAGCCTGGCCGATCCCGCTTCCCCCGCCCTGATCGGCGGGCTGGATCCCGGCGACGACCTCTCGCGCCTGGCCCTGAGCGGCAACATGCTCTACCTGTGCGACTTCTCCGGCGACCTGCGCGTGATCGACGTGTCCTCGCCGGCGCACCCGGTCCAGGTCGGCTACTTCGGCACCTGGGGCGGCGTCTACGGCGTGGCCGCGTCCGGCACGCACGTGTACCTGGCCGACGGCGTGCTGGGCCTGCGCGTCGTCGACGTCGCGGACCCGGCCCACCCGCGCGAGGTCGGATCCCTGGACACGGCCGGGTGGGCCTACGGCGTCGCGGTCGACGCCGGCCGGGCCTACGTGGCCGACGGCACCTCGGGGCTGCGCATCATCGACGTGAGCGCGCCGGCCGCGCCGGTCCAACTGGCCGTGCTCGACACCGAGGGCCACGCCTGGAACGTCGCCGCCGCGGGCGGGCGGGCCTACGTGGCGGATTCCTGGCCCGGGCTGCGGATCGTCGACGTCACGGCGCCGGCGGCGCCCGTCGAGATCGGCGGCTACCTGATGCGGGGAAACGCGGCGGCGGTGTCGCGTCGCGACAGCCTCATCGCCGTCGCCGACCTCGAACACGGCCTGCGCCTGCTGGTGTTGCGCGACGGATCGCGCCTCTTCGAGGTCGCGTCGGTGGCGCTGGGCGCACCGGTGGCGGACGCGGCGGTCCACGGCACCCAGGTCTACGCCGCGGTGCGCGGCGCGGGGCTGGCGGTGATCGACGCGGGCCTGCCCTCGGCGCCGGTCGTCACCGGCCTCTACGACACCGGCGGGGACGCCCGCGCCCTTTGTCTGGAGGGCAACCGACTCTACGTCGCGGCGGGGGTCGGCGGCCTGCGCGTGCTGGACGCGGCCAATCCGGCCGCGCCCTTCGAGATCGGCCGGGCGGGCACGCCCGGCGAGGCGGTGGACGTCGCGGCCGCAGGCGACGACGTCGTGGTGGCGATCGCGTCCGTGGGGCTGGTCGCCTACGACCTGCTCAATCCCGGCGCGCCGGCGCCGCGCGACACGCTGGCTCTGGCCGGCGAGACGCTGGGCGTCGCGCGCCTCGGCACGGTGGTCTACGTCGCGGCCGGGGCGGCCGGCGTGCGCGTCGTCGACGCGACGGATGCCGCCGCGCCGTCGCTGCACCACACCGTCGCGCTGCCCGGCTACGTGCAGGGGGTGGACGCGGCGCTCGGCCACCTCTACGCCGCCGCGGGGAGCGCGGGCCTGAGGGTCCTGGACGCCGGCGTCGCGCTCGATCCCTACCAGGTCGGCTGGTACGCGACCGCGTACGCGGCCGGTCTCGCGGCAGACGGGCGGGACGCGGTGCTGGCCGACGGCTACGATGGGGTGCGGCTGCTGCGCAACGCCCTGGTCGTGCCGACGGTGGTGGAGGAGTTCGCGGCGGCGTGGGAGGATGGCATCGCGTGCGTGAGCTGGCGGTTGCAGGCTCCGTCGACCGGCGGGGAGCCGCGCCTCGAGCGCCAAGATCGCATCGGTCGTGTGGCGGATCTGGGCCCGCTGGCTGACCCCGCCGCGGGGCGGATGTGCGACGCCTCGGCGCCGCGGTCCGGCGCAGTCTACCAACTGATCGATGCGGGACTGGTCCTGGTCGAGTCCGTCCTGCCGCCGGCGCCGGCGGCGGCCATCGCTTTAACCGCCGCCCCGAACCCGTTCAATCCTCGGCTGGTCGTGAGTTTCGACCTGCCGGTGCCGGGACCCACGCGCCTGGCCGCCTACGACCTGCGCGGCCGCCGCGCTGCCGTGCTGCTGGATTCAGAGCAACCTGCCGGCGCCGGCCTCGCGATCTGGGAAGGCCGGGACGACGCGGGCCGTCCGCTGCCTTCGGGCACCTATATGCTGCGTCTGGAACACGCCGGAAGCGTGCGCTCGCTCGCCGTCCGACTCGTGCGCTGACCGGTTCGCTTCCGGCGACGACATCGTCCCTGCCCCGCCCCATGCCGCTGTTCGACCTGCGCCCGCACTTCCTGCCGGGACAGGGGTGTCCTGCAGGCCCTGAAGCCAGGATGGCGAAAGGGCCGAAAGGCCAAGCGCTCCGGGCACACGAGGTGCCCGGAGCGCGTCCCCTGTCCCGGCAGGAAGTGCGCCTACATACCGCGCCAGCACTTCTCCGGCTGGGGACGGTTGTCGAGGATCCCCTCGATGCGCTCCAGCACTTCGGGAGTGAGCCGCGCCGCCACCTCCAGCGCCTTCATGTTCTCCGTCACCTGCTCGGGCCGAGAGGCGCCGGTGATCACCGTGCTGACGTCGTCGTTGGCCAGGCACCAGGCGATGGCCAGCTGGGCCATGGTGCAGTCCAACTCGCGCGCCAGGGGCGCCAGCAGCTTGACCTTGGCGATCTTCCGGCGGCCCTCGTCGCCGTCGAGGTGGGGGCGCAGCCACTGGTAGTTGGGCAGGGACATGCGCGAGCCCTCGGGGATGCCGTCGTTGTACTTGCCGGTCAGGATCCCGCTGGCCAACGGCGACCAGATCGTGGTGCCCAGGCCGATCTCCTCGTAGAGCGGCGCGTACTCGACCTCGACGCGGTGGCGGTGCAGCATGTGGTACTGCGGCTGTTCCATGGTCGGCGGGGTCAGGTGCTCGGCGCGCGCGATGTCGTGGGCCCGGCGGATCTGCGCGGCGCTCCACTCGCTGGTGCCCCAGTAGAACGCGCGCCCGCTCTCCACGACCCGGTGCATGGCCCGCACGGTCTCCTCGATCGGCGTCTCGAGGTCGGGGCGGTGGCAGAAGATCAGGTCCACGTAGTCCAGGCCCATCCGCTTCAGCGCGGCGTCGGTGCCCTCCATGACGTGCTTGCGCGACAGCCCGCGGTCGTTCGGCCCCGGACCGCCCCAGAAGATCTTGGTGGAGATGACCAGGTCGCTGCGCTTCCAGCCGGCGCGGCGCAGGACCTCGCCCATGATCTCCTCGGAACGACCGGCCGCGTAGACCTCCGCGTTGTCGAAGAAATTCACGCCGGCATCGACGGCGGCCTTCATGCAGTCGTGGGCGAGGTCGACGTCCATCTGGTCGCCGAAGGTCACCCACGAGCCGAACGACAGGGCCGAGACCTTCAGGCCCGACTTGCCGAGAAATCTGTATTCCATCGTGTTCTCCCCGGTGTTCGTGTGTGCGAGACGGGCAACCGTCAGGCCCGTCGCTTCAGGGCGGCCGCGACTCCGGCCAGGACGTAGACCAGCGCCGCCAGGAGGATCGTCACCGCGCCGGCCGGCAGGTCGGCGGCGTAGGCCAGGGCCAGGCCCGCGGTCGTCAGCACCGAGCTGAGGGCGGCGGACAGCAGCATCATCTGCCACAGCCGTCGCGAGAAACGCCCCACGGCCGACACCGGCAGCGAGATCAGCGCGATCACCAGGACCACGCCCACCACGTAGATGAGCGTGACGATGGTCAGCGCCACCAGCAGCAGCAGCAGCGTGAAGACGGCGTCCGTGCGCACGCCGCGCAGCCGCGCGAACTCCTCGTCGTAGCAGACCGCCAGCAGCGGGTCGTAGAACAGCGCGACCACCAGCAGGATCACCCCGTCCAGCAGCAGCAGCAGGCGCAGCGTCTCGGGGTCCACCATGACGATGTTGCCGAACAGGTAGGTCATCAGGTCGGCCTTGTAGCCCGGCGTCAGGAACAGGAACAGCACGCCGACGGCCATGCCGACGGCCCACAGGGCCGAGATGACCGTGTCTTCGCGGTCGCCGCCGCGGGCGCGCGCCGCGCCGATGATCACCGCGCCGAGCACCGCCGCGAACACGGCCCCGTGCAGGGGCGTCAGCCAGGCCCAGCCGTGCACCGTGCGCAGCCAGATGGCCAGGCCCATGCCGCCCAGCACGGCGTGCGCGAGGCTGCCGGCGATGCCGGTGATGCGGCGCGTGACGACGTAGGTCCCGACCACCCCGCTCGCGACGCTGGCCAGGGCGCCGGCCAGCAGGGCGTTGCGCAGGAAGGCGTGGCGGCCCAAGGCTTCCAGGAACTCAATCATGGCAGGCGCCGCCGGCCGGGGGATGGTCGGTGTGGTCGTGGTCGTGGCGGACCAGGCGCAGTTCCTCCCGGGCATCGAACAGCAGGGACAGCTCGCGCGGGATCTCGGTCACGCAGTGCTCGACGCAGGTGCGGTTGACGCAGAGGACGCGGTTGACGTAGCGCGAGACCATGCTCACGTCGTGGGACACCATCAGGATCGTGCGCGTGTCGTTCAGGCGGTTCAACAGGGCGTACAGGTCGTCCTGGACCGTCGGGTCGAGGCTGGCGGTGGGCTCGTCCAGCAGCAGGATCTCCGGGTCGCCGCACAGCGCGCGGGCGATCAGCACCTTCTGGCGTTGGCCGCCCGAGAGTTCGGAGAAGGGCCGGGCGCACAGGTCGGCCGCGCCGGTCGCCTCCAGGGCGGCCAGGGCGGCTTCTCGGTCGCGGCGCCGGTAGGGGCCCAGGGTCGGGCGCAGGCCCAGCCGGCCCATGATGGTCACGTCCATGACGGTGACCGGGAAGCGCGGGTCCAGCTCCACGCGCTGGGGCATGTAGCCCAGCTTCAGCCGCGCCTTCGACGGCGGGCCGCCGCACACCTCGACCGTGCCCCGCCGCGGCGAGAGCAGGCCCAGCAGCAGCTTCAGCAGCGTCGACTTGCCGCCGCCGTTGGGCCCGATGACCGAGACGAAGTCCAGGGCTTGGATGTCGAAGTGCACGCCCTGCAGCGCCGGCTGGCGGCCGTAGGCGTAGTCCAGGTCGCGGACGCGGATGACCGGGGCGGCGCTCACGGCGCGGCCGGCGCCAGCGCGGCGAGCATCGCCGCCGCCATGAGGCGCAGGTTCGCCGCGTAGTCGCGGGCCAGCGGGTCCAGCACGCCCACCTCGAGGCCCGCCTCGCGGGCCACGGCCCGCGCCTGGTCCGGCGACGTCTGCGGCTGCAGGAAGAGCGTGCGCACGCCGCGGGCACGGGCGCGTTCGAGCAGCGTCGCGAGGTGGCGGGGGCTCGGCGACTGACCGCCCTGCTCGACGGCGGTCTGGGTGAGGCCGTAGCGTTCGGCCAGCCAGCCGAACGCGGGGTGCATCACCAGCAGCTCCCCGCCGCGCACCGGGGCCAGGGTCGCTGCAAGTTCGCCGTCGAGGTCGGCGAGCTCGCGCCGCAGCGCGCCCAGGCGCTCGGCGTAGACGGCCGCGCCGTCGGGATCGAGGCGGCCCAGGGCTGCGGCCATCCGCGCGGCCGCTTCGGCGGCCATGACGGGATCGAGCCAGACGTGCGGGTCGTGCTCGTGCCCGTCCTCATCGACGTGGCCGCCGTCGCCGTCGTGGCGACAGGCCGGGTCGCCGACCGCCTCGTCCGCCGTGGGGACGACGAGCAGGTCCGGCAGCATCCTCTGCAAGCGAGGCTGCAGGGCCTGCTCCATGGTGGCCCCCACGGTGAACCAGAGCGCGGCCTCGGCGGCTGCCGCCAGCTGGCGGGGCGTGGGGTCGTAGGCGTGGGGAGAAGCGCCCGGGGGGACGAGTTCCAACACGGAGACGCGGTCGCCGGCCAGCCGCTCCACGAGCCAGGCCTGGGGCGGGATGCTGACCAGCACCACGGGGCGCGCGGACGCGTCGCGTTCGGCGCCGCCGCCGGCGACGGACGCGAACAACAGGAACGTGGTGACAAGCGTGAGACGTCGCAGCATCATTTCTCTCCGTCGGTGAGCCCCCACCATGGAAAGCCAATCCGGCGACGAATGCAACCCCGCAGGTGCGGCGGCGTAGAGGAACCGCACCGAACCGAGGAGCCGACCATGCGCCCGCGACCCGTCCCGTCGATCCTGCTCGGCCTGCTGAGCCTGCTCTGCCTATCCGTCGCCACGCCTGCCCGGGCCGACGTGGTCCGGCTCGCCGCCCCCGAACCCGGGGATCTGCTGAGCGCCGGCTTCCGCGTCGAGGCGGCGGGCGAGGTCGAGATCGCGGCGGTGGGCCTGCGGCAGAAGTTCGCCGGCAGCGACGCCGTTCGCGCCTGGCTGCTGCGACGGGGAGACGACACGCCGGTCTGGTTCCAGGATCCCGAAGCCGGTGAACCGGTCGGCGCCAGCCGGCTGCTGCGGCGCGGCTCCGCCCGCGTGCGCCTGGAACCCGGCGACTACGTGCTCTACCTCGCCGCGGGCCGCGGCTCGCGCGCGGGGAAGGCGTTCCACCAGTGGCGCTCGGTGCTGAACGACCTGGCCGACCTGCTCAACCGCGAGGACCCGCGGGCCCGGCCCGGCGACTACTTCGGCAAGTGCGAGGCGTCGGTCGCACCGTACGGCAGCCTCGTGCTGCTGCCCCCCGCGCCGCCGCCGCCCGCGTGGCCCGTCGTCGTGCGACCCGACGCGGCCCACCTCGCGACCGTGCCCTTCCGGCTGACGCGCACGGCGCGGCTGACCGTGGTGGTCACCGGCGAAGCCGGCGAGGATGGCGACCGGGCGCTCGACTACGGCTGGATCGAGGACGCACGCACCGGCCGGACGGTCTGGACCGCCGAGGACGCGACGCCGCGGCCGGCGGGCAACGCCGCCGTCAACGTCCGCTGGGGAGATTCGCTGGCGCTGAACGCGGGCGACTACCTGGCTGGCTTCCTCAGCGACGCCGTCCACGGCCCAGGCGACTGGCACGACCTGCCTCCCTACGATCCCGAAGCCTGGGGCCTACGTCTGATGCCCGTCGCCGCCGACGTCGGCGTCATGACCGTCGCGCCGGCGGACGTCGCCGTCGCCCGCTCCCCGGAACTGCTGGTGCGGCTGGTGCGGCCGGGGAACGACGCCGTGCTGCGCGAGGAGTTCTCGCTGGCCCGCGCCTCCCGTCTGCGGGTCCGCTGCCTGGGAGAGGGCGGGCGCAAGATGTTCGATTACGGTTCGCTCACGGACCTCGGCAGCGAACGGGTCGTCTGGACGATGACCGCCGCAGCGTCGCGGTCCGCCGGCGGCGCGGGCAAGAACCTGCTGTTCGACGGCGAGATCGAGCTGCCAGCCGGACGCTACCTCGCGACTTTCGTCACGGACGGGAGCCACGCCTGCGGCGACTGGAACGCTACGCCGCCGACGGGCGCTCAGGATTACGGGCTGACGGTCCGGCTCCTGCCTTGAGGCGCCCCGCGCAACCGAAGCGAAAGGCCCCTCCCGGTCGGGAGGGGCCTTCGCTGTGCGGACCCGCAGGGCCCGCGCTGGTCGAGGAGGCGAGCTACTTGAACATCGCCTTCACGCCGCCCCACTGGTAGTTCTCGTTGGCGACGGGAGCGTCGATGGTGACGGTGGCGACGTTGCAGGCGTCGGTGCCGTAACCGTCGATGATCAGGTAGTACCAGCCGGCGGCGGCGGCGCTGTAGCTGATCGTCTCGATGCCGTTGGCCAAGGTGTCGTCGGCGCCGGCGACGCAGGTCGCGGCGGCGGCGGCGCAGTCGGTCACGAGCCAGAGGGCCGAGTCGTGGGCGCTGACCATCGAGGCGGTGAGGTTCTCGCCGGCGTCCAGGTAGATCTTGTAGGTGGCGTCCTTGCCGGCGGTGGTGTAGCCGGTGCAGCCCGCGGTGCCGCCGGCGTCGTAGTTGTTGGTGTAGCCGGCGCAGAGGTCGACCGTGAAGACGTTGGTGTCGAAGCTCTGCAGGTCGATGGCGCCCGCGCAGACGTCGTTGGCCGGCGGCGGCGGCGGCGGCACGTCCTCGGTGATGCTCAGCGAGAACGTCGGGATGCAATTCGGGGTCGGCCAGGTGTCGATCATGATCCAGTAGCTGCCGGCGGCCAGGGTCTTGTCGGCGAGGGTCTTGTTGCCGCTGCTGCCCGTGACGAAGGCGATGCATCCGCTGGCGTCGGGCGGACAGTTGTTGTCCAGCAGCATGCCGGTCCAGGTGCTTGTGGTGGTCAGCACGATGTCGACCGTGGTCTCGACGGCCAGGTCGAGGCGGTACATGACGTCCTCGCCGCCGTCGTAGCTGCCCAGGCAGGTGGCGGAGTAGGAGTTGCCATAGCCGCAGTTGGTCTGGCCGGTCAGGTTGGCCGGCAGGCTGGAGATGACGATGGGATCGGTGCAGTCCCCGCCCGTGATGAGCATGGGGCTGGTCGCTTCGGGCACGTAGGCGGTCGGCCCGTGCAGGGCCTCGTCCTTGTCCATGGCGCTCGCCGCGACGGCGAGGCCCAGGATCATCAGAATCGCGAGCATCAGGTTGCCTGTTTTCATGAAGGTCCCCCTCGATTTGGTTGACTGACCAACGCGGTCGGTTTCCGCCGCGCGCGGCTAACCGAATCCCTCCTAGTTTTTTACTCTCCCTGCCCTGGGGCACGATACAGCAAGAAACTCTACAGGGATGCCGACATTCTAGCACAACCATCAAGTGTTCAGAAAGTAAATTTCCATCGGTAAGGTCGCGATTCCAAGCATGTTGAAGCAACGATTGCCGAAACACCTAACTCGGTGCTATGATTCAAGAAGATGCCACCCGCGCCACGCGCTCCCAGGAGGAAGTTGCATGAAGTTCAAGCGTCGAACCCTCTCCCTGGTGCTCGTTCTCGCCTCCGGCCTGATCCTGGCCGGCGGCCTCGCCGACGCGGCCCGGGCGGCGCCCCGCACGGTTCTGGGAGAGCTGTTCTCCTCGGCCGGCTGACCCTACTGCCCTTCCGCGGTCGCGGGATTCCATGATCTGCTCGCCGCCTACGACAGCACCGAATTCGTGCCGCTCACCTGGGACACCGGCACCGGCATCGGGCACGACCGTTTCGTCTACTACGGGCTGACGGGGACGCCGACGGCCATGTTCGACGGGGTGGTCAGCTCCGTCGGCGGCTTGCCCAGCGGCAGCATGTTCAACACCTACCAGCCCCTGGTCCAGAACAGGCTGGGCGTCGCTTCGCCCCTGACGATCGCCGCTAACTTCTCGGTCGTCGGAACCAGCGGGTCGGTGATGGCCACCATCGCGGTGGCCTCGACGGTGACCACGAGTTCGAACCAGGTGCAGTTCTACGTGTACGAGGCGCTGCCCCGTCCCCAGTATCCCAACTACGTGCGCGCGGTGCTGGCGGGCGAACCCTTCACGCTGACGTCGCCCGGCCAGTCGGTCGTCGTCCAGCGCACGTTCGCCGTCGACCCGTCGTGGGATCCCGAGCGCCTCGGCGTGATCGTCTTCGTGCAGAGCGGAGCGAACCGGACGGTGCTGCAGGCCGCCGAAGCCGTGGCCGACTACGCCGGCGTCCTGACGGTCGACGCGCAGCCCGACGGGCTGTCGGCGCCGTGGACCCTGACCGGTCCCGGCGGTTTCTCGCTCAGCGGCGCCGACGACCGGGTCGTGCGCGTGTTCCTGACCGGCGAGTACGTCCTGACCTGGGGCGAGGTGCCCGGCTGGACGGAGCCCGTCCCCGCCGTGGTGACGGCGCAACTGGTCCTGGACGGGGAGGTCACGCTGCCGGGTCTGTACACCGACGGTCCCTTCACGGCGGCGGCCGACGCGGACCTCGCCCTGGCCGGCGCCGCGGCGCGCGGCGTGGCGATCGTCGACGCCGACGAGGACGGCGACCTGGACATCTACATCTCGGTGCGCGGCGGGCAGAACACCCTGCTGACGAACGGTGGCGGGCTGGACTTCGCCCCCGGCGGCCACGCCCTGCTGCGCGATGCCGGCGCGGGCATGTCCGCGGTCTGGGCCGACGTGACCGGGGACGGCCATCGCGACGTCTACCTCGTGCGCGACGCCCAGTCCAACCTCCTGCTGCGCGCCGACGGCGCGGGCGGCTACTTCGACGCCACCTTCGGACCCGCCGGCGACACCGGCGCCGGGACCTCGGTCGCCGCCGCCGACTACGATCGCGACGGCCTGCTGGACCTGTACGTGGCCAACGGCGGCGGCGCCAACGTCCTGCTGCGGGGCGTGGCCGACATGGGCGTCGCCTGGTTCATGATGAACGTGGGCGGGATCGTCGCCGACGCCGGCAACGGCGCCGGCGCGGCCTGGGGCGACTACGACAACGACGGCGACCAGGACTTCTACCTGACGAACCGCTACGGCGCCAATCGCCTCTTCCAGAACGGCGGCACCCTGGGCTGGTACAACGCGACCGGCACGGGCGTGCTGGCCGACGTCGGCAACGGCCACGGCACGGCCTGGGGCGACTACGACAACGACGGGGACCTCGACCTGTACGTGGCCAACGACGGCCAGGCCGACCTGCTGATCCGCAACGACCGGGGCTCCTGGCCGCTGATCGTCGGCTCGGCCCTGGGGGACGCGGGCCACGGCCGCGGGGTCGCCTGGGGCGACCTGGACAACGACGGGGACCTGGATCTCTACGTGGCCCGGCACGGCGAGCCCGACCGCGTGCTGATCAACGAGGGCGGCGGCACATTCAACCGCATTCCCCTGGGACTGGTGGCGGCCAACGGCGCCGCCGAAGGCGTCGCCCTGGGCGATCTCGACGGCGACGGCGACCTCGACGCCTACGTCGCCAACGACGGGGGACCGAGCGGCCTGCTGCTGAACGGAATGGCCGGGGATAACCACTGGCTCCACCTCGACCTCACCGCGACAGGCGGCAACACCTCCGCCGTGGGCGCCCGCGTCTGGCTCACCGCCGGCGGGGTGCGGCAGATGCGCGAGGTCCAGGCCGGTTCCGGCTACCTGTCCCAGGAGTCGCCGACGGTCGAGTTCGGGCTCGGCGGCGCCGCGATCGCCGACACCGTACGCATCCGCTGGCCCGACGGGCAGCAGCAGATCGTCACCGGGCTGGCCGCCGACCGCCGGCTGAACGTCCGGCAGGGCGTGCCCGTTGCGGCGCCGCCCGCCGCGGCGGGGCGGTTGCAGCTCCACGAGCCGTTCCCGAACCCGTTCAACCCCGCCACGACCCTGCGGTACGAGCTGCCGCGCGCCGGCCGGGTCGAGCTGCGGATCTACGACGTCGCGGGCCGGCTCGTGCGCTCCCTGCGCACCGGCGAGGTCGAGGCGGCGGGACGCCGCGAGGCGACGTGGGACGGCCGGGACGACGCGGGCCGCGTCGCCGCTGCCGGCGCCTACGTCGCGCGGCTGTCCGTGGGCGGGGAGGTCCTGAGCCGGCGGCTCCTGCTGGTGAAGTAGGACCCGCCGTCGCGGTCCCGGGGCCCCGCGCACGGCCGTGTGCGGGGCCCTTCGCGCGCCGGGCGGCGCACGGGTGGTTGTGCGCGGGGCATCCGGCGCTTATCCTGTCGCCGCGAAGCCTCATACCCGAACCTGCGAGGAGTCCATGGCCCAGCAATACGTCTTCACGATGATCGGCCTGAAGAAGGTCATCCCGCCGAACCGCGAGATCCTGCGCGGGCTATGGCTGTCGTTCCTGCCGGGCGCCAAGATCGGCGTCATCGGCCTCAACGGCGCGGGCAAGAGCACGCTGCTGCGGATCATGGCCGGCGTCGACCAGGAATTCATCGGCGAGGCGTACCCGGCGGACGGCATCCGCATCGGCTTCCTGCCCCAGGAACCGACGCTGGACCCGACCAAGGACGTGCTCGGCAACGTCGAGGAGGCCGTGGCCGGCCTCAAGGCGAAGATCGACCGCTTCAACGCCATCAGCCAGCGCATGTGCGAGCCGATCGACGACGACGAGATGACCGCGCTGATGAACGAGATGGGCACGCTCCAGGACCAGATCGACGCCCAGCAGGGCTGGGAGCTGGACCGCACGCTGGAGATCGCGATGGACGCCCTGCGCTGCCCGCCCGGCGACGCCCAGGTCGCGACGCTGTCCGGCGGCGAGGTGCGCCGCGTGGCCCTCTGCAAGCTGCTGCTGCAGAAGCCGGACCTGCTGCTGCTGGACGAGCCCACCAACCACCTCGACGCCGAATCGGTGGCCTGGCTCGAGCGGCACCTGCGCGAGTACGAGGGGACCGTGGTGATCGTGACCCACGACCGCTACTTCCTGGACAACGTCACCGGCTGGGTGCTCGAACTGGACCGCGGCCACGGCATCCCCTGGGAGGGCAACTACTCCTCGTGGCTGGATCAGAAGCGCAAGCAGCTCTCCGAGGCGCAGAAGCAGGACGAGGCGCGCATCAAGACCCTGGAGCGCGAGCTGGAGTGGGTGCGCACGCCGGCCCGTGCGCGCCACAAGAAGAGCAAGGCCCGCCTGTCCCGCTACGAGGAGCTGGTGACCCAGGAGCGCGACCTGCGCCAGGGCACCGCCCAGATCTCGCTGCCGGCCGGGCCGCGCCTGGGCGACGTGGTGGTCGAGGCCACCGCGCTGCGCAAGGCCTACGGCGAGCGGCTGCTCTTCGACGACCTCACCTTCCACCTGCCGAAGGGCGGCATCGTGGGCGTCATCGGCCCCAACGGCGCCGGCAAGACGACCCTGATGCGCATGATCACCGGGCAGGAGCAGCCCGACGGCGGCGAGCTGCGCGTCGGCGAGACGGTGCGGATGTCCTACGTCGACCAGCTGCGCGACGACCTGCAGGACGAACGCACGGTCTGGGAGGAGATCTCCGGGGGCCTGGAGGAGCTGGACCTCGGCGGCCGCAAGATCAACTCGCGCGCCTACTGCTCGGGCTTCAACTTCCGCGGCGCCGACCAGCAGAAGAAGATGGGCGTCCTCTCCGGCGGCGAGCGCAACCGGGTCCATCTGGCGAAGCTGCTGAAGTCCGGGGCCAACCTGATCATCCTGGACGAACCGACCAACGACCTCGACGTCGACACGCTGCGCGCCCTCGAGGACGCGCTGCTGGAGTTCGGCGGCTGCCTGGTGGTCGTCAGCCACGACCGCTGGTTCCTCGACCGCATCGCCACCCACATCCTGGCCTTCGAGGGGGACAGCCAGGCGCGGTGGTTCGAGGGGAACTGGTCGGACTACGAGGAGGACCGGCACGCCCGGCTCGGCCTCGACGCCGACCAGCCCCACCGGTTGCGCTACAAGAAGCTGATCCGCGGCTGACCCGCCGACGGGCCGACCCGCAGCGAAAGAGCCCGCGTCCGAAGGGACGCGGGCTCTGCTGCTAGAGGGCGGTCCTAGGTCAGCGCCAGGCGGCTTTGACCTCGCTCCAGCTGCTGACGCTGTTGGGGGTCACGCTGCCCGCGACCTCGATCAGGAAGGCGGCGAGGTCCGGCCCGATCGTCAGGTTGGCGAGGGCGTTGGGATGGGAGTCGTCGTCCGTGTGCGACCGTTCGTACTCCCAGCGCAGCATGTTGGCCGTGGCGGTGCCGTTGTCGGGGACGGCCAGGCGGTCGAACAGGTCGAAGCAGCGCAGGTTGTCGTGACCGCCCAGGTACTCGGCGCTGCCCAGCCAGGTGGCGAAGGCCCGCGCCCGGGCGGCGTCGTCGCGGTCGGTGATCAGGCGGTGCCGGGGCGGCTGCGAGATCACGACGAAGATCTTGTCGGGATGCCCGTCGAACACGTCGCGCATCGCGAGGTACCAGGTCTTGTACTGCTGCAGCTCCGCGTCGCTGCCGACGTCCGAGGCCGGGTAGCAGGACTTGAAGGCGATCACCTGGTGGTTCTCGAGGATCGACGCCCGGGCCCCGTTGGACGTGGTCCACAGCGTGTACAAGCCGTCGGGGTCGGTGTTGTCCCCGGGGACGTCGTAGCTCTCCCCCGTGAAGGCGCCGCTGGGGTTGCGCAGGCCGATCGCGTTGTAGTCGTGGTCCCAGAACTGCACCGGGACGCCGCGGCTCTGGTTGAGCTGGGCGATGGTGCCGCGCATGCCGCCCTCGTCGATGAGGTTGCGGCCGGTGGAGTGGTGCAGGAACAGGACATTGTCCAGGGCCGCGACGGGTGCGGCGATCGCCGTCGTCAACAGGATGGACAGCAGGATTGCTCGGATCAGGTGCATGGGAACCCTCCTGGATGCATCGGATTCGGCATTATAGTCGAAAACTTGAGAAAAAACAAGATGCCGACACAGTCAAGGGGGAGCCGGAGCCCCCCCTAGGCTGTTGAGTCGTCTGGAAACGCGCTGTAACTCAGGGATCGATGAAGAAGTTGTTGCACCTTTCCGTCCGTCTGTCAGCTGACAGCAACGTACGGATACCCAAGTCGCGGCGCAAGACCCCGGCCGCGATTTTCAGTCGGCTTCAATCGCCGAGGTGCACGTTCAGCAGCGGCAGCCAGCGGGCGCCGCGGCGGTTGTTCCCGGCGTGGTTGAGCAGGCCGATCTGGACCCCGTGCAATTCGGCGGCGTAGTTGATGATGCCGATCTGCAGGCCCTGCACGCCGACGTCGAAGCGGTTGTAGGCGCCGACGCCGACCCCCGTCAGGACGTCGCCGCGCAGGTAGGCCCCGCAGGCGGCCAGGCCGGCGAACCGGTCGGCGTGCAGGCCGCCACCGGCGATGGCGACGCCGGTCAGGCTCTCGCCGCCGGCGCCGAGACCGGCGACGAACAGGCCGGTCATCCGTTCGCCGCCGACGCCCAGGCCGGCGAGGAACAGGCCGGTCAGGTCCTCGCCGCCGACGCCCAGGCCGCCGGCCACGACGCCGGTCATCCGCTCGCCGCCGACGCCCAGGCCGCCGATCATGATGCCGGTCATCTCCTCGCCGCCGACGCCCAGGCCGCCGACCATGACGCCTGTCAGCCGGTCACCGCCGAGACCGAGCCCGCCGACGACGATCCCCGTCAGGTCGTCGCCGCCGAACCCCAACCCGCCGAGACCGAGGCCCGTGAATTCGTCGGCGCCGGCGCCCAGGCCGCCGACCGCCACGCCCCGCACGCGGTCCGCGCCGCAGCCCAGCAGGTTGAGCGTGACGCCGTCGATCTCGTCGGCGGCCGTGCCG
Source organism: Gemmatimonas sp. (assembly GCA_013824755.1). GTDB lineage: Bacteria > Krumholzibacteriota > Krumholzibacteriia > LZORAL124-64-63 > LZORAL124-64-63 > PNOJ01. Next base: position 22,561 of record PNOJ01000007.1, read on the forward strand.
GCCAGGCCGAAGCTCAGGCCCTGGATGCGACCGGTGGGTTCGCGGGCGGGAGCCCAGAAGCTGACCGTCACGCCGCGGATCGTCTGCAGGTCGCGGTCGACCAGGTTGAAGCGCAGGCCCGTGAACGTTCGCGAGTTGCCGAAGGACAGGCCGGCTCCCCGCACGGGCAGGTCCAGCGAGCCGGCGGCCGCGGTAGCCGTCAGCACGATCGCGAACAGCGATGCGCCCAGCGTGGTGCGGGCGGGGGACGGGTGCAGCACGGGCATGTCGAACCTCCGAGGCTGGCGATCAGGCACGGGCGATCGCATGGTAGACGCAGAACGGCGCGGCGGGTTGCCGGGCGGGGACAGGAATCGCAGGTGCCGGCAGGCGAACGGCCCCGGTCCGCAGTGACCGGGGCCGTCGCGTCGATGTCGATCCGCCGCGGCGACTACCAGCCCGACCGCTCCTGACGCGGCTCGCGCGGGCGCGCTTCGTTGACGGTCAGGGCGCGGCCGTCGAACTCCTTGCCGTTCAGCTCGTCGATGGCGCGGCGGCCGGCGTCGTCCGCGGCCATGATCACGAAACCGAAACCACGGGGCCGCCCGGTCTCCTTGTCGGTGATCAGGGTCACGTCCTCGACCTGGCCGTAGGTCGCGAAGAGGGCCTGGATCTCCTCCTCGGAGGAGCGGAAATTGAGATTGCCCACATAGATCTTCACGGAATCATCCTTTTGCTAGCCGGGACCGACGGCGGGACCACTTGCGGGATCCGGAGCGCAGTCACAGGCGGAAACGTGAACGCGGCGGGGCCGCGGGGACGCCCCGAAATCTATCGCGCGGGCCGGCGATCCACAAGCCGCGGGGATCAAAAAAGGTGAGGGGAGGGGCGACGTCGCGGGAGGATCAGAATCGGCTGACCAGGCGCAGTTCGGCGCCCGTGAAATCCGGCACCAGATAGCAGGTGCCGGACGTGCAGGCGGTGCCGCCGCGCCGGCTGCCGGCGAACAGCGCGGCTTCATGGCGGCGGTTCAAGGGCGCGACCGCCACCAGTCCGACCCAGCTGCGAGGTTCAGACTCGACGACGTCGAAGGTCAGGGGGTCGTCCTTCTCGTCCGGATCGTTCGAGAACTCGACCTGCAAGGCCAGCGTGCCGCTCCCCGCCCGGTCCAGGCCGAGACCCAGGTAGATGTTTTCGAAGGTCGACACGACGCCGAAGGTCGTCCGCTCGGCCTGCTGGTATTCCGCGTGCAGCCGGAGGTTCAACCCCTTGCCGATCTCCCGGCCCACGGCGAGTCCCGCCGTCCGGTGGTCGGTGAGGCCCTCGACCTCGTCGTGGCCCGTGGCGGCGAAGATCTCCCAGTGCACATGGGCGAGCGGGTCGCCCTGCAGGACCACGGCATCGAGGCGGTAGCGTTTCAGGCCGTTGACCTCGTTGACGGCCCGGGCCGATTCGATCTGGAGCGCCAGCTCGCCGGGCAGCGCTCCCATCACGGAGATCTGGCGGCCGTGCTCGCCGTCGGCGAGCAGGAAATGCGACATGCGGTTCAACAGGTGCTGGCTCATCTCGGGCACGAGGTTGGGCGGGTCGTTCCAGCCCAGGGCGAAGCCGTCGTAGTCCTTGGTCTCGTAGCTGGCTCCCCAGCGCCCGATGCTGATCTGGGTCGCCGTGTAGAAGGCGTGCGGGGTCGCGCCGCCGGTGTCGAGACCGTCGCCCAGGGGATCCCAGGACCGGCCGGCGTATTCGGCGTAGGCTTGCAGGTCGAAGCCGCGGGACGCCAGCGACGGCGCCAGTCGCGCGGCGCGCAGTGTCAGGTCGGCCGCAGCATGCTCGGCGATTTCCGGCGGTGAGCCCGGGACTTGGCGCTTGCTGCGCAGGTAACCGGCTCCCAGATCCAGCGCCGGGTGGATCGCGAAGGCCGCGTGGCCGCCGCCGACCTGGCCTTCGCGTCGCGGCAGTTCGACGATTCCCGGCGGGACGTCGGGGTACCGCACCGGTTCGCCGCCGAGCAGCAGCACCGAGACCGGCCCCCGCCCCGCCTCCAGGATCACGCCGGCGAGGCTGCGGGAGTCGGTGTACTGCGCCGGCGGGAACACCGCATCGCGCACGACGCCCCCCAGTTCGAAGGCGCGGAACAGCAGGCCGCGACCGAGCGTGGCGAAGCCGTCGCCGAGCCGCAGGCGCAGCCCCTCGTCTTCCCACTCGGCGTACTTCAACGTGATCTCGTCGTAGTGGGCGGGCAGGAATCCTTCGTCGCGGGAGGGACGGTAGCTCGCCGCGCGCAATCCCGCGCGCAGGCCGTCGCGGCTGTACTCCAGGTCGAATTGGTCGAAGATGCCGGTCGAGGCCGACGCTTCGGTCAGGGGGTCCCGTCCGGCCTGCCAGAGCAGCAGGTTCGAAGCCTGCACCGTACCTGACGCGTCCGCGGCGCCGGCGAGTGGTGCGCCCGGGCGGGTCCACGCGGCGGCAAGGACCAGGACGCCGGCGAGCGCGTACCGTCGTGCGGCCCTCATTCGGCGTTCCCGGCTTCCGGGTCGAGCAGGGGCAGCAACTCCTGTTCGAGCAGTTCGGCATCGCCTTGCCGGTAACCCCGGTGCAACGAGCGGATCCGGCCCTCGCGATCGATGAGGAAGGTCATCGGCACGGCCTCCACCCTGTAGAGTTGGGAGGCCCGCTTCTCGGTGTCGATCAGGACCGGGATGGTCAAGCCCAACGCGCGGGCGGTGGCGCCGATCTTGGGGCGGTTGCGCGGCTCGTCGACGCTGACCGCCAGGACGGATAGGCCTCGGGAGGCGTAGCGTTCGTGCAGCACCTGCAGGGCGGGCAGGGCCTGGCGGCAGGGGCCGCACCAGGTCGCCCAGAAGTCGAGGATCACCGGACCGTGAGCCAGGGCCTCGCCCAGGGTCGTGCGGTCGCCCGCCACGGTTTCGAGTGTGAAGTCGGGCGCCGGCCCGAGGTCCCGTTCGGCCGCCGCGGCGGCTCCAGCCGGTCGGGACGTCGCGGCCAGCAGGATCATGATGGCGATGGCGCCGATGGCGCGCGCGGCTGCGGAACCGGTCGCAGGCATGCGCCCCCCTACTTCAACAAGGTGATGAACCGGGACTGGCTCCGTCCGTCGATCGTGAGTTCGACGAGGTAATTGCCGCTGACCAGGGTGCGGCCGGCCGCATCGCGACCGTCCCATACCGCCTCGTGCTCCCGCGAACCTGTCCGGCTGCCGTCGACGAGCGTGCGCAGCACGCGCCCGTGCAGGTCCAGGATCCGCAGCAGCACGCGCCGATCGGCTTCGCCGTCGATCCGGTAGGCCAGGGTGGTGCTCGGATTGAAGGGATTCGGGTAGGCCGGCTGCAGGTGGAACCCGTCGCGCATGGGCGTGCCCGCGTCCGTGGTCAGATCCGCCAGGGCGGCGGTGATCGCCGCGGTCGTCAGGGCCAGGTTCCAGCCGCTGCGGCGGTAGGTGATCAGGCCATCGCCGCCCACGACGAAGAAGATGTCGTAGGTGCAGGCATAGCTCGAACCGATGCCCGCGGCGGCGGCGCCCATCAGCGCGGGGTAGGTGATGCCGGTGACCGAGAGGAAGGAGTTCGTCTGGCTGAGGTTGCCGCCCCACATCTCCAGGCAGAGGGCCTGGAAATCCGGGCCGGCGAAGCTGTTGACCATCGTCTGGGTGGACGGACCCGCCGCCCGACAGCTGCTTCAGCCATGGCCGAACATGAACAGGAACTTCACCTTGCCGTCGTGGTCGAACAGGCTGTGCGTCTGCCCGGTGGTGCTCTGGAGCGTGAAGCCGGCGGCGATGTCGCCAACCTGACCGGTCGCGCCCGCAGTGCCGGTCGCCAGGGTCAGCAGGACGATGGCCAGCGCAACCGTCCGCTCGAAGGCGTGTCTGTATTTCATCGCGCTTCCTTTCGTGGACCTCGGCTCTGATGCCGGGATAAACAAGACTTATTACATCCTGAATATAGGCTCGTGTCGCCGTCGTGGCCATCTCCTGTTTTGAACCCAAGTTAAATCAGCGCTTTTCACGCTGGCCGGGAGATTGTCCCCGATCCTGCGGGAGGAGGGATGACGCTGCATTGAAACCGGAGTATCCTTCACCCTCATTCTGGACGGCAGCTCCACGGACCCTTGGAGGCACCCATGTCCGGTGATCGCGATCTCATCCAGCCGAAACCCGACATCGTCGCGCGCGCCCACATCTCCTCGATGCAGGAGTACCGGCGCCTGTACCGCCTGTCGCTCGACGATCCCGAATCGTTCTGGGGCCGGCAGGCCGCGATCCTCGACTGGTTCCACCCCTGGCGCACGGTCTTCGACCACGACTACGAGAACGTGGACTTCGGCTGGTACCTCGGCGGCCGGCTCAACGCCTGCTACAACTGCGTGGACCGGCACCTGAAGGAGCGCGGCGACCAGACGGCCATCATCTGGGCGAAGGACGAGCCCGGCGAGTACGAGCACATCACCTACCGCGACCTGAAGCACCGGGTCGCGCGCGTGGCCAACGTCCTGCGTCACCACGGCGTGCGGAAGGGCGACCGGGTCTGCCTGTACATGCCGATGATCCCCGACCTGGCCGTCGCCATGCTGGCCTGCGCGCGCATCGGGGCCGTGCACTCGATCGTCTTCGGCGGCTTCAGCAGCGAGTCCATCCGCGACCGGATCCTCGACGCCGGCGCCAAGCTGGTCATCACCGCCAACGAGGGGCTGCGCGGAGGCAAGCGGCTGCGCCTGAAGGAGACCGTCGACCGCGCCGTCGACGGGCTGGACCTGGTGACGACCGTGCTGGTCGCCCGCCGCACGGACGCCGAGGTCGCCATGAAGCCGGGCCGCGACTTCTGGCTGGACCAGGAGTGCCGCAAGCAGCGCTCGACCTGCACGGTGGAGTGGATGGGGGCGGAGGACCCGCTGTTCGTCCTGTACACCTCGGGTTCGACGGGCAAGCCCAAGGGCGTGCTGCACACCACCGGCGGCTACCTCGTCTACGCGGCGATGACCCACAAGCTGGTCTTCGACTACCACCCCGGCGACGTCCACTTCTGCGCCGCGGACATCGGCTGGATCACCGGCCACTCGTACATCATCTACGGGCCGCTGGCCAACGGGGCGACCACCGTGATGTTCGAGTCGATCCCGACCTACCCCGACGCGGGGCGCTACTGGCGGATCGTCGACGACCTCGGCGTGAACATCTTCTACACCGCGCCCACGGCGCTGCGCGCGGTCCACCGCTGCGGCGACGGCTTCCTGGCCGGCAGCCGCCGCGACACGCTGCGGATCCTGGGGACCGTCGGCGAGCCCATCAACCCCGAGACCTGGCGCTGGTACCACGACCGGGTCGGCGGCGGACGCTGCGCCGTGGTCGACACCTGGTGGCAGACCGAGACCGGCGGCGTGCTGATCTCGCCGCTGCCCGGGGTCACGCCCCTGAAGCCCGGCTCGGCCACGCTGCCCTTCTTCGGCGTCAAGCCCCTGCTCATGGACGAGCAGGGGAAGCCGCTGGAGGGCGACGGCGTCGCCGGCAACCTCTGCATCGAGCGGACGTGGCCGGGGCAGGCCCGCACCGTCTACGGCGACCACGAGCGCTTCCACGAGACCTACTTCACGCAGTACCCGGGCTACTACTTCACCGGCGACGGCTGCCGCCGAGACGAGGACGGGTACTATTGGATCACCGGCCGCGTCGACGACGTGATCAACGTCAGCGGCCACCGCCTCGGCACCGCCGAGGTCGAGAGCGCGCTGGTCGCGCACGCGGTGGTCGCCGAGGCCGCGGTGGTCGGCTACCCGCACGAGATCAAGGGGCAGGGCATCTTCGCCTACGTGCTGGTCAATGCCGAGGGCGAGGAGATGGAGGCGCACGAGCTGGTCGGCGTGTTGAAGGAGCAGGTGCGGCACGTGATCGGGCCGATCGCGAGCCCGGACGCGATCCTCGTGGTGCCGGGGCTGCCGAAGACCCGCAGCGGCAAGATCATGCGGCGCATCCTGCGGCGCATCGCCGCCGGCGAGTACGACGGCATGGGCGACACGACCACGCTGGCGGAACCCGGCGTCGTCGACGAGCTCGTCGATGCGCACCGGCGGTGGCGGTCGCAGGGCTGAGCGGGGGTCAGGAAGGCCGCGAGGGGGAGGACGCCGCCGCGGCGGCGGGCTTGCGGGCGGGGGCGTGCTGCCAGGCGGGTCCGCCGACCAGGCCCGACACGTAGCCGATCCCGGCGCCGAAGTGGATCGCCGGGAAGCAGGCGGCCGTCGCGAGCCACAACCGGCAGCCGCGCCCGCGGGCCAGCCAGGCCGCCGTCGCGGCGACCACGACGGCGTAGGGTGCCGCGGTGGCCAGCCACAGCTGCCAGGCCGGCCGCCACGCCGCTCCCAGCACGGGCAGGCACGCCAGCCACAGGCTCAGCAGGGACACGGCCGCGGCCAGGGGCGAGAAGGAGCCCGGGTGCTTGCGCGCCATGCGCGCGCGCCCGTGGCCGTAACGGTAGAGCTGGCGGAACAGGTCGCGCCAGGTGGGCCGCGCCAGGTAGGCCAGGGCCAGGTCGTGGCAGTGCAGGGCCTCCACCCCGCGCTTGTGGACGCGCAGGTTGAATTCGAGATCCTCCCCGGCATCGAAGCTCTCGTCCACGCCGCCGAGTTCCAGGTAGAGGTCGCGGGTGTAGCCGCAGCCGGCGCTCAGCGGGTTGCAGTGGCGGTCCTCCGCCTGGTAGATCTTCGAACCGGCGTAGTGGCCGAGGAGCGATCCCCGCGCCAAGGCGACCGCGGTCTGGAACGGCCGCCCGCTGCCCTCGATCAGGGGCTGGGGGCGGGACAGGCAGCGTTCGCCGCGCCGGAAGGCGGCCAGGGCGGTCGCGAGCATCTCGCGGCTTTCGAGGCGGCAGTGACCGTCGACGAACAGGATGTACGGGGCGAGGGCGTGCTCCACGCCGATGTTGCGGGCGATGCCCGACAGGCCGCGCGGGTTGTCGTACAGGCGGATCCCGGGGTAGCGCTTCATCGCGGCCAGGACGACCTCGCGGGTGCCGTCTTCGCTCATGCCGTCGACGACCACGATCTCGAAGCGGTCCGACGGCAGCGACTGCGCGTGCAACTGGTCCAGGACGGACCCGATCTGGTCCGCCTCGTTGCGGATCGGCATGACGACCGTCAGTTCCGGCCGCGGTTCGCGCGCAGAGGTCACGATCCGACTTCCCCCGTCAGCTCCTGGATTCTCGATGGGCCGGGCGAGCCGGCCGGTCCACGCGTTGGTATCGGTCCCGTTATTCCAGACTGAAGCCCTTTTGTCTCAGGCGGCGCCGCGCCAGCGACCAGAAACCCGGGCGGCGCGCGTCGACGGCCGCGACGTAGGCCCGGGTCGCCGCCGACCAGACGCGGCGCTCGCGGCCCAGCGCGGGCACGCGCCGCAGGCCGTCGCGGACCGCCCGCAGCCAGGCCGGCAGCTGGCCGTCGCGCAGGCTGTACACGAGCATCGCGCCGAGACCCCGGAACAGGTAGCCGACCGCGTAGCCGGCGGGCTGGTGCAGCACGGCGATCCAGATCAGGTTGCGCGTGTCGTAATAGTAGCGTCGCCAGCCGGGCCGGCCGGCGGCGCGGTGGTCGTGGCCAACCGCGACGCCGCCGTCGTAGACGATCTCCCAGCCGCGATCGAGCAGGCGGTAGGCCAGGTCGAGCCCCTCGTGGCTGATGAAAAAGTCCTCGCGGTAGGGCCCGGCCTCGAGCAGCGCGTCGCGCCGCCAGGCCACGGCGCCCTCGGTGATCTCGTAGGTGGGGAAGGTCTGGTCGGCGTCGGCGACGGGGCGGCGGTGCACCCAGTCGCGCACGCGGTCGGTGCCGGGCCAGGTCACCTTGAAGCAGAGGGCGCCGAGGCGGGGCTGCGCCGCGAACGCGGCGCGCAGGTGCGCGAGGTCGGCGTCGTCGAAGTCGACCATGTCGTCGTCGAGGGTGACGACGATGCCGCCGCTGGCCGCCTCGAGGCCGTGGTTGCGCGCGCCGACGCCGACGTTTTCCGGCAAGGCGATCAGCCGGACGTCGGGGTGGGCCGCGCGCACTGCCTCGGCGGCGCCGTCGCCGCCGCCGTTGTCCACGACGATGACCTCGTGGTCGGCGTCACGCAGCCGGGACAGCCCGTCCAGCAGGGACAGGACCGCCTCGGGACGCCGGTAGGTCAACACGACGATCGAGACGCGGGTCACGTGGCGGATCCTCCGGGCGAGCCGTGGCGGTGTTCGAGCGCGGCCAGGCCGCCGGCGAGGTCGAAGCCGCGCGCCGCCAGGGCGGGCAGCAGCTCGTCGAGCAGCGGATGGATCAGGGCGTCGTACTCGTGCAGCAGCACGATGTCGCGGCCGCGGACCTCGGCCGCGAGCCGCCGCCCGGTCTCTCGGGCCTGCTCCGGGGTGCGGCAGCACCAGTCCAGCGGGTCCACCGACCAGTGCAGGTGGTGCAGGCCGCGGCGGCGCGGCCCGAGCAGGCTGGCCGGGTGCAGGCGGCCGCCGGGCGCGCGGAACCAGCGCGGCTCGCCGCCCGCCGCTCCGCGGATCGCCGCGCTGCAGCGGTCCAGGTCGCGCAGGTAGGCGGTCGGCGACGGCAGCCGCGACATGTCGTGGAGGTGCGAGTGGTTGCCGAGGCCGTGGCCGGCGTCGCGGCAGGCGCGGGCCAGCCCGGGCGCGGCGGCGACGCGTTCCCCGACCATGCAGAACACCGCCCGCACCCCGTGCCGCGCCAGGCGGTCGAGCACGCCTTCGGTGACGCCCGGGGTGGGGCCGTCGTCGAAGGTCAGCAGCACCGCGTCGGCGGCCGCCGCCGGCAGCCGGCGGACCAGCAGCGGCGAGGCGAGGCGCGTGGTCAATCCCGTGGTCCGCATCCGTCCTCCCTCTCGAAGCGCGCCACCACGATAGCCGGTAAAGCCGGGGCGCACCACCGCGGTCCCGTCACGGCGGCGGCAGGCCGGCGAGTTCCCGCGCCCGCAGCAGCACGGCGTCGAGCATCCCCGGGGTCAGCCGGCCGGAGTTGGTGTTGCGGAAGCTGACGTGGTACGTGTCCAGCAGCAGGGTGCCGTCCGGCAGTTCGGACTGCGCGCCGTGGGCGAAACGGTGGCGCAGCTTGACCAGCGGGGCGCCGCGCGAGACCATCAGGTCCAGCACCGCGTCGTGGCCGATCCGGCCCATGCCGACGATCACGCACAGCCGGCGCAGCCCGTCGAGGTCGCGGGCCAGCCAGTCGCGGCAGTGGCGGAGCTCCTCGCCGGTCGGCAGGTTGTCCGGCGGCACGCAGCGCAGCGCGCTGGTGATCCAGAGCCCGTGCAGCCGCAGGCCGTCGTCGCGGCCCGTGCCTTCGGGCCGATCGGCGAAGCCGCAGCGGTGCAGGGACGGGAAGAGGAAGGCGCCGCTGGCGTCGCCGGTGAACATCCGGCCGGTGCGGTTGGCGCCGTGGGCGCCGGGCGCGAGGCCGACCAGGCAGACCGGCGCCTCGGGGTCGCCGAAACCGGGCAACGGCCGGCCCCAGTATTCGCACTCCAGATAGGCGCGCCGTTTGACGCGCGCCACCTGCTCGCGCCAGTGGACCAGGCGCGGGCAGCGCCGGCAGCCCAGCAGTTCCGCCGGGGCCGGGTCGAACTTCGCGGTTGCCATGGCGGCATCCTAGCCGAACGGGGTACGGGTTGGAAGCGGTGTTGAGCCCGCCGGACGGGGCCACCCACCTGCTCAGCGACCTGCACGACTGGCGGCGCCGGCCCCTGCCGGTCGCCGAGCTCGCGCCGTTCACGCTGCCCGACGACGCCTGGTTCGAGTACGCCTGGCTGGATGCCGACGGCGCCGCGTGCGCCGATCCCGCGGGCGTGCCGGCAGGCAACCCCTGGTGGCGCCACGCCTGCCGGCTGGCGGGGCCGCGGTGGTCGGTCGACCCCGTCGTGGCGGCGGCGACGGCGCGGGCGGCGCACCGCCTGCAGGGACTGCGGACGGGGCCGCGGTCCGCGGGGCGGGAGCGGCGCGCCTTCCTCTACTCGGCCGCCGGCCCCGGCCGATCCGGCCCCCTGGTCGTCGTCCAGGACGGGAAGTCCTACTGGCAACACGGGCGCCTCGGCCCCATCGTCGACCTGCTGACCGCGCGGGGCGAGGTGCCGCCGGCGCACTACCTGCTGGTCCACCCCGAGCGGCGCAGCCGTGACTATATCTTCAGTGCGTCGTTCCGCGCCCACGTCCTGGACGAGCTGCTGCCGGCGGCCGAGGCGCGCGTGACCTGCGACGGGCGGCGCGTCCTGTTGGGCGCCAGCCTCGGCGCCTTGGCCGGCGCCGACCTGGCCCTGGCGCGACCGGACCTGTTCACGGCCGTGGCGGCGCACAGCGGGGCCTTCCTGATCGCGCCCGAAGACGATCCACCCGATCCCTTCGCCGGCGGCGAGTGGCTGCGGCGGCAGATCCTGGCCGGCCGGGGCGGCGGGCTGCGCTGGCACCTGGAGTGCGGGACCCTCGAGTGGCTGCTGCCCGGCCACCGCCGCCTCGAGGCGGCGCTGCTGGCCGCCGGCTGCGAGCACCGGGCCGTCGAGCGCCACGTCGGCCACAACTGGGTCAACTGGCGGCAAGCCCTGCCCGGGACGCTGCGTTCGGTGCTCGCCGGCTGATTTCGCAATCCCACCGCAGGGTCGGGCTTGCCCGCGCGTTGAGGGAGGCGCATCTTTCCCGTTCCGGGACGACCGAACCACCATGATCGAGGGGGATCCTCCATGCGCCGCATCGTCATCGCTCTGCTGCTGCTCGCCGTCGCCGCCGCGCCGGCCGTCGCCAAGGAGAAGGTCTACGGCAAGGGAGTCGCCGCGCGCGAGGCGACGCCCGTCAGCACGGTCCTGGCCCACCCCGACCAGTACGTCGGCAAGACCCTGGTCGTCGAAGGCACGGTCGTCGGCGTCTGCGCCCACCGCGGCTGCTGGCTGTCCCTGGCCTCGGACGTCGAGGGCCAGACCCTGCGCGTGAAGGTGGAGGACGGGGTCATCATCTTCCCGAAGGAGATCGTGGGGGAGAAGGTCCGCGCCGAGGGCGTGTTCAAGGCCAACCGCGTCGAGGACACCGCCAAGAAGTGCGACGCGACCCGCGACGGCGAACCCGAGGTCCAGTGCACGACCGTCTACGAGCTGTTCGCCTCCGGCGCCGTGTGCGACTGGAAGTAGGCGGATGAACGGATTCCGCAAGGTCTGCCGCTGGCTGCACCGCGAGCTGGGCTTCTTCGCCGTGGGCCTGACCCTCGTGTACGCGATCAGCGGCATTGCCGTGAACCACGTCCACCACTGGGACCCGAGCCACGCGTCCTACGTCGCGGGCTCGCGCATCGAGCCGCCCGGCGACGGCGAGACCGAGACGGTCGCGCCCCTGGTCCTGGAACGCCTCGCCCTGCAGGAACCCGTCAAGGAAACCTGGCGGGCGGGCCGCGACGTGCTGCAGGTCTTCGTCCAGGACGGGACCATCGATGTGAACCTGGTGACCGGCGAGGTCGTGCGGCGCGGCAACGAGAAGCGCCCGCTGCTCTACGACGTCAACTTCATGCACCTCAACAAGGGCAAGGCGCCCTGGACCGGCATCGCCGACGCCTACGCCGCCGTCCTGATCGTCCTGGCGGTGACCGGCATCTTCCTGATCAAGGGGCGCCAGGGCCTGGTCGGCCGCGGCGGGGTGCTGATGCTGCTCGGGATCGTGCTGCCGATCGTCTACGCGGTGCTCGCGCGCCGGGCCTGAACCCCCGCGCGGCGGCCGGAGGCGCCCCCGACCGGGGGCGCCTTTTCCATGTCTTTTTCCGCACCGCGGTTCGCGCGGGTTGACGCTGGCGGCTCCGGCTGCCTAGTTTGGCCCGTACCCGTCCCCCCCCTTGCCCGCGGCGCCGACGCCGCCACCCGGAGGTCCGCCTTGCCCGCCACCATCGGCATCCGACTCGAGGACAAGAGCAAGTGGGAGCGACGCGTCCCGTTGACGCCGACCGACGCGGCCGGCATCCAGGCCTGCTTCGGGCACCGCCTGATCGTGCAGCCGTCGCCCATCCGCGTCTTCACCGACCGGGAGTACCGCGAGGCCGGGGTCGAGGTCTCGGAGGCCGCGCTCGACGCCGACATCGTGATCGCGGTGAAGGAGATCCCGCCGGCGCTGTACCGCCCGGGCCGGGTGTACGTCAACTTCGCGCACGTCATCAAGGGGCAGGCGCGCAACATGCCCCTGCTGCGCGAGTACCTGCGGCAGGGCTGCACGCTGGTGGACTACGAGTGCATCGCCGACGAGCACAACCGCCGGCTGATCTTCTTCAGCGTGCACGCCGGCTACGCCGGCGCGATCGAGGCGCTGCGCGCGCTGGGGCTGCGCCTGCAGGGGCGCGGTGTCGCGACGCCGCTGGCGGAGATCCGCCCGCCCCACGCCTACGGCGACCTCACGGCGGCCGAGGCTCACCTGCGCGGGATCGGGGAGCGGCTGCGCGCCGAGCGGCTGCCCGGGGGCCTGCCGCTGACGATCGGCGTCGCCGGCTACGGCAACGTGGCCCGCGGCGTGCAGACGGTCCTGTCCTGGCTGCCGGTCGCCCGGGTCGCGCCCGCGGACCTGCCGGCCGCCGCGAACGCGCCCTCGGCGGAGCCGCTGCTCGCCTGCGTGTTCAAGGAGCAGGACATGGTGCGCACGCGTGACGGCCGGCCCTTCGAGCTGCACGACTACTACGATCGTCCCGAGGGCTACCAAGGCTGCTTCGCCGAGCACCTGCCGCACCTCGACCTGCTCGTCAACACCATCTTCTGGACGGAGCGCTACCCCCGCCTGCTGACCGCCGCCTGGGCGGCCGCGCAGTTCAGCGACGGGCGCGAGCCGCGCCTGCAGGTCGTCGGCGACATCAGCATCGACATCGAGGGCAGCATCGAGATCAGCGTCAAGGCGACGCAGCCCGACGCCCCCTGCTACGTGGTGGACCCGGTCGCGGGCGAGGTGCGCGACGGCGTCGACGGCCGCGGCATCGCCGTGATGGCGGTCGACAACCTGCCCTGCGAGCTGCCGCGCGAGGCGAGCGAGCACTTCAGCACCGTGCTGAAGGACATGGTCGGCGACCTGGGCAACTGCGACTGGTCGGCCGAGTTCGTGGACCTGGACCTGCCGCCGCATCTCAAGCGCGCGGTGATCGTCCACCGGGGCGAGCTGGCGCCGCGCTACGCCCACCTGGCCGGGTACCTCGATCGCGGGGGCTGCGCATGAAGAAGGTGCTGGTCCTGGGCGCGGGCATGGTGGCCCGGCCGCTGGTGCGCTACCTGCTGGAACGCGGCTTCGGCGTGACCCAGGGCGACATCGCGCCCGAGCGGGCGTCGGCGATGATCGACGGCCACCCCCACGGGCGTTCCCTGGCCGTGGACGTCTGCGACACCGCCGCGGTGGCGTCCCTGGTGGCCGAACACGACCTGACGGTCAGCCTGGCCCCGCCGCCCTTCCATCCCGCCGTGGCCCGCCTGTGCGTGGAGGCCGGGCGCCACCTGGCCACCGCGTCCTACGTCGCGCCCGAGATGGCGTCCCTGGACGCCGCCGCCCGCGGGCGGGACGTGCTGCTGCTCAACGAGATCGGCGTGGACCCGGGCATCGACCACATGTCCGCGATGCGCGTCATCGACGGCGTGCGCGCCCGCGGCGGCCGCATCCTGTCCTTCCGCTCGTACTGCGGCGGGCTGCCGGCGCCGGAGGCCAACGACAACCCCTTCGGCTACAAGTTCTCCTGGGCGCCCCGCGGCGTGCTGATGGCCGGCCGCAACGACGCCCACTACCTGGTCGACGGGGCGCGGGTCACGGTGCCCGGGGCGAGGCTGTTCCGCGACATGCGCCTGCTGCACGTCGAGGGGGCCGGGGACTTCGAGGCCTACCCCAACCGCGACTCGATCTCCTACATCGACATCTACGGCCTGCAGGGGATCCGCACCATGCTCCGCGGCACGCTGCGCAACCCCGGCTGGTGCGACTGCCTGCACAACTACGGACGCCTCGGCCTGCTCGGCATCGAGCCGGTCGACCTCGCCGGCGCGACGTCGGCGGACCTGCTGCGCCGCCTGGCCGGGGCCGCGCCGGGGGAGGCCGCCGACGCGGCGGTCGCCCGCTGTCTGGGCCTGTGCCGCGACGCGCTGCCGGTCGCGAACCTGCGCTGGCTGGGGCTCTGCGACGAGACCCCCCTGGGACGCGAGCGCGGCTGCCCGCTGGACGTCCTGGGCGACGCGATGCTGGCGAAGCTGGTCTACGCCCCCGGCGAGCGCGACCTGCTGGTGATGAAGCACGAGTTCACGGCGGCCCTGCCCGACGGCGGCCGCGAGTCGATCACCTCCAGCCTGGTCGCCTACGGCGAGCCCGGCGGCGACTCGGCGATGGCCCGCACGGTCTCGCTGCCGCTGGCCGTGGCGGTGCGCCTGGTGCTGGAGGGCGGGATCGCGGCCCGCGGCGTGGCGCGGCCGGTGACGGCGGAATTCTACCGGCCGATCCTCGACGAGCTCGAGGGACACGGCATCGTTTGCCAGGAGAAGACGGAACTTATCGACCGGAATACCGGAGACGAGGGAGGCGAGTGACCATGGCGACGCGTCAGCAGGTGAACCGGATCTTCAAGGCGCTGGATCTCGGGCGCGAGCTCAAGGGCGCCAACGCCGGCGGCGAGTGGTTCGCCGACAGCGGCGACTTCCTGGACGTCGTGGACCCGACGACCGGCGCGGTGATCGCGCGCGTGGAACAGGCCTCCGCGAAGGACTACGAGAAGCTGATGCGCAAGGCCGAGGCGGCCTTCGTCCTCTGGCGCGAGGTGCCCGCGCCGCGGCGCGGCGAGGTCGTGCGGCAGCTGGGCGAGGCGCTGCGCGCCAAGAAGGAGGCGCTCGGGCAGCTGGTCTCCCTGGAGATGGGCAAGATCCTCACCGAGGGTCTGGGCGAGGTCCAGGAGATGATCGACATCTGCGACTACGCCGTCGGCCAGAGCCGCATGCTCAGCGGCCCGACCCTGCAGAGCGAGCGCCCCCGGCACCGCATGATGGAGCAGTGGCACCCGCTGGGCGTCGTCGGCGTCGTCACCGCCTTCAACTTCCCGGTCGCGGTCTGGGCTTGGAACAACGCCCTGGCCTGGGTCTGCGGCGACGTCGCCGTCTGGAAGCCCTCGAGCAAGACGCCGCTGTGCGCCATCGCCTGCCAGAACATCGCCAACGAGGTGTTCCGCCGCAACGGCGTGCCCCAGGGCGTGTCCTGCGCGGTGGTCGGGCGCGGCGCGGTCATCGGCGAGCGCCTGGTCGCCGACGCGCGCGTGCCGCTGATCTCGGCCACCGGCAGCACCCGCATGGGCAAGCGCATCGGCGCCGTGGTCGGCGAGCGTCTCGGCCGCACCATCCTGGAACTGGGCGGCAACAACGCGCTGGTCATCTCGGAGAAGGCCGACCTGACCTGCGCGCTGGCCAGCGCCTTCTTCGGCGCCGTCGGCACCGCCGGCCAGCGCTGCACCTCGACCCGCCGCCTGATCATCCACGAGTCGATCTACGACGTGTTCCTGAAGAAGCTGGTCGCCAACTACAAGAAGGTGCGCATCGGCGACCCCCTGGACCCCGCGACGCTGATGGGGCCGCTGATCGACGAGGGCGCCGTGGCCGACTACGAGGCGGCGGTCAAGGCGGCGAAGGAGCAGGGCGGCCGCGTCGTCTACGGCGGCAAGGCGCTGGACCCGCCCTTCGGCCACCGGACCTTCGTGCTGCCGACGATCGTCGAGATCGCCAACGACGCGCCGATCGTGCAGGCCGAGACCTTCGCGCCCATCGTCTACGTCATGAAGTACCGGACCCTGGCGGAGGCGCTGGCCCTGCACAACGGCGTGCCGCAGGGGCTGTCGTCGGGCATCTTCACCGACAGCGTGGCCGAGGCCGAGACGTTCACCAGCTTCCGCGGCTCGGACTGCGGCATCGCCAACGTGAACATCGGCACCTCGGGCGCGGAGATCGGCGGCGCCTTCGGCGGCGAGAAGGAGACCGGCGGCGGCCGCGAGTCGGGCTCCGACTGCTGGAAGACCTACATGCGCCGCCAGACCAACACGATCAACTGGGGCGGCGAGGTGCACCTGGCGCAGGGAGTCGAATTCCATCCCTGACCGGGATGCGGGCGGCGCAACACGGAGGCGACGATGGCGACACGGGCCTCGCGCGACCAGGCCCTCGAAGAGGCCTGGTCCCGCCTCAAGCACAGCAGCTACGACCGCGAGGCCGGCTTCGAGCAGCTGATCAAGCACCGTGTCCGCAACATCCTGCTCGTGGCCAGCCTCTACGACGCCTTCACCCTCGAGGAGGGCGGCCGCCTGACCGAGGTCATGCTGGCGGAGTACCGCGAGCTGAACCTCAGCGCGGCGCCCCAGATCCGGCGCGCGATCGGCGGGGAAGAGGCGCTCGCGCTGCTGGGCGCCAGCGACTACGACCTGCTGCTGACCATGACCCGCCTCGGGGACATGGACGCCTGCGCCCTGGCCCGCCGGGCCAAGGCGATCAAGCCCGACCTGCCGGTCGTCGTGCTGGGCTACAACGACCGCGAGCTGGAGGCGCTCGCCGACCAGGACGCCGGGGCCGTCGATCTCGCCTTCATCTGGACCGGCGACGTGCGGCTGCTGCTGGCCATCGTCAAGCAGGTCGAGGACCGCTGGAACGTGGACGACGACACGCGCACCAGCGACGTGCGCTGCATCCTGCTGGTCGAGGACTCGGTCCGCTTCTACTCCGCCTACCTGCCCATGCTCTACACCGAGGTCCTGCGGCAGACCCAGGAGCTGATGGCCGACAGCGTCAACCTGTCGCAGAAGCTGCTGCGCATGCGGGCCCGCCCGAAGATCCTGTTCGCCACCGATTTCGAGCAGGCGCTCGACCTCCACGGCCGCTACCGCGAGTACCTGCTCGGCGCCGTCTGCGACGCCCGTTTCCCCCGGGAGGGGGTGCTGCGCGCCGACGCGGGGCTCGAACTGGTGCGGCGCCTGAAGCTGGACGACCCGCAACTCCCGGTGGTGATCCAGTCGTCGGAGCCAGACGGGCGCGACGCCGCGGCCTCGGTCGGCGCCCTGTTCCTGCACAAGCAGTCGCCCAGCCTGCTGATGGAGCTGCGCGCCTTCATGCGCGACCAGTTCGGCTTCGGCGACTTCGTGTTCCGCCTGCCCGACGGCACCGAGGTGGGGCGCGCCCACAACTCGCGCTCGCTGCTGCGCGAGATCGCGCTGGCGCCCGACGAGTCGCTGCTGTTCCACGCGCGGCACGACCACTTCTCCAACTGGTTCCGCGCGCGCACCAAGTTCGCCCTGGCCAACCTGATCAAGCCGCTGAAGGCGAGCCAGTTCGCCTCGGCGGACGATCTGCGCGTGTTCCTGATCGAGACGGTCGGCTGGTACCGGGAGCAGTCGCGCCGCGGCGTGATCGCGGACTTCTCGCAGCGCGAGTTCGACGCGGCCGGCGGCTTCACGCGCCTCGGCACCGGCTCGCTCGGGGGCAAGGCCCGCGGCCTGGCCTTCATGAACCACGTGCTGAGCCGCTACGGCATCGGCGAGCAGTTCCCGGGGCTGCGGCTGCGGGTGCCCCCGACCGCGGTCGTCGCCACCGACGTCTTCGACGCCTTCCTGGACCAGGGCCGGCTGCGCGCGCTGGCCCTGCACACCGACGACGACGCGGCCATCGCCGCGGCCTTCCTGGCCGCGGACCTGCCCGCGCAGATCCGCGACGACCTGCGCATCTTCCTGGACCAGGTGCGCTACCCGCTCGCGGTGCGCTCGTCCAGCCAGCTGGAGGACGCGCAGCACCAGCCCTTCGCGGGCGTGTACAAGACGTACATGATCCCCAACTCGCACCCCGATCCCGCGGTGCGGCTCGATCAGTTATGTCACGCCATCAAGCTGGTTTATGCCTCCACCTTCACGCGCGGCGCGAAGACCTACCTGGCCGCCACGAGCAACCGCGTGGAGGAGGAGAAGATGGGGGTGATCATCCAGCAGGTGGTCGGCCGCCGCCACGAGCACTGGGTGTACCCCGATTTCGCCGGCGTGGCCCACTCGACCAACCACTACCCGACCGACGCGATGCGCCCCGAGGACGGCGTGGCGCTGGTGGCCCTGGGCCTGGGCCGCACCGTGGTCGAGGGCGGCCAGTGCCTGCGCTTCTCGCCGCGCGCGCCGCGCCGCCTCCACCAGTTCTCGACCATCGACGACACGCTCGCCAACAGCCAGCGCACGTTCCAGGCCCTGGACGTGGGCGACCCCGACGCCTATCCGACGCTGCGCGAAGACGCCAACGTGGCGGTGCTCGACCTGGACGTCGCCGAGCGGCACGGCACCCTGCACGCCGTGGGCTCGGTCTACGATCCCGAGAACGACGCGGTCTACGACGGGATCGGGCGGGCGGGGCCGCGCCTGGTCACCTTCGCCCACGTGCTGAAGGCGGATCTGTACCCCCTGGCCGACGTGCTCGCGTTCCTGCTGGAGCTGGGGCGGCGCTGCATGAGCTGCGCCGTGGAGCTGGAGTTCGCGGCGAACCTGCCGACCGGCGGCGAACCGGCGGAGTTCGGCCTGCTGCAGATCCGGCCGCTGGCCGCCGAGATGGCGTCGCCGCGCATCCCCGATGGGCTGGCGGCGCGCACCGACGTGGTGATCGCGACCGACGTGGCGCTGGGCAACGGGACCTACGACGACATCCACGATGTGGTGCTGGTGGACCCCGGCCGCTTCGACCGCGGCTGCACGCCGGCGATCGCGGACGAGGTCGGCGAAATGGACCGGCGCCTGCGCGCCGAGGGCCGGCCCTACCTGCTGATCGGGCCGGGCCGCTGGGGCTCGAGCGACCGCTGGCTGGGCGTGCCGGTCGTCTGGTCGCAGATCTCCGGCGCGGCGGTGATCGTCGAGACCGACCTCGACGACTTCCGCGTGACCCCGAGCCAGGGGACGCACTTCTTCCAGAACCTGACGTCGTTCCGGGTCGGGTACCTGACCGTCAACGCCAGCAGCGGCGGCGGCAAGCTCGACTGGGACTGGCTGCTCGCCCAGGCGCCCGTCGGGCGCTCGGCCCACCTCAACCACCTGCACCTCGAGGCCCCCCTGCAGGTGCTGATCGACGGGCGTTCCCGCCGCGGCGTGGTGCTGCGGCCGCAGACCGCCTGACCCGGCGACACGAGCCGGCCGCGCGGCGGACCAACCACGAGGTGCACGATGACCGCGAACCGAGCCTTCAACGCCTTCGCCATGGCCCAGTCCCAGTTCGACAAGATCGCCGACCTGATCGGGCTGGACGCCGGCACCCGCGCCTACCTGCGCACCCCGGCCCGCGAGCGGCGCTTCACGATCCCGGTGCGCATGGACGACGGCCGGGTCGAGGTCTTCGAGGGGTTCCGCATCGTCCACAACGACGCCCGCGGCCCGGCCAAGGGCGGCGTGCGCTTCCACCCCCACGAGACCATCGACACGGTGCGGGCCATCGCCATGTGGATGACCTGGAAATGCGCCGTGGTCGACATCCCCCTGGGCGGCAGCGAGGGCGGCGTGGTCTGCGACCCCCACCACCTCGGGCCGCGCGAGCAGGAGGCGCTCTGCCGCGGCTGGGTCCGCCAGCTCGGCCGCGAGCTGTCGCCCGAGACCGACGTGCCGGCCCCGGACGTGATGACCGGCCCGCAGCACATGCTCTGGATGCTCGACGAGTACGAGACGATGCGCGGCGGCCGCCACCCGGGCCAGTTCACGGGCAAGCCGGTGGGCATGGGCGGCTCGCGCGGCCGCTTGCAGTCCACGGGCTACGGCCTGGTCTACGTGCTGCGCGAGGCGCTCAAGGAGCTGGGCCTGCGCCCCGACGCCACCACGGCCAGCGTGCAGGGTTTCGGCAACGTGGCCCAGCACGCCATCGAGCTGTACGGGCGCATCGGCGGGCGCACCGTGGCGGTGTCCTGCTGGGACGAGGGCCGCGGCGAGGCGGTCACCTACCGCCGCGACGGGGGCGTCGACCTGGCCGAGCTGCGCGGCATGACCGACCGCTACGGCGGCATCGACCGCGCGCGCGCCGAGGCGGCGGGCTACGCCGCGCTGCCGGGCGAGGCCTGGCTGGAGCAGGAGGTCGACATCCTGATGCCCTGCGCCCTGGAGAACCAGCTCACCGCGGACAACGCCGGCCGCGTGCACCCGCGCGTCCGCCTCGTGCTGGAGGGCGCCAACGGTCCCACCGCGCCGGAGGCCGACGAGCTCCTGCGCGGCCGCGGCGTGACCGTCCTGCCGGACTTCCTGGCCAACGCCGGCGGGGTGACCTGCAGCTATTTCGAGCAGGTCCAGAGCAACATGAACTACTACTGGGAGATGGACGAGGTCCTGGGCAAGCTGGACCAGAAGATGACCGCCGCCTACATCGCGGTCGCCGACCTCGCGCGGCGCCAGGAGCTGTCCCTGCGCGACGCGGCCTACGTGCTGGCGATCAACCGCGTGGCGTCGGCCTGCCGCGACCGCGGCTGGCTGTGACCCGCCGCACGGGGAGGAGCGCGACATGACGATGGTCCCCCGCGACGCCGTGCCCGCCTTCGACCGCCGCTTCTTCGACGGCGTCGACGCCGTGTCGCGCATCGGGGAGGGCGAGCTCGGCGGCAAGGCGGCCAGCCTGGTGCTCATGGCCCGGGACATCCTCGGCCGCTTCGACGGCGCGGCGTGCCCCGGCATCCGGGTCGACGTGCCGCGCCTGGTGGTGCTGACCACCGACGTCTTCCGCGCCTTCGTGGACCAGAACGGCTTGGCGGACGCGGTCTACGGCGGCGCCCCCGACGACCGCATCGCCCACGCCTGCCAGCGCGCGGAGCTGCCGGCCCAGTTCGTGGGCGACCTGCGCGCCCTGATCGCCGGCGTGCACTCGCCGCTGGCCGTGCGCTCGTCGAGCCTGCTGGAGGACGCGCTGGCGCACCCCTTCGCCGGCGTCTACGCCACCAAGATGATCCCCAACAACCAGCACGACCCGGATACCCGCTTCCGCAAGCTGGTCGAGGCGGTCAAGTTCGTCATCGCCTCGACCTTCTTCCGCCAGCCGCGCGACTACATGCGCTCGATCGAGCGCGACCCGCGCGAGGAGGCGATGGCGGTCGTGGTGCAGGAGGTCGTCGGACTGCGCTGCGGCGACCTCTTCTACCCGTCCCTGTCGGGCGTCGGCCGCTCCTACAGCTACTATCCCATCGGCCGCGCGCGCCCCGAGGACGGCGTCGTCAACCTGGCGCTGGGCCTGGGCAAGGCGATCGTCGACGGCGGCCTGACCTGGTCCTACTCGCCGGCCAGGCCGCGCGTCGGCCCGCCCTTCAACGGCCTGGGCGACATGGTCAAGAACACCCAGACCTCGTTCTGGGGCGTGAACATGGGGACGCCCCCGCCGCCCGACCCGGTGCGCGAGACCGAGTTCCTGGTGCAGGCGGACCTGGCCCGCGCGGAAGCCGACGGCGCCCTGGACCACGTGGTGTCCACCTTCGACCCGGCCAGCAACCGCCTGCGCTGCGGCCTGCTGCCCGGCGGCGCGCGCGTGCTGGACTTCTCGCCCATCCTGGACGCCGGCGTCCTGCCGCTGAACGCGGCGGTGAAGCAACTGCTGGGTCTGGCCAAGGCGGCCCTCGGCGCCGACGTGGAGATCGAGTTCGCGCTGACCTTCGGCCAGGGCGGCGAGCCCGCGCGGCTGGGCCTGCTGCAGGCGCGTCCGATGCAGGTGGCCGTCGGCGAGGTGGCCGTCGGCGAAGACGAGCTGGACGCCCCCGGGGTCCTGCTGGCCTCCGAGATCGTGCTGGGACACGGCGCCCGCGCCGACCTGCAGGACGTGGTCTACGTGAAGCCCGGCGCGTTCGAGGCCCGCCACACGCCGCGCATCGCCGCGGAGCTGGAGCGCATCAACGTCGACCTGCAGGCGCGGCGGCGCCCGTACCTGCTGATCGGCTTCGGGCGCTGGGGCAGCTCCGACCCCTGGCTGGGCGTGCCGGTCGACTGGAGCCAGATCTCGCAGGCCCGCTGCCTGGTGGAGGCCACCCTGCCGGACATGAGCCCCGACCTGAGCCAGGGCTCCCACTTCTTCCACAACCTGATCAGCTTCGGCGTGCAGTACCTGTCGGTGCCGCACACCGGCGGCCGGGCCGTCGACTGGGCCTGGCTGGACGCGCTGCCGGCCGAGCACGAGGGCGACCTCGTGCGCCACGTCCGCACCCCGCGCCCGCTGGACGTCCGCGTCGACGGGCACGCCCGCAGGGGAGTGATCCGCCATGACTGAAGCCCGCGACCCGACGCTCGCCCGGCTGCTGGACTCGCTGCAGGAGCGCTCCAAGGAACTGGACTGCCTCTACCGCATCGAGGAGCTGTTCACGGCGCAGGAGCACACCCGGCAGGAGATCTGCCGCGGCGTGGCGGAGGCCCTGGTCGCCGGCATGCAGCACCCAGCGATCTGCCAGGCGGAGGTGGCCTGCGACGGCTTCGTGCACCGGACCGAGAACGGGCCGCGCACGCCGTGCCACCTGCGAGCCGAGATCGTCGTGCAGGAGCAGATGTCGGGGGAGGTCTGCGTCTACTACACGGGCCCGTGCCCCGACGTGGGCGACGGCCCCTTCCTGAAGGAGGAGCAGCGCCTGTTGAAGTCGGTGGCCGACCGCCTGGCCCACTACGTCCTCTTCGAGCGCCTGCGGGACCTGCGCAAGGGGCGCGCCCACGTCCGCGAGGACGGGAGCGAAGAGCCGCTGTGGCTGATGCCGATCCAGATGCTGCGCGAGTCCGACCCCCACCTCCACCAGAGCATCGCGCGCAAGCTGCTGAACCTGTTGTGCTCGATGGGCGTCGACGAGGCCCACGACATGCTCGGCCGCGTGGATTCCGTGGTCTCGGCCGAGACGGTCTCCGGCGAGGTCAACGTGCCGGGCGTCGTCCTGAAGCGCGACGAGTCCGTGCTGCTGTCGGACGCGCCGTTCTTCATGGCCGCGCGCCACATGACCGACCACGAGATCCTGCTGAAGGTCCAGAAGTGGATCCAGGACGACCGGGCCGGCCTCTTCCTGAAGATCCTGGACAACCCGCGCACGACCCTGCCCGAGCTGGCGGACGCGCTGCGCCGCTACCATCACCTGGTGGGCGAGGGCTCCTCGCTGCAGCCCTCGACGGTCACCAACATGCGCGTCTCGCTGGTCCGGCGCTTCCTGACCGAGCAGCTCGACTACATCCGGGTCGCCAAGGAGTTCGTGACGGTCGCCGACCTGCGCGCCCTCATCGACCGCCTGATCATGCCCGTGGACGGGACCGGCAAGCTGGGCGGCAAGGGTTCGGGCCTGCTCCTCGCGGACCGCATCCTGGCCCGCGCCTCCGGCCCGGACCGCCCCATCGGCGAGGTCCACGTGCCGCGCACCTGGTACCTGGCGTCCGACGCCACGCTGGAGTTCATCGCCCACAACGACCTCGAGGACGTCATCGAGCAGAAGTACAAGGAGATCGGCCAGGTCCGGCAGGAGTACCCCAACATCATCCAGCTCTTCAAGCACTCGCCGCTGCCGCCGCACCTGCGCCAGGGCCTGGCCGCGGCGCTGGACGAGCTGGGCGAGGTGCCGCTGATCGTGCGCAGCTCGAGCCTGCTGGAGGACCGCTTCGGCACCTCGTTCTCCGGCAAGTACAAGAGCCTGTTCCTGCCCAACCAGGGCGAGCGCGCCGAGCGCCTCGACGCCCTCTGCGACGCCATCACCGAGATCTACGCCTCGGTCTTCGGCCCCGACCCCGTCGAGTACCGCCGCGACCGCGGCCTGCTGGACTTCAGCGAGGAGATGGGGATCCTGATCCAGGAGGTGGTCGGCCGCAAGGTCGGGCGCTACTTCCTGCCGGCCTTCGCCGGCGTGGCCTTCAGCCGCAACGAATTCCGCTGGTCGCCGCGGATCCGGCGCGACGACGGCCTGATCCGCCTGGTGCCCGGGCTGGGCACCCGCGCCGTCGACCGCGTCGGCGACGACTACCCGGTCCTGGCGGTGCCCGGTCAGCCCAACCTGCGCGTGAACGTCGAGCTCGAGGAGATCGTGCGCTACGCGCCGAACCAGATCGACGTCATCGACCTCGAGCGCAACGCCTTCGTCACGCTGGCGATCCCCGACCTGCTGCGCGAGGTGGGCGGACGGTACCCGGGCCTGGAGCTCGTGTTCTCGAAGCTCAGCGAAGGCATGCTGCAGCAACCGCGGCGCCTGATGTACGACCCCGCGCACGACGAGCTGGTGGCGACGTTCGACGGCCTGATCAACGGCACGCCGTTCGTGCGCCACCTGCGCAACGTGCTGGTGATCCTCGAGGAGAAGCTGGGCACGCCGGTGGACATCGAGTTCGCCCACGACGGCGAGAAGTTCTACCTGCTGCAGTGCCGGCCCCAGAGCCACACCGACGACGCCGCCCCGGCGCCGATCCCCAAGGACGTCGCGGTCAAGGACGTCCTGTTCACGGCCGACCGCCACGTTTCCAACGGCTGGATGCCCGACGTCACCCACGTGGTCTACGTCGATCCCGACGCCTACGCGGCGCTCGAGGACCGCGCGAGCATGCTGGCGGTGGGGCGCGCGATCGGCGACCTGAACAAGCTGCTGCCGAAGCGCTGCTTCATCCTGATGGGCCCCGGCCGCTGGGGCAGCCGCGGCGACATCAAGCTGGGCGTGAGCGTGACCTACGCGGACATCAGCAACACCTCGATGCTGGTGGAGATCGCGCGGCAGAAGGGCGGCTACCTGCCCGACCTCTCCTTCGGGACCCACTTCTTCCAGGACCTGGTGGAGTCGCGCATCCGCTACCTGCCGCTGTACCCGGATCGCGACGGGATCGTCTTCAACGAGCAGTTCCTGCTGGGGGCGCGCAACCTGCTGCCCGAGCTGCTGCCGCAGCACGCCGCGATCGCGGGCACGCTGCGGGTGATCGACGTGCAGGCCGAGTCCGGGGGGCGCGTGCTGCGCGTGCTGCTGAACGCCGACCTCGACGAGGCGCTGGCCTGCTTCGTCGCGCCGGGGCAGGAGCGGGGCACGGGCGCCGACGCCGCGGCCGAGCTGATCGGCAGGCCCGGCGAGGTCTGGCGCTGGCGGCTGCAGATGGCCGAGCGGATCGCGCACGACCTCGACGCGGCGCGCTACGGCGTCAAGGCGATGTACGTCTTCGGCAGCGTGAAGAACGCGACGGCCGGTCCGGCCAGCGACATCGACCTGCTGGTCCACGTCGAGGACGATCCGGTGCGCCAGGCGGCGCTGCGGGTCTGGCTCGACGGCTGGAGCCGCTGCCTGGCCGAGATCAACTACCTGCGCACCGGCTACCGCAGCGCCGGGCTGATCGACGCCCACCTGATCACCGACCGGGACATCGCCGAGCGGTCGAGCTACGCCGTGAAGATCGGCGCGATCACCGACCCGGCCCGCCGGCTCCAGATCGGCGGCGGCGACGCGCCGTCCTGAGCCCTCACAGCAGGACGCGTTCGGCCGCCGCGGGCGCGTCGGGGTCGAAGCGCACCAGGGCCAGCTCGGGGCCGTCGTGGGCGCCGTTGCAGGCCACGGTGACGCCGATCGTCTCGCGCCAGACGCCGGTCAGCCGCGCCGCCTCGTGCACGTGGCCGTGCAGCGACAGCAACGGGCGCCGCGCCTCCAGGAACCTGCGGATGGCGATGCTCCCGATGTGCACGTCCAGCGGCGCGTGGTCGACCATTCGCCCGTCCAGGCCGGCGCGGTCCAGGTC
Organism: Gemmatimonas sp.; assembly: GCA_013824755.1. Taxonomy (GTDB): domain Bacteria; phylum Krumholzibacteriota; class Krumholzibacteriia; order LZORAL124-64-63; family LZORAL124-64-63; genus PNOJ01. Next base: position 48,226 of record PNOJ01000007.1, read on the forward strand.
GCAGCCGTACGGGGGGCAGTGGAACAGGCAGATCGCCTGCGCGAGGTCAGCGCCGCCCGCCAGCTCCGCCAACTCCGCCGCGATCGTCGCCAGCCTGAGTTCGCGCTCCTCGCGCGCCACGGTGAGACGGCCCTCATCGGGCGGCACGCAGCCGGGATCCACGAACCGCGACACGTCGTAGCGCTCCCAGTCCTTGAGCAGGAACGGCGACGGCGGGATGCAGGCGTAGCCCAGCACCAGCCGGTCGCCCCAGGCGAGGCGCCGCCCGTGCGCCTGGATCCAGAGCCCCTCGTCCTCGCCCGCGGCGAGGGCGGGCAGTTCGGCGGCGGGATCGTCGTTGCCGGGGATCAGGAAGACCGCGGGGTAGGCTGCGCCCAGGTGCGCGCGCAGGCAGCGGCAGCCGTCGGCCAGCACCTCGGCGACGAAGTCGCCGCCCGCCGCCAGCCGGTGCGGCAGCAGGTCGCCGCCCAGGAACAGGCCGGCGGGGCGCTCGGCGGCCGCGGCGTCCCAGAGCTTGCGGTAGCGGTCCGTCCGGCCGTGCAGGTCGGTCGCGAAGTGGCAGAGGCTCATCGGTCACCTCCCGGCTTTCGGCGGCCATGGTGCGCCCCGTGCCGGCGACGCGCAACCACGGATCAACCAGGAGTGGAACAAGCCTGTATCCGGGCCGGAACGGACTGCGCGGCATGGGGATCAGCCGGCCCGGCATCAGTGAATAATGTTTGCGTCCGCACCGTCGCCACCTAAATTTGTTGGAGTTTCAACAGGTGCAACCGACCTCACGGTTGTTCTCGGACGGTCCCTCATCGCGGGAGAGCCGACATGGCTGAATTCAAGGCTTTCATGGATCAGGTCGTGGCCAAGAACCCCGAGCAGAAGGAATTCCACCAGGCCGTGCAGGAGGTCGTGGAGTCCCTGTGGCCCGTGCTCGACAAGCGCCCCGAGTACCGCAAGGCCAAGATCATGGAGCGGATCGTGGAGCCCGAGCGCGTGATCCTGTTCCGCGTGCCCTGGATCGACGACAACGGCGAGGTCCAGGTCAACCGCGGCTTCCGCATCGAGATGAACAGCGCCATCGGCCCGTACAAGGGCGGCCTGCGCTTCCACCCGAGCGTCAACCTGGGCATCCTGAAGTTCCTCGCCTTCGAGCAGGTCTTCAAGAACGCGCTCACCACGCTGCCCATGGGCGGCGGCAAGGGCGGCTCGGACTTCGATCCCAAGGGCAAGAGCGACAACGAGGTCATGCACTTCACGCAGAGCTTCATGACCGAGCTGCAGCGCCACATCGGCCCCGACACCGACGTGCCCGCCGGCGACATCGGCGTGGGCGGCCGCGAGATCGGCTTCATGTTCGGGCAGTACAAGCGCATCCGCAACGAGTTCACCGGCGTGCTCACGGGCAAGGCCCTGAAGTGGGGCGGCTCGCTGATCCGGCCCGAGGCCACGGGCTACGGCGCCGTGTACTTCGCGCAGGAGATGCTCGCGACCCGCAAGCAGGAGCTCAAGGGCAAGGTCTGCCTGGTGTCGGGCTCGGGCAACGTGGCCCAGTACACCGCCGAGAAGATCCTCGATTTCGGCGGCAAGCCGGTGACCTTCTCCGATTCCGCCGGCTACATCTACGACGAGCAGGGCATCGACCGCGAGAAGCTGGCGTTCGTCATGAACCTGAAGAACGTCAAGCGCGGCCGGATCAAGGAGTACTGCGACAAGTACCCGAAGGCCGTCTACAAGGCCATCGATCCCAGCGCCGCCTTCAACCCGCTGTGGGACCACAAGGCCGACTGCGCCTTCCCCAGCGCCACCCAGAACGAGGTCAACGCCAAGGACGCGGCGAACCTGCTGCGCAACGGCGTCTACGTGGTCTCCGAGGGCGCGAACATGCCCACGGTGCCGGCGGGCGTCGAGCAGTTCATCGATGCGAAGATCCTCTACGGCCCCGGCAAGGCCGCCAACGCCGGCGGCGTGGCGACCTCGGGCCTCGAGATGTCGCAGAACAGCATGCGCCTCTCCTGGAGCCGCGAAGAGGTCGACGCGAAGCTGCACGGCATCATGAAGTCCATCCACAAGAACTGCGTGGAGACCGCCGAGGCCTTCGGCACTCCGGGCAACTACGTCAACGGCGCCAACATCGCCGGCTTCCTGAAGGTCGCCGACGCCATGATGGACCAGGGAGTCGTGTAGCGGTCACCGCTGGACCACCCGACCGGCCGGGTCGGGGGACGCGCCCCGGGCACCTCGTGTGCCCGGGGCGCTCGACGTTCGGGGCCCTGCGCCCTCCTGGCGC
>PNOJ01000008.1 GCA_013824755.1 Gemmatimonas sp.
TCGCGACCCTCGATCTCCGTGCGGTGGATGTACCGCACGGCCACGCCGTCCTGCAGCAACAGGACCGAGGGGCTGCTCGGGGGCAGATGGTCGTAGCGAGTGCGGACCTGGGAAGTGGCTTCGAGATCCATGCCGGCGAAGACCGTTCCGAGGTTGTCGGGCCGATCGGGGCCGGCCAAGAACAGGCCCAGCCCGGGGCGGGCGCTACCCGCAGCGCAGCCGCAGACCGAGTTGATGAACAACAGGGAGGAACCAGGTCGCGCCAGGAAGGCGTCCACTTCAGTGGAGGTGACCAGCTCCGTCATTTCCAGGCGCGTCAGTTCGGACCGCATGTGCTGAGTTATCAAGGGATCGTACATCTTCATCCTCCGGCAACATCGGGAAAGGGCGAGTCAGTGCTGGTTGATTATGATACGTATATTCATTAACGAGCGCCACGAACCCGCCCTCGATCGGTCCCGACTTGAAATCCCGGCGCTTCCACCTATCCTTGGGGCGTGTCGCGCGACCCGAACCCCCCGGAGGCACCCGTTGAAGACGACGACCCTGACGATCCTCGTGATCGCATTGTCCGTGGCCCTGATCGGCTGCGGCGAAAAGAAGAGCGATTCGGCCGCCGCCTGGAACCAGAAGGCCGCGGCCGTGGCCACGGAGAATCCCAGCGGCGCCGCCCCGGCCGGGATGGCCGCCGGCGGCAACCTCGGCGGCGAGGTGGCGGAGACCTTCAATTCCGGTGGCTACACCTACGTCCGCCTCAAGACGCCTGGCGGCGAGCTGTGGGCGGCCGGCCCCGAGGGCCCGATGCAGGTCGGGCAGAAGGTCGAACTGCTGGGCGCCATGGCCATGCAGAACTTCCACGCCGCCAGCCTGAACCGCGACTTCGCGGAGATCTGGTTCGCGGCGTCGTTCGCCGCGCCGGGCCAGGCCCCCGCCGGCGACATGCAGGCCGAGATCAAGAAGGCGCACGGCGGCGTGGCCGTCGGCAAGAGCGACGCCGATTTCAGCGGCCTGACGCCGCCGTCCGGCGGGCTGAAGGTCGCCGAGGTGAACACGCGCCGCACCGAGCTGGCGGGCATGACCGTGAAGGTGCGCGGCAAGGTCGTCAAGTCGCTGACCGGCATCATGGGCCGCAACTGGCTGCACGTGCAGGACGGCTCGGGCGACGGCGAGACCGCCGACCTGACGGTCACCACCGACGTCTCGGCGAAGGTCGGCGACACGGTCCTGATCGAGGGCGTGCTGACGGTCGACAAGGATTTCGGCAGCGGCTACTTCTACAAGGCGATCGTCGAGGACGCGACGGTCCGCGTGGAGCAGTCCTCGTAGGGAGAGCCGTCACCGGCGTGGCGACGGACGGCGGCTGCGGTCGCCGTCCGTCTTTTTCCGCCCGGGGGATCGGGAGCCGTGATGAGCGAGCGCACCATCCTGCACGTGGACATGGACGCCTTCTTCGCGTCGGTGGAGGTGCTGGACGACCCGCGCCTGCGCGGCAAGCCGGTGATCGTCGGCGGCACCCCCGAGGGACGCGGCGTGGTGTCGGCGGCCAGCTACGAAGCCCGACGTTTCGGCGTGCACAGCGCGATGAGCGCCGCCCGCGCGGTCCGGCTCTGCCCCCACGGCGTCTTCCTGCGCGGGCGCATGGAGCGCTACGCCGAGGTCTCGGGCTGGATCTTCGACGTCTTCCACGAGATCACCCCGCTGGTCGAGCCGCTGTCGGTGGACGAGGCCTTCCTGGACGTCGGCGGTTGCCGGCGCCTGCTCGGCGACGGTCCCGCCATCGGGCGTCTCGTGAAGCGGCGCCTCCTCGACGAGATCGGCCTGGTCGCGTCGGTGGGCGTGGCGCCGAACAAGTTCCTGGCCAAGCTGGCCAGCGACCTGGAGAAGCCGGACGGCTTTGTGGTGGTCGACCCCGCGCGCATCCTGGATTTCCTGGACCCGCTGCCGGTGGGCCGGATGTGGGGCGTGGGGGAGAAGTCCGCCGCCGTCCTCGAAGCGCTGGGCATCCGGACGCTGCGCGACCTGAGGCTCGCCGACCCGGTCCGCCTGGAGTCGCGCCTCGGCGCGGCGTTCACCCGTCACGTGCGCGAACTGGCGGCCGGCCGCGACGAGCGACCGGTGACGACCGACCGCGAAGCCCGCAGCATCGGCCACGAGGTCACCTTCGCCGAGGACATCGGCGAGCGCGAGGCGCTGCTGGAGGTGCTCGACCAGCTCGTGCACAAGGTGGCCCGCCGGCTGCGCCGCGCCGACAAGCTGGCGCGCACGGTGCAGCTCAAGGCCCGCTTCCCCGACTTCACGACCGTCACCCGCGCCGAGACCTTGCCCGAACCCACCGACCGCACCGACGCGCTGCGCGACGCCGGCCGCCGCCTGTTCGACGGGCAGCTGGACCGGCGCGGCCGCCCCCTGCGCCTGATCGGCGTCTCGGGCCAGAACCTCGTCGACCGCGAGGCGAAGCCGCCCAGCCTCTTCCCGGATCCCGTCGCGGAGCGCAGCCGCACCCTGGACGCGGTGATGGACCGGGCCGCCGACCGCTACGGCGGGAAGGCGATCACCCGCGGCCTGCCGCGCCGCAAGCCCGGCGCCTGAACCGGCAGTCGCACCTTGCGGGTCCGGGTCGCATCTGCGATCCTGCCCGGGGCCCGCGAACGGAAGGACGTCCATGCGCAGGACCGTCGTCGGAGTCATGGGCGGCTGCACCGTGCCACCCGCCACGCTGGAGCACGCCCGCGAACTGGGCCGCCTCATCGCCGCCGAGGGCTGGGTGCTGCTCAACGGGGGCCGGCCCACCGGGGTGATGGACGCCTCGGCCCGCGGCGCCCGCGAGGCCGGCGGCCTGACCGTGGGCGTGCTGTTCGACGACGACCCGGCCGCGGCCAGCGAGCACCTGGACATCGTCATCCCGACCGGCATGGGCGCCGGCCGCAACATCATCAACGTGCTGGGCAGCGACGCGATCATCGCCTGCCGCGGCAACGGCGGCACCTTGAGCGAGGTCGCCATGGCCCTGCGCTTCGGCAAGCGGGTCGTGCTGCTGGATTTCGACCCGGGCAGCCGGTTCCTCGACCAGTGCGGCGACGGGCGCTGGAGCCTGGCCGCGACCCCCGCCGAAGCGGTGTCCCAGGTCAAGGCCTGGCTCACCCGGCCGAAGGACTGAACCATGTGTGGCATTTGCGGAGCAGTGGCGCTGGAGGGGCGACTCGACGTCCCGGAAGGCGCGACCGAGCGGATGATCGGCGTGATGCGCCACCGCGGGCCCGACGAGTTCGGGGCCTGGCGCGACGACCACGTCCTGCTCGGCCACGCCCGCCTGAGCATCATCGACCTGGCGACCGGCCAGCAACCGATGGGCGACGCCGCGGGCCGCCTCTGGCTGACCTTCAACGGCGAGATCTTCAACTACGTCGAGCTGCGAGAAGAGCTGCGAGCGCACGGGCACGTCTTCCGGACCGCTTCGGACACCGAAGTGCTCCTGGAGGCCTACCGTCGCTGGGGCGACGCCTGCGTCGAGCGCTTCGTGGGCCAGTTCGCCTTCGCGCTCTGGGACGGCGAGCGGCGCCGGCTGCTGCTGGCCCGCGACCGCTTCGGCATCCGGCCCCTGTTCTGGACCGCGCGCGACGGCGTCCTGCTGTTCGCCTCGGAGATCAAGGCCCTCGGCGCCTGGGACGCCGAGGCCCCGCTGCTGGACCCGGGCGCGTTGAGCGAGGTCTTCACCTACTGGGTGAACATCCCCCCGGCGACGCCCTTCCGCGGGGTCTGGCAGCTCCCGGCCGGCCACACGGCGACCCTCGAACTGGGCGAGGGCGGCAACACCCGCCCCGAGCTGCGCCCGCGCCGCTACTGGCACCCCACGTTCCTGCCCGCCCGCGAAGACCACCGCTTCGTGGCCCGCGACGAGCTGCCGGGCATGGCGCGCCGGATCCGCGATCTGCTGGCCGACGCGGCGGTCATCCGCCTGCGGGCCGACGTGCCGGTCGGCGCCTACCTGTCCGGCGGTCTGGACTCCTCGGCGACCGCGGCGCTCATCCAGCACACCACGCAGCGGCGGATGAAGACCTTCTCGGTGGGCTTCAAGGACGCGGCCTACGACGAGACGCGCTGGCAGACGATGATGGCCACGCACCTGGGCACCGACCACGAGTCGATCAGCGTCGGCGACGCCGAGATCGCCGGCGCCTTCGAGCGCGTGGTGTGGTTGAGCGAGACGCCGCTGCTGCGCACCGCGCCGGCGCCGCTGCACGCGCTGTCCGGCCTGGTCCGCTCCCAGGGATACAAGGTCGTGCTCACCGGCGAGGGGGCCGACGAGGTCTTTTGCGGCTACAACATCCTGCGCGAGGCCAAGGTGCGCGCCTTCTGGGCGCGCGACCCCCGCTCGCACCGTCGCCCGCTGCTGCTGACGAAGCTCTACCCCTACCTGCAGCAGTCGCCGCCCGGGTTCCTGGCCCAGTTCTACGGGACGGGGCTGGAGGAGGCGGCGTCCGATCCCTACTTCTCGCACCGGCCGCGCTGGCGCAACACCGGCACGATCGGCGCCTTCCTCGCGGCCGACATCCAGGAGGCGGCCTTGGCCCGGGACAGCGAGGAGCGTCTGGGCGCCTCGTTGCCCGCCGAGTTCCGCGTCTGGGGGCCGGTCGCCCGCGCGCAGTACCTGGAGATGACCCTGTTCATGTCGGGCTACCTGCTCTCCTCGCAGGGCGACCGCATGCTGATGGGGAACACGGTCGAGGGGCGCTTCCCGTTCCTGGACCATCGCCTGGCCGAGCTGGCGGGCACGCTGCCGGCCAGCGCCAAGCTGGCGAGCCTGAAGGAAAAGGCTTTACTGAAGCTGGCGGTGGCCGATCTGCTGCCTGCGGCCATCATCGAGCGGCCCAAGCAGCCCTACCGCGCCCCGGACAGCGCCAGCTTCTTCGTGGGGCCGGGCGCCGACCTGGTGCGCGACGCGTTCGACACCGAGGCGCTGCTCGAGACCGGACTGATCGACCCGCAGCGCATCGCGGGCCTGCTGCGCAAGTGGCAGGCCGGCAAGCTGACCAGCGCGCGCGACAACATGGCGTTCGTGGGGCTGCTCAGCCTGCAGCTGCTGGCCCGGCAGTTCGGGCCCGGATTCGCGCCACGTGTCCACCAGGACGCGCTGCGCCCCGAAGAAGTGAGTTGGCGCGGCGGCGGGACCGCCGCCTGAACACCGGTACAGCGAGGGAGACGACGGATGGAATTGCGGCAGCAGATTCGCGGCTTCGTGGTGGAGAATTTCCTGTTCGGTGACGGCGTCCCGCTCAAGGACGACCAGATGTCGCTGCTGGACAACGGCATCATGGACTCGGTCGGCGTGATGGAACTCGTCGCCTTCCTCGAGGGCGATCTGGGCCTGGGCATCGAGGACCAGGAGCTCGTGCCGGAAAACCTCGACTCGATCGACAACCTCGTCGGCTTCGTCACGCGCAAGCGGGGGTAGGACCGTGACCGTCCACGGTATGCTGCTGGAGACCGCGGCCCGCCGGCCGGACGCCGTCGCGCTCGCCCACGGCGAGCGCCACGTCTCCTACGCGACCGTCGCCGACGAGGCCGGCCGCATCGCCCGCTTCCTGCGCGAGCGCGGCGTGCGCCGCGGCGACCGCGTGGCCGTGCTGGTCGAGAACTCCCCCGAGTACGTGGCCGCCTTCTTCGGCATCCTGCAGGCCGGCGCCTGCTGCGTGGCCCTCAACCATGCGAACAAGGAAGAGACCCACCGGGCGCTGCTGCGCGACAGCGGCGCCGTCGCCCTCTGGACGCGCGCCCGCGAGGCGCGCGCCCTGCCCGAGATCGTCGAGGGTTGCCCCGACCTGCGCTTCGCGGTGGTCGACCGCGCCAACCCCGTCTGGCGGCTGCCCGCGGGCCTGGACCTGCACCGCGCCGACGAGGCAGCCGGGCTCGCGCCCCTCGACGGCGCCGGCGAGGCCGGTCCCGAAGACCTCGCGGCGATCCTCTACACCAGCGGCTCGACCGGCACGCCCCGCGGCGTCACCCTGACGCACGGCAACCTCACGGCGAACACCGGGCAGATCCTGGCCTACCTGAAGCTGGGGCCCGACGACAGCGTCTGCTGCGTGCTGCCCTTCCACTACAGCTTCGGCAACTCGCTCCTGCTGACCCACGTGCGCTGCGGCGGCCGCACGGTCATCGACAACCGCTTCGCCTTCCCGCAGCAGGTGCTCGAGACCCTGGCGCGGGAGCGCTGCACCGGTTTCTCCGGCGTGCCCAGCCACTACGCGATCCTCTGCGCGCGGACCGACTTCCTCGAGCGCCCGCACCCGGACCTGCGCTACATCACGCAGGCCGGCGGCGCCATGGCCCCCGATCTCGTGCGGCGCATCCGCGGGGCCCTGCCCGACCGGATCGCGGTCTACATCATGTACGGACAGACCGAGGCCTCCGCGCGCCTGTCGTGGGTGCCGCCGGAGCGGCTGCACGAGAAGTTCGGCTCGATCGGCAGGGGCATCCCCGGCGTCTCGCTGACCGTGCGGCGCCCCGACGGCAGCGAGTGCGACGTGGGCGAGCAGGGGGAGATCGTGGCCGCCGGCCCCAACATCATGCGCGGCTACTGGAACGCCCCGCAGGAGACCGCCGAGGTGCTCTTCCCCGACGGGTTGCACACCGGCGACCTGGCCTACCGCGACGCGGAAGGCTTCATCTTCATCGTCGACCGCGTGAAGAACATGATCAAGGCGGGCGCGAACCGGGTCAGTTCGAAGGAAGTCGAGGAGACGCTGCTGCAGCGGCCCGAGGTGGTCGAGGCCTGCGTGATCGGCGTGCCGGACGCGCTGCTGGGCGAAGCCATCGAGGCCTGGATCGTGCCGGCCGAGGCCGCTTCCTTCGACGAGCAGGCCCTGCTGCGCCACTGCGCCTCGAAACTCGCCAACTTCAAGGTCCCACGCCGGTTGCACCACGTCGACGCCTTGCCCAAGAACTCCTCGGGCAAGGTCCTGAAGGCGGCGCTGCGAGACTCGCTGGCCTGATTCCGGACCGCCACCCCATGTTCGGATAACGCAAAAAATATTGTTGCCGCTAAATCACACTAAATATATGGTGGTTGTATGAATTGCACAATGAATGCAATGGCGACATGGATGGATCCGTCGCCTGCCTGATGTGGTTGTTCGCGAGGGGGGCTGGACATGAAACTCGATCACAGACCTTCGATGATCATCCTGCTGCTGATGCTCGGCCTCGCCTTGGCGATGCCGGGCGGCGCCGCGGCCCAGTGTGACTGCGTCTCCGGCAACATCGGCGCGGCGCCGAACACCGGCGACCCGGCGCTGGGAACCTGGAAGTACACGATCGATCTGTGCTGGAGCAGCGCCCGCGGCTTGAGCCATTGGGACCTGTGGATCGAAGATCTGACGAACTGCACGTGCACGGACCTGCAGAGCGCCATCGTCTTCGGCAGCGAGATCGGGACCACCACGAGCGAGGACGGCTGCGTCACCCACTACTCCCGCGAGTGGCGTTGCTCGGGAGAACCGTCCATCGACGTGCCGGGCATCCTCATCAAGTTCGAGCCCGCGAGCGGGTGCGAGCCCGGCCACTCCGGCACGGGCGTGTTCTACTTCTACTCGAACTTGACCCCGACCCCCATATCTACCGAGAACCCCCCGTACGGGTTCGTGATCAACAAGAACGGCAACGGTTTCTGCAACGGCTCGTTGTCGGGGGTTTTCCCGGGCATCCCCTGCGATCCCGTCCCGATGCAGGACGGCAGCTGGGGCGCGGTGAAAGCCAACTACCGCTGACAAGGTGCAACAACGTCGAGAGCCGCCTCCCTCGGGGAGGCGGCTCCTCGTTGTTCGCCGTTCGTGCCGACGTCAGTCCTCGTCTTCGCTCCCGGGGATCCCGAAGTCGGGCTCGTCGCCGTCCAGGCCGGCCATCAGTCCGGCCGTGGTCTCGCGCGAGTCCCAGCACTGCTGCTGCGCCTCGTACTCCAGCGACAGCATCGTGGTCAGGTCGAACTCGCCGGACTGCTGCACCGCCAGCTTGCTCAGGCGCAGCGCCGGCTGGGGGATGCCCGCCAGGCGGCGGCAGTAGGCCTCGACTTCCTGCTCGAATTCCTGGGGCGTGAAGACGCGGTCCAGCAGGCCCAGGCGCGACGCTTCGTCGGCGGACAGCGTGCGTCCCGACCACAGGATGTCCAGGGCCCGGTTGGGTCCGACCGCGCGCGGCAGCGTCGAAGTCAGCCCCCAGTCCGGCAGCAGGCCCAGGCGCAGGTCCTGGGTGGTGAAGGTGGCCGTGGCGGCGGCCAGGCGCACGTCGGCGGCCATGATCAGCCCGAATCCGCTGTCGCGCACGTCGCCCGCCACCGCGGCGACGATCGGCTTGCCGAGTTCCTGCATCAGCGTCACGACGCGGCGGATGGTGTCGAGGTCGGCGGCCACGGCCCCCATGCCGGCGTCGCCGGCCTGCGCCTCGGCGGCCGCGCGCAGGTCCATGGCGGTGTCGAAGGGCCCGCCGGCGTCCGTCAGCAGGACCACGCGGGCGGCGCGATCCTCCTGCAGGCGCAGCAGGGCGTCGACGAGCTCGTCGCCGAGGTCCTGCAGCGAGGGTGCGGACGGCCCGAGCAGCGTCAGGGTCGCGACGCCGTCGCGGACCTCGCAGTCGAAGAAATCGTAGCTCATGACCCTCCCGTTGGTGACCGCCGCAGCGTGCGGGCCGCGCGGTGCGGCGCGGCCGCGAGGACGACGATAGGGGCCGGCCGCCACGGTGTCAACGCAGCCGCCGTCGGGTGCGGTCGCGACAGGTCTGGACAGGCGCGGCGGTGGCGGGTATCCTCCCGGGGCTTCGCACCCGGAAGACTCCAGAGAGGACAACTCGGCATGAAGGTGTTCCTGACCGGCGGTACGGGCCTGGTGGGGCGGGCGGTCGTCCGCGCGCTGATCGAACGCGGCGACGAGGTCGTGTGCGTCACCCGCGACCGCAAGCGGGCGCTGTCGCGCCTGTCGCGTCCGGTGGAGATCGTCGAGGGGGACCCGACCTTCCCGGGCGATTGGCAGCGGGCGCTGGGCGAATGCGACGCGGTCGTCAACCTGGCCGGCGAGCCCGTCGCCGCCAAGCGCTGGACCCGCAAGCGCAAGGCGCTGCTGCGCCGTTCCCGTCTCGAATGCACGCGCAACGTGGCGGCGGCGGTCAACGCGAGCGAGCGGGTGCGCGTGCTGGTCAGCGCGTCGGCCGTCGGCTACTACGGCGACGGCGGCGCCGAGCCCCTGTACGAGGAGAACGAGGGCGGGCGCGATTTCCTGGGCCGGCTGGCCCACGAGTGGGAGGGCTGCGCCCTGGAAGCCGACAACGGACGCGCCCGCGTGGCGCTGCTGCGCATCGGCCTGGTGCTCGACCGCGAAGACGGGGCCCTGCCGCGCCTGGTCCTGCCCTACCGGTTCGGCCTGGGCGGCCCGCTCGGCGACGGCCGCGCCTACGTGCCCTGGATCCACCGGCACGACCTCGTCCGCGCCATCCTGCACATCCTGGACCGCGACGCGATCGCCGGTCCCGTCAACGCGGTGGTGCCCGACCCGCCGACCCGCCGCGAGTTCGCCCGGACGCTGGGTCGGGTGCTGGGCCGCCCGAGCGGCTTCACGACCCCCGGCTTCGTGCTGGGCCTGGTGTTGGGGGAGATGTCGTCCATGCTGCTGCAGAGCTGCCGCGCCGTGCCCAAGGTGTTGCGCGCCAACGAATTCCAATTTGAGTACCGGGAGTTGGAACCGGCGTTGCGGCACCTGTTGTCCTGAAGCCGACCGCTGGTGTACGATGGTGGACCCGGTCACGCACGCAAGGGAGGAACTGGGATGCGGCACCTGTCGAGACTGTTCTTGGTCCTGTCCCTGGCGGCGCTCGCCGCCCCCGCTCCCGCCCAGATCGCCTACCAACCTTTGGCGCCGGGTTGCGCCTGGACGTACACGGACGGCGCCGGGCACGAGCGCGTCATCGAAGCGGTGGGTACGGCCGTGATTCAGGGCGAGGCGGTCGTCGAACTGGTCTGGACCGAGCCGGATCAGGTCTACCACAACTTCTGGTCCCTGGGTTCCACGGGCGCGGTCTACCTGCACGCCGCCTTCAACGAGGACGGCTTCGTCGCCAGCTACTCGCCGCCGATCCTGTGGCTGCCCGCCGTCACGGCGACGGACCGCTGCTGGAGCACCGTCACGCGCATCTACTGGAGCCTCGACGACTCCGTGCCGTGGGGCGTGGAGACGTTCGCCTACTGCATCGTCGGCGGCGGCGTCACGACCGTACCGGCCGGCGACTTCGAGACCGTCGCGGTCGAGGGCTCCCTGCCGCCGCTTCCCGCCTTCCTCGGCGAAGCGGCCCACGACGCGTCGGGCCGCAGGCTCGGCGGCGGTTCACGGCAAGGCGACACCAACGCCTACGCCGCCGGCGTCGGTCTGGTGAAGGAAGGCGCCTGGGAGCTGACGAACTACGGCGGACCGACACCATCCGGCGCGGCCGGCTGGGGCGAGGTCAAGGCGTTGTATCGCTGAGCAGGGAGTGACCGCGGGCGAGATGCGAGGACGTGGAAGGGCCGTCCCCCGGCCGGGGACGGCCCTCTTCGTCGGAATGCTATCGGTACAGCGACTTGACGTCCCCGAGCGTCATGTTCTCGTCGGCGACGACGTGGTCGAGCGTCATCTGCCCGCGGATCTCGCCGCCGGGGAAGGCCGAGCTGTGGACGTTGAGGTAGATCGACCCCGCGACGAGGCTCGCGTACTGGGGCGCGGTCAGGTTCCAGGTGCCGGCGACCGGCGAGCCGAGGGGCAGGCCGAAGGCGACCGGGCCGTTGACGCCGGCCGCGGCGGTGTGGAAGTGGACGCCGGTCTGCGCGGCCGTCAGGCCGCTGAACTGCAGCGCGTAGGTGCCGACCAGGGTCGAGGTGTCGACCGTGAGCGTGGCGATCCCGGCCGCCGGGCTGGCGTTGGACGGGACCTCCGAGGCGCCGGTGAGGGCCGTGGTGTAGAAGGCGAGATCGGCGCGGGCGGCGCCGGCCCCGAGGCCGAGCACGAGGACGGTCGCGGCGGCGGCTAAGTAGGGATGCTTGATCCAGCGCATGGGTTGCACCTCCGGATACGGGTGGATGGTACGGCTAGAAATAGATTACTAAAATAATCCACATTCGCAACCACAGTGATTTTGAAAGCCTGTGTTCCGGATGGCCGGGGCGGCCGGTCAGCCCACCACGAACGCGTCGGCCTCGATGTCGCCCCGCGAGAAGCGGGCTAGCGACAGCGAGTCGATGATCGCGTCGGGTCCGCCGCCGGTGATCTGCTTCGCCAGGCGGGAGGCGGCCATCGGGGCCAACATGAAGCCGTGGCCGCTGTAGCCGCAGGCCATCTGGTAGCCCTCGAGGCCGGGGACGCCGCCCAGGATGGGGCGGTGGTCGGGGGTCACGTCGTACATGCCGGCCCACTGGCGCATCAGGCGCAGCTTGCGCGCCGGGGGCCAGTAGGCGGTCAGGGCGCGGGCGAAGCGCACCGCGAAACGCAGCTGGCTGCGCGTGTCGAACTGGGCGGGGCGGTCCCAGTGCGGTTCGTCCGGGTCGCCGATGCCGCCGACGATCTCCCCGCGCATGCTCTGGCTGAAGTAGATGCCGTCGCTGATGGAGATGACCATCGGGTCCAGGAACGGCTTGCACGATTCGCTGACCATGATCTCGTGGCGTTCCTGGCGGTTGGGCAGCTGCACGCCGACCATCGCCGCCAGCGAGCGCGACCACGGCCCGGCGCAGTTGATCAGCAGCGGTGTCGAGATCTCGCCGCGGTCGGTGAGCACGCCGGTGATGCGGTCGCCGTCGTGCCGCACCTCGAGCAGGCGCGTGCGGATGAAGATCCGCACGCCGCGCCGCGTCGCGGCCTTCGCATAGCCCCACACCACGCTGAACGGGTAGGCGGTGCCGTCCTTCTGGCAGAAGGTCGCGCCCTTGAGGCGCGAGATGTCCAGCTGCGGCACGATGTCCAGGCACTCCCGCGGCTCCAGGTAGCGGCTGGGCACCTGGCAGGAGTTCTGCAGGGCGACGGCCTTGCGCAGGCTGTCGAGATGGGACTCGTCCTCGGTCACCATCAGGTAGCCGCCCTGGCGGAAGAAGGTCTGCAGGCCGAGTTCGCCGGCCAGGTGCTCGAAGGCGGCGACGCTCTCCTGGGCCAGGCGGATGTTCTCCGCGGTCGTCCACTGCTGGCGGATGCCGCCGCCGCAACGCCCGGTCGAGCCGCTGCCGAGGTAGTCCCTCTCCAGCACGACGAGGCGCTTCATGCCCCGCCGCGCCAGCTCGTAGGCGATGGCCAGGCCGTTGATGCCGCCGCCGACGATGACCGCGTCGGCCGTCGCGGGGACGGGCCCTTCGGGCAGGGGGATCACGGGCCCACCTCCGGGTCGGTGCGGGGCAGCGCAGCCTCCAGTTCGCCCATCAAGGGCGGCAGGTCCAGGCTCGCCAGCTCCTCGAAGGTCAGCGGTTCGATGGGCGGGCGGATGTTCGTCAGCGGGATCTGCGCCGGGTCGACGCCGCGCAGGCGCGCCAGTTCCAGCGCGGACTCGCAGAGGCAGCCCTTGCCCTGGCAGAAGCCGGTGCCCACGCCGGTGAAGCGCTTGAGCGCCTCCATCTCGGCGAACCCGTCGCGGTAGGCCTTGCCGAACTCCTCGATGGTCACGTCTTCGCAGCGGCAGAGGATGCGCTTGCTCATGCCGTCACCTCTTCCAGCAGGTCGGCGAGCGTGGCGCCGGCCGCCTCGCCGGCGATCGTCAGGTTCAGGCCGGCCGGGGTGCGGCCGTCCCAGCGTCCGCCGGCGGCGCGCGGCACGTAACCGCCGCGCAGGGGATCGAGCACGAGGTCGGCGCCGAGCTGGTAGGCCCCGTCGTAGACGGGCTTGCCGCGGCCGCAGATCACGGCGATCTCGCAGGCGGATTCGGGGCGGGTCCCGTTGCGGCCGTCGTCGAAGCGCAGCGCGGCCAGCGAACCCGCGCGGCCGAGGGCGGCCAGCGGCCGCAGGCCCGTGCGCAGCTGCCAGCCGAGCCGCCGGGCGGTCGCCAGGGCGTTCTCGTCGGGTGCGGCGGTGGGATCCAGGGCCAGGACGACGCGAGCTCCGCGTGCGTGGAGCAGGGCGGCGCACAGCCACTGGTCCGGGCCGTGGCCCCAGACGACCACGGCGCGCCCGCGCAGGTCGATCCCGTCGCGCCCGGCCAGGCGGTACAGGGCGCGGGGCCCCAGGATGCCCGGCAGGTCGTGGTCGTCGAACAGGCCCAGCTGGTCCAGGGCTCCGGCCGCCCAGACGATGCGGTCGGCGCGCGCGACGGACAGGCCCGCGGCGTCGCGCAGCAGCAGCATGTCGGGCTGGTAGCAGCCCACCACCGTGGTCGACGGCGCGCGGGTCACGTGGGGGGCGGCCGCGACCAGGGCGTCGCGCTCGTGCAGGAGCGCGCGCAGGCGCCGCAGGCGGTGCAGGCCGGCCAGCGGGTCGCCGTCCCCGGCGGCGGCGAGGTCGAGAGCCTCGCGGCGCTGGCCCCCGCCGTGGGCCGCATCGTCGATCAGCAGCGTGCGACCCTCGGCCGCCAGGGCGGCGGCCATTCCGGCCGCGCCGCCGCCGACCACCACCGTGTCCCAGCGGCCGAGGTCGCGGGACCGCGGCGGGGGCGGCGCGGCCCGCCAGGCCGCCTCGTCGGGCAACCGGCCGATGCCGGTCACCGGGCGGATGATGCGCATGAAGAGCTTCGACAGGGCCGCCGGCTTGGTGAACCACTTGTAGTAGAAGCCGACCGGCAGCAGGTGGCCGGTGCCGGACAACGCGGACTGCATGGGGCGGCCGTAGGCGGCGCCGGCGTCCTGCCGGGCGACCCTGAGGCCTTCGTGGACCGGCGTGTGGCAGGCGCGGACGTTGGGGACGCCGTCGATGCGCATCAGGCAGCCCATGCAATGGCCGCGCGCGCACGAAGCGCCGCGGGGGCGGCCGTACTTGGGGCTGTGGGAGAGGACCTTGACGCCGTGGTCCCACAGGGCGGCCGCGACCGACTGGCCGGGGCGGCAGGCGAGGGGCTGGCCCTCGAACAGGATGGTCACGGCGGGATCGGCCACGGGCGGCTCCTTTCGCGCGTCGGCGCAACGGTGCGAAACATAGGCCGGGCGGGGGTGGCGGGCAAGGCTGCTCCCGAGAAATGAGCGGGCGTTTTCTTCCCTTTGCGGCAGGCGGTCGCGGCGTATATTCGAGGTTACGCCGCTTTCCCGGGCCCGGGGCCCCGATCCGTGCAAGGAGCTGGAAATGTCGTCGCAGAACTTCGCCGCCGTGCGCATGGAAGCCATCGACCGGAAGATCGAGTTCGTGGACCTGAAGGTCCTGGACCTCGTCGGCCGCCTGCACCACATCACCTTCCCCTTCGACCGTTTCACGCCGGAGGTCATGGGCGAGGGCATCGGCTTCGACGGCTCCAGCTACGGCTTTCTCAAGGTCGAGGACAGCGACATGGTCCTGCTGCCGGACCTCACCACGGCGCACGTCGACCCGTTCCGCCAGCGCCCCACGCTGACGATGTTCGCCGAGGTCAAGCACGTCGACGCCGGCCGCACCCCCTTCGCGCAGGACGGCCGGACCATCGTGCGCGCCGCCGAGGGGCTGCTGCGGGAGATGGGCGTCGCGGACACCACGCGCTGGATCCCGGAGTACGAGTTCCACATCTTCGAGGAGGCGGACTTCGACTCGGGCAACACCAGCGCCCACTACCGGATGGAAAGCCGCGAACGCTTCTTCCAGAACGCCTACCACGCCTGCAACCCCCACGACCGCCACGACGACTTCCGCGACGAGGTCTGCGCGGTCATGCGGGACTTCGACATCCCGGTCCGCTACCACCACCACGAGGTGGGGGCCAAGGCCCAGCAGGAGATCGAGGGCTGGTTCGACGACCTGCCGACCACCTGCGACAACGCCGTGATGACGAAGTACATCCTGTTCAACCTCGCCGAGCGGCACGGCCTGCGGGTGACCTTCATGCCCAAGCCCCTGTTCGACAACGCGGGCAGCGGCTGGCACCTGCACCAGTACCTCATGAAGGACGGGCGCAACGTCTTCGACGACCCCGCCGGCTACGCCTCGCTCAGCCCGCTGGCCCTGAGCTACGTCGGCGGCGTGCTGCTGCACAGCCACGCGCTGTGCGCCTTCACCAATCCCAGCACCAATTCCTACAAGCGCCTGGTGCCCGGCTTCGAGGCGCCGACGGCGATCACCTTCGGGCGCAGCAACCGGGGCGCCGCCGTGCGCATCCCCAGCTACGTGGCCGATCCCCAGCACCGCCGCATGGAGTACCGCCCGCCCGACTTCACCTGCAACCCCTACCTGGCCGCCTCGGCCATCCTGATGGCGGGCCTCGACGGCATCGTGCGCGGCCTCGATCCGCTGGCCGACGGTTACTGCCCCGAGCACCCCCCGGCCGACGGCCGGCCCCACACCGTGGAGTTCCTGCCGCGCTCCCTGGACGACGCCCTGGACGCCCTGGAGGTCGACCACGAGTTCCTGACGCGGGGCGGCGTGTTCCCCGAAGCCCTGATCACGCGCTGGCTGTCGATCAAGCGCGCGGAGATCCAGGCGATCAACCGCCGGCCGCACCCCTACGAGTTCTCGATGTACTTCGATCTCTAGACCCCGGCGGCGGAGGTGGGGGATGGTCGAATTCGAGGTGCGCACCGGCGCCCGCAACGCCTTTGTCGATATCACTTCTCAGGTTCAACGCGCCGTGGACGAAATAGGCCTGAACGACGGGGCGGTCCTGGTCTGGGTCCCCCACACCACGGCCGGCGTGACCGTCAACGAGGGCGCCGATCCCGACGTGGTCCGTGATATGATCGAGGCCCTGGACCGCGCCGTGCCCTGGGACGCCGGCTGGCGCCACGCCGAGGGCAACGCGGCGGCCCACGTCAAGAGCAGCCTGGTGGGCTGCGGCCAGCTGGTGCCGGTCGTCGGCGGCCGGATGGACCTGGGCGTCTGGCAGGCGGTCTGGTTCTGCGAGTTCGACGGTCCGCGTCGGCGCCGCGTGAGGGTTCACGCCGTCTGACCGCCGCGGCCGGGAAAGCGCCCGTGAAGGATCGCATCCACTACCATCGCGCCTACAAGCGGCTGGGGCCGGTGCGCCGGCTGCCCCTGGTCGCGCTGCTGCTGCTGGTGGCCCTGCTCGACGCGGCGATCGCCTGGTTCCACGCGCCCCTGCTGGGCGCCTTCGTCCGGCAGGTGGCGCGGATGG
Source organism: Gemmatimonas sp. (assembly GCA_013824755.1). GTDB lineage: Bacteria > Krumholzibacteriota > Krumholzibacteriia > LZORAL124-64-63 > LZORAL124-64-63 > PNOJ01. The sequence continues at coordinate 16,234 of PNOJ01000008.1, forward strand.
CGGACTGGGTGGGCGTGCGGACCGAGCTCACGCACTGGGAGTTCCTGCCGGTGTGGGTCACGCGCATGCCCGTGCTGGACGCGGCGGGCGCCTTCCCCTCGCGCCGGCTGGCCCTGGTCACCTTCGTCACGTCGGTGCTGATCGTGGCGGTGCTGCCGCGCCTGCATTTCGTGCCGAAGGTGCTGCGCGTCTACGCGGTGTTCCTGTCCCTGCTGAACCTGATCTCCGGCGCGTTCTTCGTGCTGGTGCCGCACCTGTTCCCCTACGACGTGCTCGACTTCTCGCTGCTCTACATGGGCACCCAGTTCGGCATGTGGCTGCTGATGCCCGTGGTGATGGGCGTGGCGCTCTCGCCGCTGCAGACGCCGGTCTGGGAGCGCTTCGCGGTGATCCTGGCGACGCTGGGCTACGCGGCGCTGTTCGGCGCGGTGCGCTACGCCAGCTTCCTGTACCTGCTGCAGAAGCTGACGGTGCTGCACATGGCGGCCATGTTCTTCGCCCTGGGCCCGCTGATCGACTTCGTCTACCTGGTGGCGATCTACTCGGTGTACATGAACGTCGTGGCCCTGCGGCTGCGCGACCGGCCGGAGACGTGGCGATGGTCGTTCTGATCCTCAAGCTGTACGTGCTGCTGGTGGTGCTGATCATGGCGATCTACGCCACGCGGCACTACCGGTTCACGGTCAACCGGCTCGTCGGCGACCAGCGCCTGTACTACCAGGACCTGATCGACTCGGACCTGCCGCGCATCTCGGTGCTGGTGCCGATGCACGACGAGGAGAAGGTGGCCCGGCAGTCCCTCGAGGCGATCCTGCGCTGCGAGTACCCGCGCGGGCTGCTCGAGATCATCCCCATCAACGACCACTCCGGCGACGGCACCGCGGCGATCCTGGACGAGATGGCCGCCAAGCACGACGTCATCAAGCCGTTGCACCGCCACGAGGGCCAGCGCGGCAAGCCCGCCGCCCTCAACGACGCGCTGCTGGTGGCCGCGGCCGACGTGATCATCGTCTTCGACGCCGACTACCTGCCCGCCCGCGGATCGCTGCGCGACCTGGCGATCTCGTTCAAGGACCCGGAGGTCGGCGCGGTCATGGGGCGCGTGGTGCCGGTCAACACGCGCGCCAACCTGCTGACCCGCCTGCTCGATCTCGAACGCAGCGGCGGCTACCAGGTGGACCAGCAGGCCCGCCACAACCTGCACCTGATGCCGCAGTACGGCGGCACCGTCGGCGGTTTCCGGCGCGACCTGGCGCTCTCGTTCGGCGGCTTCGACCAGCGCGTGCTGGCCGAGGACACCGACCTGACCTACCGCCTGTTCATCAACGGCTGGAAGGTGGTCTACGCCAACCGCGTGGAGTGCTTCGAGGAGGTGCCCGAGACCTGGGAGGTGCGCTCGCGCCAGATCCGGCGCTGGTCGCGCGGGCACAACTACGTCATGTTCAAGCACTTCGGCGGGCTGCTGCGCTCGCCCTACCTGACGCGCGCCGAGAAGCTGGACGGCCTGCTGCTGCTGACGATCTACCTGGTGCCGGTCTTCCTGCTGACGGGCATCCTGGATTCCGTGGCGCTGTTCTTCATGGGCGAGATGCAGATCATCGACAGCGTGCTGGTGTTCCTGTTCGTGGCGACCTACAACTCCTTCGGCAACTTCGCGCCCTTCTACCAGATCGGCACCGCGTCGCTGCTCGACGGCGTCACCCACCGCATCCGCCTGCTGCCCTTCCTGATGTTCTACTTCCTCTTGAACATCTGGACGATCACGCACGGGTTCCTGCAGGCCCTCGGCGACCGATTCTGGCGCCGCAAGCGCGCCGAGTGGGACAAGACCAAGCGCTTCCGCAAGGAGGCGGCCGCATGACGCGACGACTGGCCGGCCTGTCCCTGCTGCCCGCGACCGCCGTCACGGCGGGGGCCGCCACGCACGCGCTGTCCTTCGAGGCCGCGCTGCTGCTGGGCGCCTTCGGCCTGCTGATCCTGGTGCCCTTCATGCCGGGACTGATCGAGATCTGGCGCCCGCGCGACCGCTACCCGCTGCCGGTGGACATGGACTACGTCAAGGACCCGCGCCACCTGGGCCGCTCGGCCCGCGCGCTGCTGGCCGTCGCCCTGCGCGGCGACCAGGGCCCGGCGGGCCGCCGCACGGTGACCCTCTCGAAGGTCGAGGCGGTCGAGGTCCACGACCGGCTCGACGTCTCGGCCGGGGCCAACCTGTCGGCGATCCAGCTGGCCCGGGGCCCGATGGTCGTCGGCGAACGCGCGACCTGCGACCGCGACCTCTACGCCCGCGCCGGCGCCCGCATCGGCGAGGGCGCCGTCCTGCGCTCGCTGGCCTGCGACGGGCGCGCCGCGCTGGGTCGCGGCGTGAGCATCGCCCGCTGGCTCGACGTCGAGGGCGACGTCCACGTCGGACCGCAGTCGCACCTCGGCGCCAGCGCGGCGGCCGCGGGCTTCCTGGAGCTGGCCGACGGGGTGACGTTCGAGCGGCTGTGGGGTTCGCCCGTGCGCACGACGGGCTACCGCGGGCCGCGCGAACTGCCGCCGGCCCCGGCGCCGTTCGCGTTGCCCGACGTGCTGGAGATCCGCGATCTCGAGGACCTGGCGAGCCTGCACCGGGGCGACCTGGTCGTCGGGCCGGGCGAGACCTTCGACCGCCCGCTGGTGGTCAGGGGCGACCTGCGGATCGAGACCGACGCGGTCGTCGACCGCACGGTCAAGGTGTACGGCGACCTGACCCTGGCGCCCGGGGCGCTGCTGCTCGGCGACGCCTTCGTCGAAGGTTCGGTGTTCGTGGGCGAGGGGGCGGCCGTGCGCGGCTGCATCTTCTCGCAGGACTCCGTGGAACTGGGCCGCGGGGCGCGCGTGGGCGCGCCGGGCCTGGTCAAATCGGTGGTCGGCAAGCGCAGCGTGACGCTGGCCGGCGACGTCGCCATCCATGGGTACGTGCTGACCGACGGCCGGGGATGCGTGATATGCCGCGGCTCGGACTGATCCTGGCCCTGATCGCCTGCGTCGCCGTGGCGGTCTACGGCGTGGGCGTCCTGCGCCACGTCGGGCGCGAGGCCGAGCGCGGCGACCTGCGCGTGCTGGTGGGCTACAACCCCTCGCTCATGGACGAGAGCGGGGACGTCGTCGCGGCCTGGCGCAGCGTGCTGGAGGAGGAGGGCGTCGCGGCCCAGGCCCTCGACCTCTACACCCTGCTGGACCTCGACCCGGCGGCGACCGTGGCCGCCTGCCCCGCGCTGATCCTGCCCGACGGGGTCTGCCGCCGCCTGAACTCCTCGCTCGAACCCTGGCTGGACGCCTACCTGCGCGCCGGCGGCTCCCTGATGGTCGTCTACGACGCCGGCATCAAGAGCCTCAAGGGCGCCTACCTGCCGCGCAGCTACCTGTCGCGCTTCACCGGCGTCCAGCACGTGGACTACACCGACGGCGGCCAGGACAGCTACACCACCGGCGCGCTGCGCTTCGCCGACGCGGCCGCCGCCCGCACCTGCCAGATCCCGCCGGGCAAGCTGGCCCCCGACCTGACCGTCACCGGCTACAGCTACGGCCGCCTGCGCTACCCCGTCGCCCGCACGCGGCTCGAGGCCGACGACGCGCGCGTGCTGGCCTGGGCCGTCACCGACGACAACCGCGAGCACCCGGCGATCGTCGCCCGCGCCTACGGGGCCGGCCGCTGCCTGCACGTGAACCTGCCGCTGGGACACCTCAAGTCGCACGCCGACGACCTGCCGCTGCGCGCGATCGCGCGCTGGTGGCTGCTGGACGAGGTGGGCCTGCCCTGCCTGATGAGCGCGCCGCGCGGCGTCGGCGGCCTGGTCCTGAACTGGCACGTCGACGGCAACGGCGACTGGCCCTACCTGGACGACATGGTCGCCCGCGGCCTCTTCCGCCGCGACCTGCCCGCCTCGATCCACGTCTGCGCCGGCCCCGACCTGAACGCGCCGGGCGACGGCGACGGCTTCGACGCCTGCGGGAAGGGGCGCCGCCAGCTCGAGGCGCTGGCCGGCCTGGGCGAGATCGGCTCGCACGGCGGCTGGACCCACAACCTGTTCTCCGCCGAGGTGCTGGCCGGGCGCTGGGGTGCGACCGAGGCGGGCGACGCCGTGCGCCGCAACCGCGACTGCCTGCGCGAGGTCGTCGGCCGACCCGTCGCGGAATACTCCGCGCCCGACGGCGTGCACCCGCCGCACCTGATGACGCCGCTGCTCGAGGAGCTGGGCTTCACCTGCTACTACACCACCAGCGACATCGGCAGCGCGCCCAACCGCAGCTTCAGCGACGGGCGGCGCCTGTCGGACCTGCTGATCGCCTTCCCGGTCATGCCCCTGCGCGACGTGGCGAGCTTCGGGGAGATGGACACCAAGCACCGCCTGGACAGCGGCGAGGTGGCGGCCTGGCTGGACGGGATGCTGGACTACTGCGAACGCAACCGCGCGGTGCGCCTGATGTACTCGCACCCCTACAACCTCTACCTGTACCACGGCGACCAGGACTACCTGCCCGCCTACGCCGCCTGGCTGGACGAGCTGGCGGCGCGCTGCCGCGACGGCCGGCTGCAGGTGCGCCCGATGCGCGAGTTCGCCGACTTCCAGCTGCGGATGCTGGCGACCGAGGCGACCTGGCGGGTCGCCGACGGGGAACTGCGGCTGCACCTGCGCAACCCGCGCGGCCTGCGCGACCTGGCCTTCAGCGTGCCGGCCGGCCGCTGGCGGGCCCCGACGGCGCCCTACCTGCGCGCCACCACCGGCGACGGGCGCCACGTGGTGGTGATCGAGGATGACGCGCGCGAGATGGATGTGGTGCTGCATGCTCGCTAGCGCGGCGCTCCTGACGCTGTCGGGCGGCTGCGCCGGGCACCGCGACCCGGCGCTGGCGGTCGTGAACTGGTTCGAGCCCCTCGACGGCGGGCGCGACCACGTGAGCCCGTACTTCACGAACCTCTACGCCCTGTCGCTGGTGCGCCACGGGCTCGGGGCGGGCGAGGTGCGAGGCTACGTGGCCTGGTACCTGGACCACCTGAACTACCCGGACCGCCACGGCCTGACCGGCACCATCGACGACATGGTCGTGCGGCCGGGCGGCCGCCTCGAGCGCACCGGCCGCTACGATTCGGTCGACGGCTACGCCGGCACCTTCCTGCTGCTGCTGGACGAGTGGGAGCAGGCCGGCGGCGACCGCGCGCTGCTGGAGGCGAACCGCTCGCGCATCCAGGACGTGGCCTGGCTGCTGCTGCGCCTGCAGGATCCCGACGGGCTGGTGCGCGCGCTGCCGGACGCGAACGCGCGCTACCTGATGGACAACTGCGAGGCCTACGCGGGGTTGCTGGCCTACGACGCCCTGAGCCGGCGCCTGGGCTGGGACACCGGGCCGCGCCACCGCATCGCGGCCGAGGACGTCCGCGAGGCCGTGCTGGGCCGCCTGTCCGACGGGCCGGGACGGCGCTTCCACTGGGCGGACGCCGGCGGCGTGCCGCACCGGTCCGATTGGGACGTGTTCTACCCGGATGCGCTGGCCCAGCTGTTCCCGATCCTGTACGGTGTGGTGGACGCCCGCTCGGATCTGGCGCAGCACCTGTGGCGGGAGTTCGCGCAGCGCCACGACCCGCGCGCGGGACAGCCGGTCTCGGCGGTCCAGCGCGCCATCATCGACCTGACCAGGGAGCGAGTGACGCCGTGAGCCACACGACACTGCGATCCGTCCTGCTCGCCGCCGGCCTCGCGGCGCTGTCGCTGACCGGGGCCGCGGGCGCGCACGCCGCCGGGGGCGCCGAGGAGTGGGCCCGCCTGCGCGGGGCTCCGGGCTACCGCCTGGACGTCGACCTGCTGCTGGACCGCCTCGACCCGCAGGACCTCTACGGGAACTGGGCGACCGGCACGGCCACGCTCTACGTGAAGACACTGCCGCGCCTGACGCCGTTCGTGCAGGTGTCGTTGCTGGAGCGGGAGGACGTCGACGCGGGCTTCTCCGTCGGCACCTACGCCGACTGGACCAGCCGCCTGTACTCGTCCACCTCGTTCACCGCCGGCGGTCGTTCGCACTACCTGCAGAAGAACCGCTGGGACCATTCCTTCTTCCTGAACACCGGCCCGGTCACCCTGGTCGCCGGCGCCGGCTGGCTGCAGGACCACGACGGGCACGAGGACTGGTCGCTCGCCTTCGGCCCGCGTCTGTGGCGGGGCCGCCTGATCCTCGAGTACCTCGCGACCCGCACCGCCAGCGATCCGGGCGACCACGTCGGCTGGAAGCACCGGGTGTCCGGCGGCTGGGGGGAGGAGGGCCGCAGTTGGCTCTTCCTGAACCTCACCGTCGGCCAGGAGCGCTACGCCGCCACCTGGGTGACGCCGGCCCAGGACGTCGACCACGATTTCTACGAGGTCGCGGCGAGCCTGCAGCGTTGGGTGCGTCCGCGCCTGGGCTACAAGCTGCAGGCGGGCTGGCTGGACCTGGGCGAGGGGTTGGACGGCTACGAGAAGCTCGGCGTCGGCGCTGGCGGTTTCCTCGAATTTTGATGAACACCCATCGCGTCAGGGGTGTCCGTAGGGCTCCGTAGCCAGGATGGCGAAGGAGCCTGAAGGCCAAGCGTTCCGGGCACACGAGGTGCCCGGAACGCGTCCCCTGTCACGATGGGTTTTCATCTAGCAGGGCGCAGGTGGTTGTCGACGTAATAATGGAGCAGGATGCGGGCGAAGGCGTGCTCGTCGGCGGGGACGAGGGGGCCGATGTCGTGCAGCCAGCCGTCGGCGCAGGCGGTGGAGGACGAGTCGGCCGCGGCGCGGTCGAGGAGGTTGCCGAAGGCGGCGCGGTAGCGCGCGAAGTCCTCGCGGGTCATGACCGGACCGTGGCCCGGGACCAGGCGCGAGAAGTCGACCTCGTCCAGGCGGTCCAGGGCGGACCGCCAGCGGCTGGTGCAGGCCGTGTCCGGCAGCGGGACGGGCAGGGTCACCAGGTCGCCCGCGATCAGCACCCGCGTGGCGGGATCGAAGAGCCAGACGTCGCCGGCGGTGACGGCCCGCGTTTCCAGACCCAGCACGAGCTCGCGCCCGGCGATCGTGCGCGCGCCCGGAGCGGCCACGATCTCGTCGGGCGCCAGGGCTTCGCCCTGGTCCAGGATGGCCAGTTCGGCGCGCATGGTCGCCGCGCTGCTCGTGTCGAGACCCGCCTGCGCGAGCGCGCCTTCCAGGTGGGCGCGGTAGTCCGCCAGGAAGCCCGTCATCGCTCCGGCGAGGGCGTCGCTGGACCAGACGCGGACGCCGGGGTGGGCGCGGCGCACGCGCGGGTTTCCGCCCAGGTGGTCGAGGTGCCAGTGGGTGTTCACGATCACGGCGACGGGCCGCCGCGCGCGGGATGCGAAGTCGAGGATGGCCTGCGCGTGAGCGGGATGCCGTCCGGTGTCCACCACGATCAGCCCGTCGGGCGCCTCGATGATCACCGTGTTGCCGTCGGGCTGGCTGCCCCGGACGAAGCGGCCCGGCAACAGATGGATCCCGTCGGCGACCAGCTCGGCCCGGCAGGGCGTCGTGACGGCGCACATCGCCAGCAGCACGAGGGTCATCTGTCGCAGCGTCATGGTGGCGTCTCCTTGCGGGAACGGGTGCCGATCGGGATCCGACGCAGGTCCTCGTGAAATGTTCCATCCGCAAACCTGTAATCATATCAATCAGTTAATACCATACAATTTTGATATACAATCAGGGTCCCATCGCGTATGCTCACGAGGCATCAGCGGACGTGGTGGCGCTGCCCCGCCACCCCCGACACCATCGCGAGGGAGATCCCCATGCGTCGTTGCCTATTGGCTTGCCTGGTGGTCGTGGCGGCGGTCGCCGGCGCCGCGCCCGGCCGGGCCCAGATCGTGAACGGTTCCTTCGAGCCCGCCAGCCCGTTCGGGAGCTGGACCACCCTGCCCGGCGGCTCGACCGCGATCCCCGGCTGGACGACCATCGCCTCGGGCGTCGAGTGGTTCACCGGCTACGCCCTCGACGGGCTCTACTGCATCGACCTGGCCAACTACACCTCGTCCGACGGCGGCATCGAGCAGACGTTCCCCACCACGCCCGGCGAGGTCTACATCATCGAGTTCTTCCTCGGGACCCACCAGACGTCCGGCCGCGACGGCACGGCGGAGATCGTGGTCAGCGCCGACGGTGCGAGCCAGACCTTCACGGCCGTGAACCACGCGGCGGCGATCGCGTGGGAGAGCGAGGCGTTCACGTTCACGGCCGACGACGCGAGCGCCACGCTGCGGTTCCGCTGCCTGCAGAACGCCTACCTGCATTTCGCCTACCTGGATCGCGTGGGGGCGACGGCGTTGAGCACGCCGGCGGAGTCGCGATCCTGGAGCGGGGTCAAGACGCTCTATCGCTGACCCGCGGCATTCCCGGATCCCGGGGCCAGTCAGCCGAGGCTGGCCGGCCCCGTTTTCATGTGACGGCCCTCCGCTTCCCGGTTCGCCGCCAGTCGTGCCCGCACACTGGTTCCACCGACGGCCCGGAGACGGATCCGAATGCTTGCGGTGGGGACCGATAAAGGCGTAAATCGTCGCTGGGTCCTACCAGCCTGAGAATCCGCTTGACCGATTCGCAGGGGATGGGGTACTTTGTTCGGACTGCGTACAAAGATCGGTTGACCGCAGCCGCCCTCCTCCAATCGGGAGAGATCTTCGAGATGATGACATGAGCGCCGCCACCCACAGCCGTACCGCGCCCGAGGATCGGATCAAGTTCTCCCACAAGCTGGCCTACGGCGCCGGCGCCTTCGTGAACAACCTCCTGTCGGCGGCCATCGGCGGCATGATGATCATCCTGAACCTCGGGTTGCACATGGACCCGCGGATGGTCGGCTGGGTCAGCGCGCTGCCGCGCCTGGTCGACACGATCATCGATCCGATCATGGGCTACGTCTCGGACAACACGCGCTCGCGCTGGGGCCGACGCCGTCCTTTCATCTTCGTCGGCGCGATCCTGACGGCCGTGGTCTTCGCGCTGTTGTGGCAGCTGCCGCGCGGCGCCAGTCAGAACTTCTACTTCGTGTGGTTCCTGGTCGGGTCGGTCCTCTTCTACATCTGCTACACGATCTTCGTCGCGCCGTGGGTCGCGCTGGGCTACGAGCTGACCCCCGACTACAACGAGCGCACGCGCCTGATGGGCACCCAGAACTTCATCGGGCAGTTCGCCTACGTGGTCTCGCCGTGGTTCCTGTGGATCATGAACGGCGGCAGATTCGGCGACCAGATCGCCGGCGCGGGCTGGCTGGCCATCGCGGTGGCGCTATGCACGGTGGCGTTGGGCGTGCTGCCGGCCGTCTTCCTGCGCGAGCGCATGGCCTCGCTGGCGACGACCGCGATCGCCGCGCACAAGGCCGAGGCCGCCGTGCGCACCGGCAACCCGATCGTGCGCAACGTCAGCGAGTTCTTGCGCGGCTTCGCCTCGACGATGTCCACGATCCCGTTCCTGAAGCTGTGCCTGGCCACGTTCCTGGTCTTCAACGGCTTCATCCTGATCTCGGCGTTTTCCAGCTACGTGATCATCTACTACGTGTCGGGTGGCGACCAGGTCCTGGGCGCGAAGTGGGTGGGCCTGTCCGGCACGGTGGGCGCTGTCGGCAGTTTCGGCGCGGTGGCCCTGGTGACCGTCCTGGCTACCCGCATCGGCAAGCGCCGCGCCTTCATGATCTCGACGGCCGTCTCGATGGTCGGGTACGCGCTCAAGTGGGTCTGCTTCAACCCGGCACACCCCTGGATGGTGCTGTTGCCGGCCCCGCTGCTCGCCTTCGGACTGGGCGGCCTGTTCACGCTGATGCCGTCGATGATCGCCGACGTCGTCGACGCCGACGAACTGAAGACCTACCAGCGGCGCGAGGGCATGTTCAGCTCCGTCTTCTGGTTCACCGTGAAGCTGGGCCTGACCGCCGCTCTGGCCGGCGGCGGCTACCTGCTCAGCGCCACGGGGTTCGATGTGGCGCGGGGCGGCGCGCAGGGTCACCAGACCATCGTCCTGCTGCGCTTCTTCGACGCGGGCATCCCCGTCGTGACATCGGCGATCGCCATCTGGGCCGTGGCGACCTACCCCATCACGGAAGCCAGGGCCCTGTCCGTCCGCCAGGAACTCGAAAGCCGCCGCGGGCGGCCGGGGGCCGCCGCCCCCGCGGCCGGGGACTCGTGAGCCCCCCGGCGCCGACACCGCGCCGGCGGGTCACGGCGAGGGCGGCCGCGCGGCCGGGCCGCCGCACGTCGGTCCTGTGCGCAGCCCTGCTGGCCGCGATGCTGGTCGGAACCGCCGAAAGGAGCCGTGCCGTGCCGACTACCGATCGTTTCCCCCGCGAGGATCCCTTCCGGCCGCGCCCGTTCCCGTCGCCGGCGGAGAGTCGCTGGACCGGCGACGCCATCTGCTACGGCCCTCACCGCGACGGGCAGTCACCCGGGGGGGACGGCCCTTCCCCCGCGGAGATCGGCGAGGACCTCCGGTTGATGGGTCCCCGCTGGCGCCTGCTGCGGACCTACGGGGCGTCCGGGTTCGCCGAGACGCTCCTGGCCCTGATCCGCGAGCGGGGACTGGACATGCGGGTGATGCTGGGCGTGTGGATCGCGCCGGACGACACGTCGGCGAACCGGCACGAGGTCGAGGCGGCCGTGCGCCTGGCGGCCGTCTACCCCGAGCTCGTGGTCGCCGTCTGTGTCGGCAACGAGACCCAGGTTTCCTGGTCCGGCTACCGCTGCGCGCCGGAGCTCCTCCTGGGCTACCTGCGCGAAGTGCGCTCCCGCGTCACCGTCCCGGTGACGACGGCCGACGACATCAAGTACTGGGTCGAACCCGAGAGCCGCGCGGTGGCGGACGAGATCGATTTCATCACCTTGCACGCGCATCCCCTGTGGAACGGCAAGCAGCTGGCGGAGGCTGCGGCGTGGTTGCACGAGCGGACGGCGGCGGTCGCGGCGCTCCATCCGGATCGCTCCGTCGTGATCGGTGAAACGGGCTGGGCCACCGCGGTTCATGTCGAGGGGGAGCAGGCCCGGCTGATCAAAGGTCGGACCGGCGAAACGGAGCAGAAGCGGTTCTATGACGAAGTCCGGGCCTGGGCCGAGAGCGCGCGGCGGACCGTGTTCTTCTTCGAGGCCTTCGACGAGAACTGGAAGGGCGGGCCGCACCCGGACGAGGTCGAGAAGCACTGGGGGCTGTTCCGAGCCGACAGGTCGCCGAAGGCGGCGGTGGCTCCGGGCGCCGACCGCTAACGACGGGGGCGGTGCTCGCCGTCGCGCGGCCGCCCGTCGCCGCCTGCGCCCGACGGTGCCCCGCACGCCAGCACCACCACCGCTCCCAGGATCATCACGCCCCCGACCATTCCCAGCGGCGCCAACCGCTCGCCCAGCACCAGCGCCGCCAACCCCACCGAGATCACCGGCTCGACCGTCGACAGCGTCGAGGCGCTGGTCGGTCCGATGCGCTCCAGCCCCGCCAGGAAGGTGACGGTCGCCACGACCGTCGAGACCGCGGCGATGGCGGCGATCCAGCCCCAGCCGGCCGCCGTGGCCGGCCACTGCGGGCCGCGCGCCGCGACCAGGCCGGCGTAGACGACGGCGGTCGCCGCCAGGATCACCGCCGCGGCGGGGATCGGCGGCACGGATTTCAGCAGGTGGGTGCCGTAGATGATGTAGAGGGCGTAGATCACCGCGGCACCGACGCCCAGGGCGATGCCGGTCGGCGTGCCGCCGCCGCTGAGCCCGATCGTCAGCACGGCGCCGGCCAGGGCCAGGCCCAGGGCGAGCGTCTTGCGGCGGGTGAGCCGCTCCTTCAGCACGACCACGGACAGGATCGCCACCAGCGCCGGGTAGAGGTAGAGCAGCAGCGAGACCAGGCCGGCCGAGGCGTGCTTCAGGGCGGTGAAGAAGCAGATGGACTGCCCGACGTAGCCGGCGGCGCCCATGGCGATCAGCCCCAGCAGCGTCCGGCCCCGCGGCCAGGGGAGGCGCCGCGCGGCCATCGCCGGCAGCATGATCGCCGTGGCGAACGTGAAGCGCAGCAGCAGCAGCGTGACCGGGTCCACGCCCGAGCGGTAGGCGAGGCGGCCGAAGATCGGCATGGCCCCGAACGAGAGGGCGGACAGGAGGATCAGGCCGAAGCCGGCGAGCCGGCGGCGGCGGTCGGCGCGGCCCGATCCTCCCTCGCGCATCAGAACGCGCTGATCAGGCCGACGCTCAGCCGCGCCTTGCCGGCCTCCACGTCGCGCCCCCCCTCGACCATCAGGCGCAGGTTGCGCTGGATCAGGCGGTTGGCCGTGAGCGAGACGGTCTCGCGGTCGGCGGCGGGGTCGTCGGACGCGATCTTGTTGTAAAGCGCCGACAGCGCCCAGCGGCCGTCCTGCCCCTGCGGGAAGTAGTGCGCCTCCAGGAAGCCGCCGCGCGTGCAGTGCGTGCCGCGGCCGTCGAAGAACGGGTCGTCGTCCTCGCGGTACAGGAACTGCGCGTTGAGCTGGGACTTCGCGCCGACGTCGAGCATCAGATCGGCGCCCAGGTAGTAGGTGTCGTTCTTCAGCCGCGTGCCGGCGTTGTCCTGGGACCGGCCGAAGTAGCCGAAGCCGCCCAGGCGCGCCGCGCCGGTCTGCCTGGCCAGGCGCAGGGCGAAGTTCTTGTACTTGTCGTTGTCGTGGTTCTTGAAGTCGGACACGTGCGCGTCCTCGGCGGCGCCGATGCCGTTGCCGTCCAGGATCATCGCCGTGAAGGCGACGTCGCCGGGCAGCGTGCGCAGGAACATCAGGCCGCGGTCGTAGGTGAGGTCGACGGGGGACTCGCCGACCTTGGTCTTGTAGATCAGGTAGTCGAAGCGTTCGAGGCGCAGCTCGCGCTTGAAGAGCGGGTCGCAGACCTGGAACTGTCCGAAGACGAGGTCGAAGCCGCTGCCGGCGGCGTCGTTGAGCTGCAGGTAGGCGTCCTCGAGGCCGACGAGCTCGCCGCGCTCCATCAGGAAGTAGAAGTAGTAGGACGCCGTGGGTCCGAGCGGCCCTCCGGAGAGGATCTTCCAGGCCCAGGGCCACTCGAGGTCGATCTCGGCGTCGGCGCCCTCCTTGTACGAGACGTAGCCCTCCAGGCGCGCGGCCAGCGGCAGATCGCGCGGCAGGTGCAGCAGGGGATCGCCCACGTCGTACACGGCGCGCACCGGCTCCTGGCCCTCCTCCATGCGGAAGCCGCGGCCGGCGAACTCCTCGCCGAAGGGCTTCAGGCGGGGGAAGGGCGCGTGGCAGGTGGTGCAGGAGACCTGGTACTTGCGGGCGAAGGCCGGGGCGGCGCCCGCCTCGTTCACGTCCATCAGCAGCGCGACGCACGACAGCGCCGCCAGCGCGGCCAGGGTCAGGATTCTGCGGTTCATGTCGGACTCCCTTGCGCGGTCAGAGGACCTCGAACGTGGTGACGTGGGTGTTGATCTGCACGGGCTCGGATTCCTCGCGCGGCACGTTCATGTATTCGGCCACCGAGGAGACCAGGCGCGAGTACCAGACCTCGGCCTTCACGGTCATCGGCCCCGGCGCCGCGTCCTGCGGCAGCTTCCAGGTGAAGGTCTCGTTCACCGCGGCCAGCGGCGCCAGCCGGTAGTCCGGCCCGAACGAGGCCGTGTTCCACTGCGCGATGGTCATGCGGCCCTGGGGGTCGAGGTAGGGCAGGCGGAAGATGCGGTCGCCCGCCGGCACCTCGCCGTCCCGCTTCAGTCCCGGGAAGCCGGCCAGGCCCTTGATGTCGCCGATGTCCTGGTAGGCCAGCGCGGTCGCCGAGGCGATCGTCATCTCCTCGCCCGCGAAACCCTTCGCGTCGACGGGCAGGTGCCAGGTGCGGCCCGCGGCGTCGGTGGCGGTCACGTGCAGCCAGAGCACGCGCTCCTCGGCCGACCCCGACGGCACCTTGTGGCCGGCCTTCGCGTTGACCAGGGTCGCGGTCAGCCGCACGCTGTCGCCGGGCTCGGCTTCGCGGGACTCGGGGTGGATGCGCACTTCGATCACGCCGGCTAGCTTGCCGTTGTCGTGGGCGCCGTGGAAGAGGTGCTGGCGCACGTCGGGCAGCGGTTCGCCCATCGTCGCGCTGCGCCCGGCCGCCGGGGGCATGTGGCAGTCCTGGCAGACGATGCCGGCCCTGCCGTGCGGGCCTTCCTGCCACTCCAGGTGCGTGCTCTTGACCCACAGGCCCCAGGGGTCCTGCTCGTTGTGGCAGGTGCCGCAGAACTCGGCGGTGCGCAGGAACGGGTTCTCGACGGTGTCGTGGTGCGGGCTGACCCGGCCCGCCCGCGGCCCCTGCTTGACCCGGCCCGGCTCGCTGATCCAGTTGAAGTTGAAGGGCGTGTCGCCCTCGAAGCCCGTGATCGTGTGGCAGAGGTCGCACGACACGCTCTCGTTGGCGCGCGAGCCGGCCTCGGGGTGCGGCGGCGGCACGTCGCCGGCCAGGAACGCGACGGGCGCGTGGCAGCCGTTGCAGCCGGCCTTCACGCCGGCGACCTTCGGCTCCTTCTCGGCGTGCGGCACCGCGAGGCCGAAGTACTCGATGGCGTCCCAGTGGTGCGTGTAGGCCTGCGACATCATCGCCTGCTCGTGCTGGCGGGCGATGTCGACGTGGCACGTGGCGCAGGCCTGCGGGCGCTCGTAGTCGTCGTAACTGCGCGTGCCGAGCGCGGCGTCGCCGGCGGGCGTCGCCGCGAAGGCCGCGACGGCGAGCAGCAACAGCGCCGGGCACAGCGCCGCGAACCGATGTGGAAATCGCATCTTGACCTCCGGATCGATGTCGGCGGGCGGAGCCGTGGACCTTGGCGAGGTTGCCAGTCGAGGGTAGGCCCGCGTCGATCGGGCGTCAAGCGGATGAAACGGCGATTTCAACGGCCGGCGCCGGCCGGCCGGACGGCGACGTCAGGCTCTTGCCTGCAGGAACCGGCGGCACGCCGTCACGATCCTGCCGGTGGCCAGGCCGTCGCCGTAGGGGTTGATCGCGCGGGCCATCGCGGCGTGGGCCGCGGGGTCGGCCAGCAGGCGCGTCGCCTCGGCGACCAGCAGCTCCTCGTCGGTGCCGACCAGCTTCACGGTGCCGGCCGACACGGCCTCGGGCCGCTCGGTCGTCGCGCGCATCACCAGCACCGGTTTGCCGAGGCTCGGCGCCTCCTCCTGCACGCCGCCCGAGTCGGTCAGGATCAGCGTGGCGCGGTCCATCAGCCGCACGAAGGGCAGGTAGGGCAGGGGCGCGATGAGGTGGACGTTGTCCAGGCCGCCGAGCAGCTCGTTCACCGGCGCCTGGACGTGCGGGTTCAGGTGCACGGGGTAGACGAAGGCGTGGCCGGGGAAGCCGCGCGCCAGGCGGGCGATGCCGCGGCAGACGGCGCGGAAGCCTTCGCCGAAGTTCTCGCGGCGGTGGCCGGTGATCAGCACCAGCGGCCGCGCGCCGTCGACCAGGTCCGCCGGCAGGCCGGGCACTTCCGGCGGCGAGGCCAGCACGCGCCCGCGGGCGATCAGCAGCGCGTCGATGACGGTGTTGCCGGTGACGTGCACACGGGCGCCGGGGACGCCCTCGCCCAGCAGGTTGTCGCGGGAGGTGGTGGTCGGCGCGAAGTGCAGGTCGGCGAGCCGCGTCGTGAGCAGGCGGTTGGCCTCCTCCGGGAACGGCGCGCGCAGGTCGCCGGTGCGCAGGCCGGCCTCGACGTGCCCCACCGGGATGCCGCGGTAGAAGGCGGCCAGGGCGGCGCAGAAGACCGTGGTGGTATCGCCCTGAACCAGGACCAGGTCGGGCTGCGCCCGCTGCAGGTAGCCGTCGACGGCCGCCACGGCACGCGAGGTCAGGCCGGCCAGCGTCTGGTCGGGGCGCATCAGGTCCAGGTCGTCGTCCGGGACGATGCCGAAGATGGCCAGCACCTGGTCGAGCATCTCGCGGTGCTGGGCCGTGACGCAGACGTGGGGTTCGAGGTCCGGCTCGGCGCGCAGGGCCAGGACGAGCGGGGCCAGCTTGATGGCCTCGGGACGGGTGCCGAAGATGAGCGATACGCGGGACATGCCGCCTCCGTGCCTGGCGCGGTGCGTGAGGACGCTCGGCGCGTGTTGATTTTCGTGCGGAGCGCCCTTACAATAGCCGCCCGAGCCTATCCCGAATAGCAGGAATGAGCATGGATCGTGCCCGTGCGGCGGCCGTCCGCGCCCCGGCCCGGTCGTGGACCCGGAAGGAAAACCTTTGAACGCCAAGCAGATCCGTGCCCGTTTCCTCGAATTCTACGCCGAGCGGGGCCACACCGTGGTCGCGTCCAGCTCCCTGGTGCCGCAGGACGACCCCACGCTGATCTTCACCAACGCCGGCATGAACCAGTTCAAGGCCGTGTTCCTGGGCCTCGAGAAGCGCGACTACGTGCGGGCCGCCTCCTGCCAGAAGTGCATGCGCGTCAGCGGCAAGCACAACGACCTCGAGGAGGTGGGCCGCGACGCCCGCCACCACACCTTCTTCGAGATGTTGGGCAACTGGTCCTTCGGCGAGTACGGCAAGCGCGAGTCGCTGGCGTGGGGCTGGGACTTCCTGACCCGCGAGATGGGCCTCGACCCCGCGCGCCTGTGGGCTTCGGTCTACAAGGACGACGACGACGCCTACGCGATCTGGCGCGACGTCATCAAGCTGCCGGCCGAGCGCATCAAGCGCCTGGGCGACCTGGAACAGGGCGACGAGGAGAACTTCTGGTCGATGGGCGACACCGGCCCCTGCGGCCCCTGCTCCGAGGTCTACATCGATCAGGGCGCGGACATGGCCTGCGACCACCCGCGCGGCTGCGCCCTGGGCGTCTGCGACTGCGACCGCTGGCTCGAACTGTGGAACCACGTCTTCATGGAGTTCGACCGCGACGAGGCCGGGCGCCTCAACCCGCTGCCGATGCTCAGCGTGGACACCGGCATGGGGCTCGAGCGCCTGGTGGCCGTGGCCCAGGGCGTGCGCAGCAACTTCCAGAGCGACCTCTTCACGCCGCTGATCGACTTCGTGGCCGGGCTGTCGGGCCGCCGCCCCGAGGGCGAGGACCGCGTCTCGATGCAGGTCATCGCCGACCACGCCCGCGCCGTCGCCTTCGCGGTGACCGACGGCGCCGCGCCCGCCAACGAGGGCCGCGGCTACGTCGTGCGCCGCATCCTGCGCCGCGCGGCGCGCCACGGCCGCCGCCTCGAACTGCGCGAGCCCTTCCTGTGGCGCTGCGCCGAGGTGGTCGTGCGCGAGATGGGCGCCGCCTACCCCGAGCTGGTCGAGCGGCAGGCCCGCGTCGTCGACGTGATCCGCCGCGAGGAGGAGCGCTTCAACCTGACGCTCGACCGCGGCCTGCAGGTCTACGGCGAGATGCGCGACGCCGCCCGCGCCGCGGGCCGCGACCGCCTCGACGGCGTCGACGCCTTCAAGCTGCACGACACCTTCGGCTTCCCGCTGGACCTGACGCGCGTGATCGCCGGCGAGGACGGCCTGGCCGTGGACGAGGCCGGGTTCACCGAACTCATGGAGCGGCAGCGCGCCGGCAGCGGCAAGGAGCGCCGCTTCATGGCCGGCGTCGGCGCCTGGCTGCCCGTCGGCGACGACGACCCCGCCCGGCTGCGCGCCGTCTTCACCGGCTACGGCAGCCGGCGCGAGGAGGCCCGCGCGCTGGGCGTGCGTTCCCTCGGCGACGGCCGCTGCCAGCTGCTCTGCGACCGCACGCCCTTCTACGCCGAAGCGGGCGGCCAGATCGGCGACGCCGGCAGCGTCGTCCTGGCCGACGGATCGGAGTTCGCGGTCGCGACGACCGTGGCCGACGAGGCCGGCCCGCTCGCGATCGTGGCCGCCGACGCCGAGGACCTCGCCGCGCGCCTGCGCCGCGACCCGCGCGTCGTGCTGGCGGTCGGCCCCGACCGCGCCGCCACCATGCGCCACCACACCGCGACGCACCTGCTGCACGCGGCCCTGCGGCAGGTCCTGGGCGAGCACGTGACCCAGGCCGGCAGCGAGGTCGGCCCCGAGAAGCTGCGCTTCGACTTCCACCACGACGGCGCCCTGGACGAGGCGCAGCTCGCGCGAGTCGAGGAGATCGTCAACCGCGAGGTCCTGGCCAACGGCGAGGTGCGCGTCCACCTGGAGGTGCCCCTGGCCGAAGCCCGCGCGCGCGGGGCCATGGCCCTGTTCGGCGAGAAGTACGGCGAGACGGTGCGCATGATCGAGATCTCCGGCACCACGACGGCGTTCTCGCTGGAGCTGTGCGGCGGCACGCACGTCGCGCGGACCGGGGACGTCGGGCCGGTGCGCATCACGGCCGAGAGCAGCAGCGCCGCCGGCGTGCGCCGCCTCGAAGCGGTGGCGGGGGAGCGCGCCCTGGCGCTGGCGCGCCGCGACCGCGACCAGCTCGCGGCCGTGCGCGGCCTGGTCCGCCAGGACGGCGAGCCCGCCGCGCTGGTGGCGGCGGTGATGCTGGAGCGCGACGAGCTGGCGCGGGAACTGCGCCGCCTCAAGCAGCAGTCGGCGGCCGGTTCGCTGGACGCGCTGCTCGGCGGCGCCGTCGAGGTCGCCGGCGTGCGCCTGCTGGCGGCCCGGGTCGCGGCCGACGACCGCGACGCCCTGCTGGCGCTGGGCGACCGGGCGCGCGATTCCCTGGGCAGCGGCGTCGTCGCCCTGGCCGCCGAGTGGGAGGGCAAGGCGACGCTGCTGGTGACCGTCACCGCGGACCTCGTCGCCGGGAAGAAGCTGCACGCCGGCAACCTGGTGAAGGCCGTCGCCGAGCGGGTCGGCGGCCGCGGCGGCGGCAAGCCGAACACGGCGCAGGCCGGCCTGCCCGAGGGGACGGTCGAGGCGGCCCTGGCGGCGGTGCCGGCGGCCGTCACCGGCGCCCTGGCTTAAGGCTCCTTGTCCGGGAGCGATTCGTCGTCTATCTTCTGCACGATTGCGCAACGGTTAACCTGGAACGGAAGGGCTCGCAGCATGGAGTTCAAGGCAGTCAAGATCCCCGCCGGCGACCTGATCCAGGTGCGCGACGGCAAGCTGGCCATCGGCGACAAGCCCGTGATCGGCGTCCTGCGCGGCGACGGCATCGGGCTGGACATCACCCCGGTGATGGAGCGGGTCGTCGACGCCGCGGTGGCCAAGGCTTACGGCGGCCGGCGCAGCATCGCCTGGTGCCCGCTGTACGCCGGCCTCGAGGGTCTGCAGCACTACGGCAGCGAGTTCCCCGAGGAGACCGTCGAGGCCATCCGCCACCTGAAGATCGCCATCAAGGGGCCGTTCACCACGCCCATCGGCGAGGAGACCCACGTCTGCCTGCACTGCGCCCACCAGCAGTACCACGACGGCAAGTGCGACGGCTGCGGCAAGGACGACGGCGTCTGCCCGCGCTTCCGCTCGATCAACGTGCGCTTCCGCCAGCACCTGGACCTGTACGCCTGCGTCCGGCCGGTGCGCTACTTCCCCGGCGTGCCCAGCCCCAACAAGTACGCCGACCAGGTGGACTTCGTGATCTTCCGCGAGAACACCGAGGACGTGTACGCGGGCCACGACTTCGAGCGCGGCAGCGAGACCGCGCTGGCGGTCATCGACCTGATCAAGAAGATGACCGGCCGCCAGATCCGCCCGGATTCGGGCATCGGCATCAAGCCGATCTCGGAGTTCGGCACCACCCGGCTCGTGCGCAAGGCGCTCGAGTGGGCGGTCAAGAACAAGCTGCCGTCGGTGACGATCGTCCACAAGGGCAACATCATGAAGTTCACCGAGGGCAGCTTCGCGAAGTGGGGCTACGAGACGGCCGCGCGCGAGTTCGCCGACGACTTCGTCACCGAGAAGAAGCTCTGGGACGAGCTGGGCGGCAAGCTGCCCGCCGGCAAGATCCTGATCAAGGACCGCATCGCGGATTCGATCTTCCAGCAGATCCAGACCCGCCCCGGCGAGTACAGCGTCATGGCGCTGCCCAACCTCAACGGCGACTACATGAGCGACGCCGCGATCGCCCTGGTCGGCGGCCTGGGCCTCGGGCCGGGCGCGAACATGAGCGACGAGGTGGCCCTGTTCGAGGCCACGCACGGCACCGCGCCGAAGTACACCGGGCTGGACAAGGTCAACCCCGGCTCGCTGATCCTGTCGGCCGAGATGATGCTGCGCCACATGCAGTGGACCGAGGCGGCCGACCTGATCCTGCACGGCACCGAGCAGGCCATCACCGACGGTCACGTGACCTACGACCTGGCGCGGCTGATGCAGGCCGAGGGACGGCAGGACGTGGTGGAGGTCAGCTGCAGCGGCTTCGGCCAGGCGATCGTCGAACGCATGTAGGGCGGCCATCTCCGCCCCACCGTGACAGGGGACGCGCGCCGGGCACCTCGTGTGCCCGGCGCGCTTGGCCCTCCGGCCCTTTCGCCATCCTGGCTCCAGGGCCTTCAGGACACCCCTGTCACGGTGGGGCGGAGATGGTCAGCACGAGGCGTCTCTGCATGCGGTCGTGCATGTCGGGGGCGGGTCTGGTAGCGTGACGGCGGTTGGCTGGTGGGGGCGAGGGTTCGGCGATCGAGGGTGGAGCGCGGAGGCGGCGGGATGACGGGGACTGGCGACGCGCTGGTGGATGTGCTGATTTCGCCGGCGGGCGAGGACCTGCTGGCGCGCATCGCCGAGGCGACGGCGGCCGGGACCGGGCCGCTGCCGCTGCAGAGCGCCCTGCGTCGCGATCACCCGGCGGACCTCGTGCGGCTCGCCCTGCGCGTCGCCGAGGCCCGCCGGGCGGCGACGGCCAAGTTTCCCGACGCCGGCCGCCTGCTCTTCACTCCGGAACTCCTCGAACAGGCCACCGCCCATCCGGTCGCCCGCCACCGTGCGCGGCGGTTCGCGGACTGCGGCCCCGTGCTGGACCTGGGCTGCGGCGCCGGCGGCGACCTGACCCGGCTGGCCGGCGCCGGTCTGCCGGTGGCCGGGCTCGAACGCGACCCCCTGGCCGCAGCCCTGGCGCGCGCCAATCTGCTGCGGTTGGGCCTGGACGGCCGGGTCGCCGACGGCGAATACCCCGGCGCTGACCTGCCCCCGCACGAAGCCCTGTTCGCCGATCCGGCCCGGCGCGAGCCGGGACGCGGTCCCGCCGGCGCCCAGCGCCGCTACGATCCCCGCCGGTTCTCCCCGTCTCCCCGGGAATTGCATCCCCTGCTCGTGGGGTCGCGCGCCTGGGCCGTGAAGTGGGGGCCGGGTCTCGACCTCGACCACGAGACGCTGACCGCGCCGGGCGCGATCCTCGCAGGCCTGACGCCGGCGCAGTACGCGGTCGAGGTGGTCGGCTGGCAGGGGACGGTGCGCGAAGCCGTGCTGTGGGGCGGGCAGGACCTGCGGCGCGACGGGACGGCGCCAGGTGCACCGCGGCTAGCGACGGTGCTGGACGGCGGCCTCGCCGACGCGCGGGCCAGCACCTACGCGGGCGAACCGATCGCCTCGCCGCCGCCGCTGTCGGAACCGGCGGCCTTCCTGGCCGAGCCCGACGGCACCCTGCTGCGCTCCGGCCTGCTGGACGCGTTCGCTCGCGAGCACGGCCTGGCCGCGCTGGCGGCGGGCATCGCCTACCTGACGGCGCCCGCGTGCTTCGCTTCGCCCTGGCTGCGCTGGTGGCGGCGACTGGAGAGCCTGCCGTGGTCCCCGGAGCGCTTGCAGGCGGCCCTGGACCGCCGCGACGCCGGCTCGGTGGTGATCAAGAAACGCGGTTTCCCGCTGATGCCCGAGCAGGTGCGGGCGGGATTGAAGCTGCGCGGGAGCCGGGAGCTGACGGTGCTGCTGCACCGCGCGGACGACGGGCGCTCGGCCCGCGGCGGCTACACGGCGCATCTGGCCGAACCGTGCCCGCCGCCGGCGCCCTAGCCGCTCAGTCGAGCGCGGCGGCCGGCAGTTCGAAGCGGAAGGTCGTGCCGCCGCCCACGCGGCTCTCCACGGTCAGCGCGGCGCCGTGGCCCGTCACGATCTGGTGGGCGATCGCCAGGCCGAGCCCGGAACCCGTGTTGCCGCCACGGCTCTTGTCGACGGTGTAGAAACGCTCGAAGACGTGGGGCAGGTCCTCGTTCCCGATCCCGATGCCCGTGTCCCCGACCTCGATGCCCACCCCCGCGGCGGCGCCCCGCAGCGAGACGCGCACCTCGCCGCCGGGGCGATTGAACTTGATCGCGTTGTCCGCCAGGTTCTGCAGCACCTGGCCGATGCGCAGCGGGTCGGCGAAGATCAGCGGCAGCCCGGCCTCGGCGTCGAGGGTCAGCGTGACCCCGGCGGCCCGGGCCTGCGGATCGAGGCGGCCCAGCACGTCCGCGGCCAGTTCCTCGAGGGAGAACGCCTCGCGGCGGTACTCGGCTTGGCCGCTCTCGAGGCGGGTCAGCTCGAAGAGCCGCTCGATCAGGCCTTCCAGGTTGTCCAGGTTCGAGGTGATGGTGCGCAGGTGGCGTTCGCGCTCCGCATCGGTGAGATCCTGGCCGCGCAGGGTCAGCGTCTCGACGTAGCCGCGCAGCGAGGCCATGGGCGTGCGCAGGTCGTGGGAGATGTTGGCCGTCAGCTGACGGCGGTAGTCCTCGGACTGGCGCAGGCGGCCGATGACGCCCGTCAGGCGGTCCGCCATGCTGTTGAAGCTGCGCTCCAGCGCCCCGATCTCGTCGGCGGCGCGGCCGCGGGCGCGGTGCTCGAAGTCGCCGTCGCGAAAGGCGGCCAGGTCACGCGACAGCGCGCGGATGCGGCGGCTGACCCAGGTCAGGATCACCAGCCCGCCCAGGAAGGACGACAGCAGGATGGCGGCGGCGCCGCGCAGGTTGCGGGTGCGCTCGTCGTGCTCGATCTCCTCCATCGAGATGTTCAGGGGCCGGAAGCTCGAGACCAGCCAGGCGTCGGGCGCGGCCGTCGAGTCGCCGTCGGCGAAGATCGGCACCACGCCGTTGATGCGGTTCTCGTAGGCGTCGATGGCGGCGGGGTAGGGGTAGCTCTCGAAATCCCAGTCCTCGGCGGTCATCGAGTCCAGCAGGGTCGGGCTCACGTAGACCAGCACGCGGCTGAGGCTGTCGGGCATGGTCGTGTGGAGCACCAGGCCGTCGGGGCCGATCAGCGCGACCTCGGCGTCGAATCCGCGGACGGCCTGGCCGTAGGCGGCCAGGGCGCTCGCGGTCGCGGTGCTGTCGGCGAACAGCGGCGTCATGTGGACGGCCAGGCTCTCGGCCTCGGCCTCGCGCCGGTTGTCGTACCACTCCTCCTCGCCGGGCAGCCAGAGCGCCTGGTTCATCGAATACTCGATCCACCAGGAGTAGGTCAGGAACACGACCGACAGCAGCGCCAGGAACAGCAGGGCGATGCGGAAGTGCAGGGTGCGGTGGAAGGTCCAGCGGCTCATGGTCCCCGTCCGGTAGGAATCCTTGGTGTTCAGAACCCGCCAAGTTCGGAATTCGCGATTGTCAGAATTCGTCGGTGAAGCGGTAGCCGATGCCCCACACCGTCAGGATGTAGCGGGGCCGGTTCGGGTTGGCTTCGATCTTGCCGCGCAGCCGGTTCACGTGCGAGTTGACGGTGTGCTCGTAGACGTCGGAATCCTGGTCCCACACCTGGTCGAGCAGCTGGGTCCGCGAGAAGGTCCGCCCGGGCCGCGCGGCCAGGGTGTAGAGCAGGTCGTATTCCTTCAGCGTCAGCTGGACCGGTTCGCCGCGCACGCTGACCCGCCGCTTGGTGTGGTCGATGCTCAGCTCGCCGAGCTCGAGCACCAGGTCCTGCTCGCTGCCCCGCGCGATGCTGCGCGCCAGCTCGATGCGCCGCTGCAGCACCTTCAGCCGCGCGGTCAGCTCGCGAAGGCTGAAGGGCTTGGTCATGTAGTCGTCGCAGCCCAGCTCCAGGCCGAGGACCTTGTCCGCCTCCTCGCCGCGCGCGGTGAGCATGAGGATGGGCACCTGACGGTCGCCGGCCCTGATCTCCCGCAGCACGTCCAGGCCCGACATCGCGGGCAGCATCCAGTCCAGCACCACGGCCGACCATTCCGACGCGGCGAAGGCCTCGAGCCCGCGGTGCCCGTCGTGCGCCGCCGTCACGTCGTAGCCCTCGCCCTGCAGGTGCAGGGTGATCAGGTCGATGAGGTCGCGGTCGTCCTCGATCAGCAGGATCCGCCGCCTGGCCGTCTCGCTCACGTCGGTCCTTTCCGCAGCCGTTGCGCCGCCATCCTCAAGTGTAACACGGCCCGAGGGCGCCTGTCTGCCGGATAGCGGGCTCCGCGACGGCCGGGAAAGCGACGGGAATAGGTCCTGAAGATTTGACTCCTTCGTGACGGATCCGTGACGGTCGCCACGTATGATGACCCCAGTGAAGTTTCCTCCCGGCCGCCGATCGCGGCGGCACTCCGGGAGTGCAGGCTCGGACCGGGACATGGGCCTCGCCCGCGACCCGGATCCAAGACACGGGGCCACCGGCGGGGGTAGCCCCGTGTTCTTTTCCCCCCGACCCGCCATCCCTGCCGATTCCCGGGGCAACCGGGGCGCCTCGCCGCCGTAGAGCAGCGCTCGCGGGCGCCGTCGAGCGGGCTTGCTTCCGGGGCGGCGCTGCCCTAAGCTACCGCGCGGCTGGACGATCGGCCCCGCCACCGACCCACGGCGAAAGGACGCCCATGGCATCGGCCTTCCTGCACGTGAACGACCTCGGCAAGAGCTACGGCCAGGTGCGCGCCGTGGACGGGATCTCGCTCGAGATCCCGAAGGGCAGCATCTACGGCTTCCTGGGCCCCAACGGGTCCGGCAAGACGACCACGATCCGCTGCATCATGAACATCATCCTGGCCGACCGCGGCGAGATCCTGTTCGACGGCCGGCCCCTGGACCGTCAGCTGCTGGACCGCGTCGGCTACCTGCCCGAAGAGAGGGGGCTCTACCGCAAGATGAAGTGCGCCGAACAGCTGGCCTTCCTGGCCACGCTCAAGTCGGTGCCGCGGAAGGAAGCCCAGCGCCGGGCCGAAGCCTGGCTCGAGCGGCTGGGCCTGGGCGAGTGGAAGGACCGCAAGGTCGACGCCCTGAGCAAGGGCATGCAGCAGAAGGTCCAGTTCGCGGCCACGTTCCTGTTCGAGCCGGACCTGGTGATCCTGGACGAGCCCTTCAGCGGGCTGGACCCCCTGAACGTCGAGACGATGCGCGACGTCATCCGCGAGCAGAACGCCCGCGGCTGCACCATCATCCTCTCGACCCACATGCTGGCCGAGGCGGAGAAGCTGTGCGACTCGGTCTGCCTGATCGAGGGCGGCCGCAAGGTGCTCGACGGCACCCTCGAGGCGGTGCGCACGGACTTCCCGCTGAAGTCGGTGCGGGTCGCCTACGCCGGCGGCAAGGAACCGCCCGCGCGGCTGCCGGGCATCGCCCACCGCGTGTTCCAGGACGACTCCTGGCGGCTGACCCTGGAATCCGGGGCGAGCACCGACGCGGTGCTCGACGCCCTGCGCGCCGCCGGCCAGCTCACCCTGTTCGCGGCCAACCGGCCCGCCCTGGACGAGATCTTCCTGAGCGTGGTGCGCGAGCGCCGCGCCGCCGCCGGAACGGAGGCCGCGTCGTGAAAATGCTCGCCATCATCCGCCGTGAATACCTCGAGCGCGTCCGCACCAAGGGCTTCGTGATCAGCACGCTGCTGATCCCGCTGCTGATGGCCCTGGTCATGGTGTTGCCCATGCTCACCATGCAGTCGGTCGACACGCGCAACACCGTCGGCCTGATCGACCCCAGCGGGGAGTACTTCGCGCATCTGGACGCGGCCCTGTCCTCCCAGGAGGACCTGCACGTCTCGCTGATCCCGTTGCCGGTCGCCGGCGGCGACGTCGCGTCCGCGACGGCGAGCATGCAGGACCAGATCCGCGACGAGAGCCTCGACGGCGGCGTCGTCATCGGGGACGATTTCATCGGGACGCCGAAGGCCACCTACTACAGCCGCTCGGTCTCCGGCAGCATCGTGCGCGACGACCTGCAGCCGGCGCTGGACCGCGTGCTGCGCCAGGCGCGCTTCGCCCGGGTCGGGGTGCCGGACTCCCTGCACGCCTTCCTGTCCGAGCGCGTGGACTGGGAGTCGCTGTCGGTGGGCGACACCGGCGAGGCGACCCGCCGCGACGAGGGCGGCGTCATGCTGCTGGCCTTCACGCTCATCATGATGCTCTACATGATGGTCCTGGTGTACGGCCAGCAGACCCTGACCGCGGTGATCGAGGAGAAGAGCAGCCGCGTGGTCGAGGTGCTGCTGTCCAGCGTGCCCTCCTCGCAGCTGATGTTCGGCAAGGTGGTGGGCATCGGCGGCGCCGGCCTGACGCAGGTGGCCATCTGGACCGCCGCGATCTTCGTCATGGCCGGCCAGGGGCTGAGCGTGGGCGGCCTCTCCTTCGACGCCTCCTACCTGACGCCGATGATCCTGGGCTCGTTCATGGTCTTCTTCCTGCTGGGCTTCCTGCTGTTTTCGATGATGTACGCCGGCGTCGGCGCGCTGTGCAACACGATCCAGGAGGCGCAGCCCTTCGCCACGCCGATCATGATGTTCGTGATCATCCCGATGATGCTCATGACCCTGGTGCTGCGCGCGCCCGGCAGCCCCCTGGCCACGGTGCTGAGCCTGATCCCGATGTTCTCGCCCATCCTGATGTTCATGCGGGTCTGCCTGGCCTCGCCGCCGCTCTGGCAGGTCGTGCTGTCGTGGGTGCTGATGAGCGCCACGATCTGGCTGATGTCGCGGGCCGCCGGGAAGCTGTTCCGCGTCGGCATCCTGATGAGCGGTTCGGCCCCCAACTGGGCGACGCTCGTCAGGACGCTCCGTCAGCCCGATTAGAGCGGAACAGGAGAGGGCCCGCGGACGGACCGCTTGCTAGACGGTCCGTCCGCGGGCCCTCTCCTGTTCCCGGCAGGTATGCTATCATCAAGGACACCTGTTCGATAGGGGCGGATCGATGAAGCGTGGCTTGGCGGCGGTTTGTGTGATGGGGTGGGCGGCAGTGGCGGCGGCAGGGGCGGGGATGCACACCACGTACCTGTGGCACATGCACCAGCCGATCTACTGGCCGCAGGAGAGCGTGTGGACGCCGGGGCGGTACGAGACCGCCTTCGAGACGATCACCCTGGGGCACTCGCAGAACGACGAGTTCTCGATCTTCAACTCGGACGACCGCGTCGCGGACTACCAGTGGTACCCCAAGGACGCCCTGCAGATGGTGCTGGACCTGCCGGAGGCCGGCGCGCAGGTCTCGTTCGCGGGCGCCCTGATCGAGAACCTGAACTCGCTGGGGCAGGCGGGCTGGAACGGCGGCCGCTACGCGTCGAACTGGTGGAGCCACTACCGCACGGCCCGCGGCTGGCTCAACACCGCCGGCGACCCGCGCCTGGACCCGGTGCTGGCCGGCTTCCACCACGCGATCGGGCCGCTGTTGCCCGAGGCGGCGCTGCGCATGGAACTGGCGTGCGGCCGCGAGATCTGGGACGACGCCTGGGGCGCGGGGCCGCAGTCGGCCGGCTTCTTCCCGGCCGAGATGTGCTTCAGCGAGCGCATGATTCCCGCCCTGCGCGACGCCGGCGTCGCCTGGACCATCGTGCCCGACCTGCACCTCGCGCGGGCCTGCGAGGGCTACCCCTGGGCCGCGAACCTGGACAACACCGACGCCCCGAACCCCGCCGACCAGGTCAACCCCGTCCAGGCGAACTGGACCAGCCACACCATCTCGCGCGGCGTCACCCTGAAGGTGCCGTACCCCTTCGGCTTCACGCCCCACCGCGCGGTGCACGTCGACCCCGCCACCGGCGCCCGCGACACGATCGTCGTGGTGCCGGCCGCCGACGCCATGGGCTGGGAGGAGGGCTACGGCCTGTTCGGCACCGGCGGCGTCGATGCCCTGGCCCCCTACAACGATCCCCAACGCCCGATGCTCGTGCTCTTCGCCCACGACGGCGACAACGCCTGGAGCGGCGGCTACTCCTACTACCACGAGAACGTCACCCAGTTCGCCCACGCCGCGGCCGCGGCCGGCCACACGCCCACCACCGTCGCCACCTACCTGCGCCACCACCCGGTGCCCGTCGGCGACGTCGTCCACGTCGAGGACGGCGGCTGGGTCAACGCCGACGGCGACTTCGGCAGCCCGCAGTTCATCAACTGGAACTGGCCGCTGGTGGACGCGGCCGGCCAGTTCGACATCCCCGGCGGCTGGGCCGAGGACGAGCGCAACTGGGCCGTGCTGATCGCCGCCCAGAACCGCGTCGAGACCGCGGCCGCGCATTTCGCGGTCGACCCCGCGAAGGTCGTCTCTCCGAATCCCGGCGCCAACGCCGCCGAGCGGGCCTGGCACTTCCTGCTGGCGGGCTACGAGAGCGGCTACATGTACTACGGCGCGTCCCTGGACATGGAGATCAAGGCCACGCTGGCCTGCAACCGCGCCGTCGCGCTGGCCGACCCGGTGATCGCGAGCCTGGGCGACGCCTCGCCGCCGACGGTGTGGCTGCCGCAGCGCCTGCCCTGGAACCCCGGCGGCCAGGGCGGCGGCTCGCTCTGGGGCTACCCCGGCGGTCAGGGCACGACCATGCCCCGCGACTTCCACGTCTGGACCTTCGCCCACGACGCCTCGGGCCTCGCGCGCGTCGAACTGATGGTCCGCGAGGACCAGGACGGCCGCAACGACCCCGCCACGATCGTCAACGAGACCTACGCCGGCGGCGCCGGCGTCGGCGCCTGGAGCGCGCTGCCGATGAACCGCCGCGTCATGCCGACGGGCGAGCCCTGGCCCATGGCCGAGATCGACTTCACCACGCTGCCGTCGCGCATCGCCGACCAGTACTGGGTCGAGCTGACCGGCTACGCGGAGATCCTGCTGGACTACTACATCGAGGCCGAGGACTCGCTGGGTCACGTCACGCGCTCGCCGGTCCAGCATGTCTGGGTGGGCGCGGGCGACGGCGGCGCGGGCGAGGACCCGGTCGTGCGCACGCTGCCCTCGCCGCCGCAGGCGGGGCAGACCGCGCACGTCTGGTACGAGCCGGCCGGCCGACCCCTGGCGTCGGCGACCGCGGTCCTGATGCACTGGGGGATCGACGGCTGGACCAACGTCCACGACACGGCCATGGCCTGGGACGACACCGCCACGGCCTGGCGCGCCGACATCGCTGTGCCGGGCAGCGCGCTGGTCCTGGACTGCGTCTTCACCGACGGCGCCGGCCTGTGGGACAACAACGGCGGCACCGACTGGCACCTGACGGTCGCGGGCGGGCAGAGCGAGGAGTCGCCGTTCTCGATGGACGGCCAGCCGGACACCGGCGCGGTGCGCGAGGACTGCGGCGGCGTGCGCCTGTGGTACGCGTGGGAGGAGCCCTGGCTCTACCTGGCGACCGACGCGGTCACGAGCCAGTCGGGGCGCGACGCCTTCCTGCTGCTGGGCGCGGGCGGCGCCGCGATGCGCGGGGCGCCCTGGGCCAAGGCCGGGCAGGTGGCGACCTGGGACGCGTTCCTGGCCGGCGAAGGCAGCAACGCCTGGTGCGGCTGGTTCGACGCGGCGCAGGTCACGCCGCCGACCGGGCGGGTCGAACAGGCGCGCGGCGCGGTGCTGGAGGGGGCGATCCACCTGGGTGATCTGTACCCGGGGGCGCGGCCGATGACGCTGGTGGTGGCGCTGGGGGTGTACGGGTCGGCTGACGGGGCGGCGCTGGTGGAGCAGTGCCCCGAGGGGAACGGGGACGGGGAACTCGGCGCGGCGGAGTATCTGGCGGTTTGGGTGCCGGTCGGGGTGGGGGAGGCCGTGCCTGCGGCGGGCCCGGTGAGGGTGACGGCGGTGCCGAACCCGTTCAACCCGAGCACGATGTTGAGGTTGAGCGGCGTGGGCGACGGGCCGGTGTCCGTCGTCGTTCACGACACGGTGGGACGAAACGTGCGGAGGTTGGCGGGAGTCGCCCTGAGCGGGGCTTGCGACATCGTCTGGGACGGGCGGGACGAGCGGGGGAGGACGGTGACCAGCGGGACCTACTTCCTGCGGGTGACGACCGAGGCGGGGGTCGCCAGGACCGGCAAGATCACGATGTTGAAGTAGATCGGGAGCGAGCGCGTCAGCCATCCTTGAGGGCGTCGACGAGCGTCGCATCGACCCAGTAGATGTTCCCATCGTCCCCGCAGAAGAACAGGTACTTCCCATCCGGCGAAAGCGAAGGGAATCGCGCCTGGATATCACACACGCGTCGGGGAGCCGACCAGGACCCATCGCTCTGGTGGAAGCTGACGTGGACGTAGAGGTCTTCCTTGTCGTCGAGGCGGGGACGGTTCGAGGCGAACAGCAGGAACGACTCGTCGGGTGATATATACGGCGTGTAGTCGATGGCCTGCGGGACATTGATCGTTTCGTCCAGGGGCACGATGTCCGCATAGCCTTCCGCCGCATACCGGGCGCCGAAGATGCCCGAGTTCCATACCTTCGTCGTCATCGTGGAGGAGAAGTAGACCCGTCCTGCCGTGGTGAAGGAAGAGCTCGCTTTCAGCATGTGGCCATCGCTGCGCGGGGCGCTCCAGCCGGCCGCCGTTCGCTCGACGTACCTCGCGACCCAGCCGTCTCCGGCATCGATCCGGAAAAACAACTTCTTCCCATCCGGCGAAAACGTGGCCGCCTGGCTGTTCCCGCCCTGGGCGAAGGCCGGCGGCTCGGGACTCGACCACTTCCCGTCGACGATGCATACCGACAGGATCTGAGTTGAGAACGTCGACATGTCGACGGTATTCCAGTACATCTCCCGGCCGTCGGAGGAGATTTCCAGGCGGCTGTGGATGTTGCCCTTGGAGATGACTCCCGGGGCGAAGATGACGGGAGTGTTCCCCGGGGGCGTCTGACCCAGATACGGAATCGCCTCGATGGGGGTCTGGGCTAGCCCGGCCGAAGTCAGCACCGAGCAGGTCAGCAGGATCAGCGCCAGCGGCCTCATGCGATCTCCTTGCCGTGCGAGGGCAGCCTCACCCCGACGGCACGTCGCGTGCCGCCGCCGGCTGCCAGGGATGGCGGCATGGTATCGCCCGGACCAGCGCTCACGCCAGCAGAATCCGGCGCCACGAGGCCGTGACGGACATCCGAACCTTTCCGTGCCAGTTCCGTATGCCGCAGCATGTCTCGTCGAACGGTCGACATCGACTGCCGGGAAAGGAGCACCCATGGATCGCAAGGAATTCCTGAAGACCGCCTGCGGGCTGGGCGTCTGCGGCTGCGCCCTGAGCCTCATCGGCCCCGCCGCCCCGCTGCTGGCGGCCGAGGCCCCCGCCGAGGACCAGCGCCTGGTTTTTGTCCGGTACCAGCTCGCGAAGATGCTCGGTTACCTGGCCGCCGACACGCCGGCGGAGACCTGCGCGGGGATCCTCGAGCAGACCGGCCGCGAGTGCGCGAAGCTGGGCCAGCTCGGGGCCAGGTTCAAGGACGATCCCGAGGGCTACTTCGCCTCGGCCAATCAGAACTGGGGCACCGATTTCGCATGGGACAAGGAGAAGGGGATCGTCACCGTCACGGTCGCCGCCGGGGAATGCGGCTGCCCGCTGGTCGACGCGCGGCGGACGCCGGCGGTCTGGTGCAACTGCTCCGTCGGGTACCAGAAGGAGAGCTTCGAGGCCATCTTCGGCAGGCCCGTTCAGGTCCGCCTCGTGGAGTCCAAGCTCGGCGGCGCCGAACGTTGCATCTTCGAAGTCGCGTTGACGTAGCCGCCGGCGGGCGGGAGTGCGCAGGTCGGCGTTGACGCCGAAGTGATCGCATGAGTGGACATCTCATCTCTGTCTCTTCAGGGAAGAAGAGGGGAGGCCATCATGGGTCCACCCGGCTGAATTCAGGAGTAATACAACCTTCTATTTGTCGTTGACGAGGAGCATCGTACTTTTCGACCAGCGCCGACCACATTCACCTTGCTAGGCATTGGGCCGCTGACTAGTTTTGCTCCACGACCGTCACGGCGGGCATACCTCTTTGATCGACAACCGGTTGCCGTGGCGGCCAGTCGCTTTCACCAGGACCTCGAACGCCTTTGCCGGAGCGCTTTCCGCGACCGGCTCGGCGAGGGAGGGAAGCGGAGCCATGGCCAGCGAAGCTCAGTCCCGCTACAAGATGGTCAACGTCCGGACCGGGCACGTCATCATGGAGCATGACGTCTTGAGCCACGCAGCTCGTTCCTACTTCTGTGACGAACCCGTCCCGCCGCGCGAGGATTATCGCGAAGGTCCGCATCGCTGGCGCTACGCGGGCATGGCGCAATCCTTCCAGTTCGACATCCTCGACGAGCGGACGGGCGAGATCGTCCCGCTGCGGGAGATGCTCGGCCTCGTCTACTACGCCAACGCCAAGCCCGACAGCACCCTGCACCGCCTGGGCAAGATCGCGCACGACAACGGGATCTCGGTCTACGCGGCCGTCGCCTACGAGAACCCGGACGGATCGGTGCGCGTGCTGGACGGCGAGAAGGTGCGGCTGCTCAACGCGCTGTTCAACGGACGCTTGCACACGCCCGGCAAGAAGATCCTGATCTTGCCGGATCTCTTCGATATCTACCGCACGGTGTCCTATGGGGACATCATGATCGACTTCGGCCTGGCGTCGATGGAACCGGACGAGACCTAGACTCGTCAACTCAAGGAGCCCGAGCATGAAACTGTCGGTCCTCGCGGAGAAACTGGCGCTCAAGCCCGTCACCGCGATGTTTGACAAGGAGATCTCCGGCGTCTACATCTCCGACATGGTCAGCGACGTGATCGCCAACGCGAAACCGGGCGACCTGCTGGTGACGGTGCAGATCCACAACAACGTGATCGCCGCCGCCAACCTCGTCGACATCGCGGGCATCGTGGTCACCCAGAGCAAGCTGCCGTCGGAAGACGTCAGGAAGATGGCCGAGAAGGCGCAGATTCCGATCTTCTCGACCGACCTGAGCCGCTGGCAGGTCACGACCATGCTGTACGAAGCCGGGGTGCGCTGACCCGCCGCCAATCCCGGGAGCCGCCGCGATGCTGATGCAGGAACTGGTCGACCTCCTGAAGTGCCAGGTGAT
>PNOJ01000009.1 GCA_013824755.1 Gemmatimonas sp.
GGGCGTCAGCCCCGGCAGCGGCACCGGCACCGCGCTGACGGCCGCGCCCGGGCACCAGCCCGAGCGGCTGAAGTCGGACGAGCTCATCCCGTTCCAGAAGTTGCCCGAGGCGGGGTTGAGGCGGCGGTAGGCGCCGCAGTCGCTGCGCCAGGGGACGAGGCGCGCCTCGGTGCGCCCGTCGACGAGGATCTCGTTCACCTTCGGCACGAACTCGTCGCCGTTCTCCCAGCCGCCGTGGCCGGTGGTGATGAACCGCAGCACGCAGTCGCGGGCACCGTCCGGCACCTCGAAGTCGACGGTGAGGGAGTCGGCGGCGAAGATGCGGCCGTACTCCTGGCCCGCCATCTCCAGGACGTTGCAGGTGTTGAACAGCGGCAGGGCGAAGCGCTCCGGCGCCGGTTCGGCCGCGGCCTCGCGCCGGTTGGGGTGGTAGCGCAGCGTCAGGCTGACGGCGTGCCCGCCTTTGTCGTAGTTGCCGATGAAGACGCCGATCCAGGCGTCGCCGCGCAGCAGCGGCGAGAGGTCGGTCACGTCCGCGCGGTAGACGGCGGAGTCCTCCCAGGCGATCCCGCGCACCGTGACCTGGTCGTTGAAGTGGCGCACGCCGAACGGCGTGATGAAGCGCAGCATTTCGACCGGCGGCTGGTAGTCGCCGGTGGCGACGATGCCCTGGTAGGTGCGGCCGTCCCGCCCGGCGACGGTCGGCAGGACCTCGACGCCGCGGCGCAGCGCGTCCAGGAAGGTCGTGCGGTCGCCGTCGCGCGCGGCGGGCACGACGAACACCGAGCCCGTGCGGTCGTAGGCGTCGCCGCGGCTGTACTGTACGAGCTCCGCGATGACCGTCGCGTCGTCGAGGTCCTGCGGCAGGCGCACGCGGCGCAGGATCACGGTGCCGCCGGCGTGGCGGGTGACGGGGCCGCGCGCGGCCGCGGGATCGTCGGCCGCGGGCGGCGGGATCTCCGCGCCGAAGTTGATGGTCTCGCCCTCGAAGACCGGCACCGCGGTGATCCAGCTCCCGGCCACCCGCGCGCGGTACGCGGGCAGGTCGACCAGGTCGCCCCACGCGGCCGGCAGCCGGACCGGCTCGCCCGTCGCCGGCGCGATCGACTGCGCGACGATCTCGTAGTTCCCGTTGCGCACGATCCGCAGCACCAGCCCCTGCGGCGCCACGAGGTTCGTCGTCGGCGTGCCCCTTTCGCCGTCGCCTTCGGTGTGCCAGACCTCGATCCGGTTCGACCGGATCTCGCAGGTCGACTTGCGGCAGGCGCGGCCGAGGATGGTCGCCGTCTCGTCGGTCGGCGTCAGCGGCGTCAGCGACGCGAAGGCCGTCTCCACCGTGCAGCGCGCGCCGTCCTTCAGCAGCGCCGTCTGCCACGCGCGGCCGGTGCCGTAGTCGAGGTAGGACGTCTCGCGCGGCGCGCCCTCGCGCCAGCCCGTCGCCGGCTCGTTGCGCACCTGAACCACGTCGCCCGCCGTCTCGACGACGGGGCGCCCCTCCTCGGGCGCCGCCTGCCCGTTGACGACGATGCCGTAGACGATGCGCAGGGCCGGCGCCGGGGTCGCCGCGGTGGCCGGGGGAGCGGAGAGCGCGCACACGACGGCCAGGATCGCGGCCTCGACCGTGACGGTTCGCTGCATGGGGGACCTCGCTTGCCTGGAGTGTCCGGGACGGCTCCCGGCGACGGAGCCTACGCGGCCTGCCGCGCCTTCCACCGCCGCCAGTGCCGCACGAAGAACACCGCCGCCATCGCGACCAGCAGGATCAGCACGCCGACGTCGATGGCGTGGCTGTGCTTCATCACCGCTTCCCAGTTCTGCTTCAGCGCCGCGCCGGCCAGGGCCAGGGCGGTGTTCCACAGCCCGGCGCCGATCGTCGTGAAGACGAGGAACGGCAAGAGCGGCATGCGGCCGACCCCGGCCGGGATCGAGATCAGGTGCCGCACCACGGGGATGAAGCGGCAGGTGAGGATCGTGACCTGGCCGTGCTTCTGGAAGTAGCGCTGCGTGGCCTCGAGCTCGTGCATGTCCAGCAGCAGGTACTTGCCGAAGCGGCGGAAGAAGGGCGCGCCGCCGTAGGCGCCCATGGCGTAGGAGAGCAGCGAGCCCACGATGCTGCCCAGGGTGCTGGCGGCGATGACCCCGAAGAGCGAGAAGCGCCCGGTGGTGATCAGGAAGCCGGCGAAGGGCATCACCGCCTCGCTCGGGATCGGGAAGACCATGCTCTCCATCACCATCAGCAGGAAGACGCTCAGGTAGCCCGTGGCGTCGATGAAGGCGGTGGCGTGCTCGGCGACGAACTCGGTGATGCCCATGCTTCGTGTCTCCGCTGGTAGGTGTGCACCGCCGCGTCGGCGCGGCGACCCCGTACACTAGGCCTTTTTCCCCGGCCCGGCAAGACGGGCGCGTTCAGCGGGCGCGATCAGCGGGCGCGATCAGCCGCGCGCGATCGACGGTTGCCCCCGCCGCCCCGACCCTCTAGACTCCGCCGATCCGGCGCCCCGACCGCGAAGGAGACCCCGTGACCCGGCAGATCTTCGCCCGCAAGCCCCTGCAGGACCTGCTCGACGACATGGCGGGCGACAACCGCCTGCGCCGCTGCCTGGGCCCCGCGACGCTGACCAGCCTGGGGATCGGAGCTGTCATCGGGGCGGGCATCTTCGTGGCCACCGGGGAGGCGGCGCGCAACGTCGCCGGGCCGGCCCTGATGCTCTCCTACGTCGTGGCCGGGATCACCTGCGTCTTCGCCGCCCTCTGCTACGCCGAGTTCGCCTCGCTGGCCCCGGTGGCCGGCAGCGCCTACACCTACGCCTACGCCACCCTGGGCGAGCTGTTCGCCTGGATCATCGGCTGGGACCTGATCCTCGAGTACGCCGTCGGCGCGGCCACGGTGGCCAACGGCTGGTCCAGCTACTTCCAGGAGGTGATCGCCGGCTTCGGCTGGCGGGTGCCGGAAGGACTGCGCGGCGCGGCGCTGCACTACGACGCCGCGGCCGGGGAGTTCGTGCGCACCGGCTCCTGGTTCAACCTGCCGGCGGTGCTGGTCGTGGCCGCGGTCACCGCCGTGCTCGTCAAGGGCATCCGCGAGAGCGCGCGCTTCAACCTGGCGATGGTCGGGGTGAAGGTGGCGGCGGTGCTCTTCGTGATCATCGTCGGCGCCTTCTACGTCGACCCCGCCAACTGGACGCGCGACTTCGCCCCCTACGGCTGGACGGGCGTGGGCTTCTTCGGCACGCCGATCTTCGGGCAGACGTCGGCCGGCGGGGCGCCCGTGGGCATGCTCGCCGGCGCCGCGATCATCTTCTTCGCCTTCCTGGGCTTCGACTCGGTGTCCACGCACGCCGAAGAGGCGCGCCGGCCGCAGCGCGACGTGCCGCTGGGCATCATCGTCTCGCTGCTGGTCTGCACGGTGCTCTACGTCGGGGTGGTGGTCGTCCTGACCGGGATGGTGCCCTACGACACCATCGACGCCAACGCCGGCGTCTCGCAGGCCTTCGCGCAGCGCGGGCTGGGCCACGCCCGCTTCCTGATCGCCGCGGCCGGGGTGGCCGGCATCACGTCGGTGCTGCTGGTGATGATGCTCAGCGCCCCGCGCGTGATGCTGGCGATGGCCCGCGACGGGCTCATCTCGCCGCGCTTCTTCGGGGCCGTGCACCCGCGCTGGCGCACGCCCTGGAAGAGCACGCTGGCCGTGGGCGGCTTCGTCGCCCTGCTGGCCGGGTTCCTGCCCATCGACTCCCTGCTGCACATGACCAACATCGGGACGCTGTTCGCCTTCGTGATCGTCTGCGCCGCGGTGCCGGTCATGCGCCGGATCGAGCCCGGCGCCGCGCGACCGTTCCGCTGCCCCTGGGTCCCGGTCGTGCCCCTGCTGGGGATCGCCTCCTGCCTGATGCTGATGTTCTCCCTGCCCGCGGCCAACTGGTGGCGGCTGCTGGTCTGGCTGGCCGTGGGGCTGGCCATCTACCTGGCCTACGGGCATCGCCACAGCCGGCTGCGCGGCCGGCCGCCGGCGGCCTGATCCCGTCCTCACGACTTATCGCTTTGTCCGGCAACGAGATGCGGCGTTCGCCGCCCTGGCGGCCCGATTCGGTGCCGCGAACCGCCCGGCAGCGGGTGCGATGAGGCAACATCCGGCACGGCAAGGCATTCCGCGTTAAAGTGCGCTCCCCGCCCGACGATAACATCCACGACCGCCGCGAAGGGCGGCAGAGCCGGGTCCGGCCCGGCCGGAGTCCACCTCCCAGAGGAACGGTACATGATTACCCTGATCGGCATCCTGTTCGCCCTCGGCAGCGTCGTCGGCGGCTTCATCATGGAAGGCGGCAACCCCGCCGCCCTGTTCATCCTCGCCGAGTACGTGATCATCCTGGGCTGCGCGGTGGGCACGCTGTTCGCGATGTCGACCCCGCGGGTCACCAAGCGTCTCGGCGCCGCGTTCGGCACGATGATGAAGGGTGACCGCAGCAGCAAGAAGAAGTACCTCGAGCTGCTCACGATGCTCTACGACCTGTTCCAGGTCACGCGCAAGGACGGTCTGCTGGGCCTCGAGTCGCACGTGGAGGATCCCGCCAGCAGCGAGATCTTCTCGAAGTACCCGGCGTTCCTGGCCGACCACCACGCGATGTCCTTCCTCTGCGACACGATCCGGCTGATCATCTCCTCGAACCTGCCCGCGCACGACCTCGAGGCGCTCATGGACGCGGACATCGAGACGCGCCACACCGAGGAACACCAGCCGATCGGCGTGCTGACGAAGGTCGCCGACGCGCTGCCGGGCCTGGGCATCGTGGCGGCCGTGCTGGGCATCGTGATCACGATGGCGCACATCGACGGCCCCGCGGCGGAGATCGGCCACAAGGTGGCCGCGGCCCTCACCGGCACGTTCCTGGGCATCCTGCTCTCCTACGGCGTGTTCCAGCCGATCGCCACCAACATGGAGCTGCTGGCCCAGAACGAGTCGCGCTACTACTTCGTGATGAAGACGGCGCTGGTCGCCTTCTGGAAGATGCTGCCGGCGGCCGTGGCGGTGGAGTTCGCGCGGCGCACCATCGAGACCGACATCCGCCCCTCGTTCAGCGAACTCGAAGAGGCTTGCCGCGCGTCGCGCGGCTAGGGAAGGATCCCGGGCATGGCGGAGCAGAAGGGCAAGGGTGGCGACCAGCCGCTGCAGCCCATCATCGTCATCAAGAAGGTCGTCGGGCACGGCCACCACGGGGGCGCCTGGAAGGTGGCGTACGCCGACTTCATCACCTCGATGATGTCGCTGTTCATCGTGCTGTGGATCGTCAACCAGGACCAGGCGGTGAAGGAGGCGGTGGCGGGCTACTTCCGCGACCCCGGCGCGTTCAGCGCGGCCGGCGCCGGCGGCCCGCTCGGCGGCCAGACGATCCTGCCCGAGACCGGCCAGGGGATCATGGAGGGGATGAAGGCGGAGGCGAAGCGGCTGCTGGAGGAGGCGGCCACCGAGCTGCGCGAGCAGCTGGCCGGCGTGGAGCACTTCGAGCAGATCATGAAGCAGGTCGAGATCAAGATGACCGATTCGGGACTCAACATCCAGATGGTCGAGATGTCGAACTCCCTGTTCTTCGACGTGGGCAGCGCGAACCTCAGCTCGGCGGCCGAAGCGGTGCTCCAGGTCCTGGCGCGGCAGCTCGCCAAGCTGCCCAACAAGCTCGTGATCGAGGGGCACACCGACAGCCGCCCCTACCCCGCCGGCGCCGGCTACAGCAACTGGGAGCTGTCGACCGAGCGCGCCAACTGCGCCCGCCGCTACATGATCAACCACGGTCTGCCCGGCGAACAGGTGGCCGAGGTCAGCGGCTACGCCGACACGCGCCTGCGCCATCCCGAGGACCCGGCCGACGTCGGCAACCGCCGCATCAGCATCACCGTCCTCTACCAGGACGGTCAGATGCCCTGGTCGTCGGACGGCGGCGCGGGTGAGCCCGGGAGCGGGGACAACCTGCCCCAGAGCCAGAACACCGGCACCCCCAGCCCCACGATGATCAGCCCCGGCCACGAGTAGCGGGGCTTCACGATCAGCAGGTCCACGCAGATCGCCGCCGCGGCCAGCACGTACAGGGCCGGCAGCACCGGGTAGCCCGGCGCGCGCCAGCTCCGCGCGGCCGTCGGCCGCCTGCGCCTCAGCACGAAGATCCCCACCACCGACAGCGCGTAGAAGATCAGCACCGCGAAGATGACGTAGTCCAGCAGGTCGCCGTAGCGCCCGGTCAGGCAGAGCAGGCAGGCCCAGACGCCCTGCATGACCAGCGCGGCGGCGGGCACGCGTCGGCGGTTGAGGGTGCCGGTGCGGCGGAAGAAGAGGCCGTCGTGCGCCATCGCGTAGTAGACGCGGGCGCCGGTGAGGATCATGCCGTTGTTGCAGCCGAAGGTGCTGACCATCACCAGCACCGCCATGATCGCGGCGGCGACGGGCCCCAGGATGGTCGAGGCGGCCGCGGTGCCGACGCGGTCGGCGGTCGCGAACTGCAGGCCGCGGCCGGCGACGTCCGCGGCGCCGGGGAGGCCGGCCACCGGCAGGGCCAGCACGTACACCAGGTTGGTCAGCATGTAGATGACGACCACCACGGCGACGCCCGTGACCAGGGCGCGCGTGATCGTGCGCTGCGGGTTCACGGTCTCGCCGCTGGTGAAGGTGACGTTGTTCCAGGCGTCGCAGGCGAAGAGCGAGCCCACCGAGGCCGCGCCCAGGGCCATCAGCAGCCCGATCCCGGTCAGCGCCTCGCGCGTGATCGATCCGTCGGCGCCCACCACGACCCGGCTCGCCGACCACATGTCGTGGAAGTTGGCGGCGATCGCCCCGGAGTGCCGCGCCAGCGCGAGGCCGCAGACCACCAGCACGAGCAGGGCCGCCACCTTGGCGACGGTGAAGCTGTCCTGGACGAGTTTGCCCTCGCGCAGGCCGAGCGTGTTGAGCCAGGTCAGCAGCGCGATGCTGGCGATGGCGACCAGCTGCGCCGCGCTGACGTCCAGGCCGCCGACCGACAGCAGCACCTGCTGCTCGCCCAGCGAGGGGACCAGCAGCGCCAGGTGCTTGGCGAAGGCCATGCCCACCGCCGCGATCGACCCGGTCTGGATCACCATGAACAGCGTCCAGCCGTAGAGGAAGCCGGTCAGCCGCCCGAACGACTCGCGCAGGTAGACGTACTGGCCGCCGGCCTGCGGCATCAGCGCCGCCAGTTCGCCGTAGCAGGCCGCGCCCAGCAGGGTCACCAGCCCGCTGAACAGCCAGACCGCCAGCAGCCAGCCCATGGAACCCACGCTGCGGGCGATGTCGGCGCTGACGATGAAGATGCCCGAGCCGATCATGACGCCCACGACGATCATCACCGCGTCGAAGAGGCGGATGTCCCGCTTGAACCCGGGCGCGCCCGCCGGCGTGGACGTCGTCTTGCGTTCGTGCATGCCGTACCTCCGGATCGCCGGCGGGCGGAGCGGCCCGCGCGGACGTGGCCCCCATTGGAAGCGGGGTGCGGCGGTTTGGCAAGCGGGGAGTGGGGCGCGCGGCGCAGATCCCGGTTGCCATCCCCGCGCCGCCCCGCCAAGATCGGCGCGCACCGTCCAACGACCGGGAGGCCTCGTGACGCGACCGCAGCGTTCGCCCTGGAGCTTCGTGCCCACGCTCTACTTCGCCGAGGGCGTGCCCTACGTCCTGGTCAACACGGTCTCGGTGATCCTCTACAAGAAGCTGGGCGTGGGCAACGCCAGCATCGCGCTATGGACCAGCCTGCTCTACCTGCCCTGGGTCCTGAAGATGCTCTGGGGGCCGCTGGTGGACACGCGCTCGACCAAGCGCGCCTGGATCCTGCGCACGCAGGTCGTCCAGGCGCTCTGCCTCGCCGCCGTGGCGGCGACGGTGGCCGCGCCGGGCTTCTTCGCCTGGTCGCTGGCCGCCTTCACGCTGGCGGCCCTGGTCTCGGCCACGCACGACATCGCGGCCGACGGGTTCTACCTCCACGCGCTGGACGAGCGCGCCCAGGCGTACTTCGTCGGCGTGCGCACGCTGTTCTACCGCGCGGCGATGATCTTCGGCTCGGGGCTGCTGGTGACCGTGGCCGGGCGCCTCGAAGGCGGGCCGCGCGGCGTCGCGGGCGCCTGGTCGGCGGTGTTCGCGGGAGCGGCGGTCCTGTACGGGGGGATGTGGCTCTACCACCGCGCCGCGCTGCCGCGGCCGCCGACAGACCGGCCGGCCGTCGCGGCCGCGGCGGGCGTCGGCCGCCCGGCCGCCGCCGACGGCTGGCTGCGGATCGTCGCGGCGTGGCTGCGCCAGCCCCGCGCCGGGGTGATCGTCGCCTTCATCCTGCTGTACCGCCTGGGCGAGGCCCTGCTGCTGAAGCTGGCGGCGCCCTTCCTGCTGGACGGGCGGGACGCCGGGGGGCTGGGCCTGTCCACGCAGCAGGTCGGTCTCGCCTACGGGACCATCGGCCTGGGCTGCCTGGTCGTGGGGGGCGTGGCGGGGGGCTGGCTCATCGGCCGCTTCGGCCTGCGGCGCCTGCTGTGGCCGCTGGCGCTGGCGCTCAACGTGCCGCACGTCGCGTACCTCTACCTGGCCCACGCGCAGCCGGGACCGGCGGTGGCTTTCCCGCTGGTCGCGGTGGAGCAGTTGGGCTACGGGCTGGGCACCACCGCGTTCATGGTCGTGCTGATGCGCGTCTCGCGCGGCGAGCACCGCACCTCGCACTACGCGATCGCCACCGGCCTGATGGCCCTGGGCATGATGCTGCCCGGCATGGCCAGCGGGGCGATCCAGGCGGCGGTGGGCTACCGCGCCTTCTTCCTGCTGGTGCTGCTGTGCGGGTTGCCCGGCCTGGCGCTGCTGCCGCTGCTGCCGCGGCTGGAGGACGGGGACGCGGACCGGGCCTCAGGATCCGCCTAGCGGTCCCAGCACCTCGGCGACCTCGCGCGCGACCACCGCGTTGCCGGGCACGCTCCAGTGGCCGTTGTTGGGGATGTACTGCCGCAGGCCGCTGCGCCGCTGCGCTTCGCGCAGGGCCTCGAGCGGGTCGACGCAGGCGATGCCGTGGTCGGCGGCGAACGCGCGCAGGCGCCGCGAGGGCGCCGCGAAGTCGTAGGCCGCCGCCGGCAGGGGCGCCCGCCGCAGGGTCAACTCCTGCACCACCGGATCGACCTGGATCTCCGACGGGGCGATCAGCAGCACGCAGCGCGTGCCGGCTCGCCCGCAGGCGGCGTCGAACTCCAGCACCTGCCGCTCGGCCTGTTCCCACCAGCGGGCGACCTCGGGCGGCGCCTCCACCTGGTAGAGGGGGAGGTTGTCGACCCGCCGGCGGAGGAACTCGGGTTTCAAGGGGAGGCGCCGCGCCGGGTCGGCCGGGTCGCCCCACATCCCGGGGAAGACGGGCGCGCCGGGATGGACCGCGCCCTCGGCCGCGTCGGCGGGCGCGCCGTCGGCCGTCGTCACGGCCTGCGCGGGAGGGGCGGCCGCCGCGCCGCCGAAGCGGGCCGCGGCCCGCCAACGGCGCAGCGTGTTGACCGCGCGGACCCCGTAGAGCTGTTCGGCCAGCACGTACAGCCGGCTCTTGCGCAGCAGGTTCAGCAGCGGTTCCCGGGAACCGGTGAAGTGCAGGTTGCCCTGGAAGACGGCGCCGGGGATGGGGATGCCCGTCACGTCGCTGTCGACCGAGAAGCAGAGCAGGGCCACGTCCGGACGCCAGACGCCGCCCTTGCCCCGCATCAGGCCCACGGCGTTGCGCACGTCCCAGCCGGGCAGGCCGGCGATCATGGCCTCGGCCGCCGCGGCTCCGGCCGGTGGGGCCGCCTGCAGCGAATCGTCCAGCACGCGCAGGAAGTTGTGGGCGATCGGCACGTCCCCGTAGACGAACGAATCCCCGATGCCGACCAGGCGCCACGTTCCCGGCGGTTTCGGGACGGCGCGGTCGCGGTCGCGGAAGCCCAGCGGGTTGACGTGGCGGTCGTCGTCGGGCGGGTAGAGGCCGGGATCGCCGGGATTCAGGACGTAGCCGCAGTCGGGGTCGTTGCGGTAGGGCGTGCCGTCGGGGGAGGGGATCGTGCCCTGCAGGTAGCGCACCGCCAGCTCGCAGACCACCAGGGTGGCGAGCAGGGCCGCGACGGCGATCGTCAGGTTGCGCAGGCGTCTCGTCATGGCCGTCCTTCGTCCGGTTCCGCTCTCGGGCGACCGTCAGTATAGGGGTGGCCGAACCCTGACGTCAAAGTGCGAAAAACCCGCAAATCATTGACAGGAACGGTTCCCGGGAGCTAGTTTCGTCCGTCACGGATCCACCGCGCCCCGGCCGTGCTCCACGGTCGCCAACCCGGGGACCGCCCCCCTTTACCCGGAGGCCGACACGTGCCCCGCCCCGGCAGCACCATCCGCTCCACCCTGGTCGCCGCGCTGTGCGGCGTCCTGTGCCTCTGGTGCGCCCGGCCGGCCGGCGCCGTGCCTCGCACGGAGCTGGTGACCAACGCGGGACTCATCCGACTGACCATCACGAACCTCGGCTACGTCGGCAACGGGCTCTCCAGCCCCTACCAGCCCTCCTGCGAGTATCCCAGCAACAGCCACGTCGAACACCTGTTCATCGGCGGCCTCTGGGTCGGCGCCACGACGCCGGAGGGGCTGCGCCGCGTCTCGACCGGCGCCCAGGACGCCTCGAGCCTGACCAACGGCGAGGACAACCGCGAGTTCACGGATTCCGAATCGCGGGACGTGGAGGTCTGGTCCAACGCGCAGAACAGCGACGACTACAACCCCGCGGCCCTGGCCACGCAGCACATCGAGTGCTACTTCACCGACGACAAGTTCGACGAGACCGGCAACCACACGCCGCTGTTCGTCAACGT
This sequence comes from Gemmatimonas sp., assembly GCA_013824755.1. GTDB lineage: Bacteria > Krumholzibacteriota > Krumholzibacteriia > LZORAL124-64-63 > LZORAL124-64-63 > PNOJ01. The sequence continues at coordinate 10,840 of PNOJ01000009.1, forward strand.
GACCCTGCGCGCGCTGTCCTGGAGCAGCTCTTACGCCGACGACTTCATCGTCCTGGACTACCGCATCATCAACGACTCGGGCAGCGAGCTGCGCGACGTGTACGTCGGCTACTGGAACGACACCACCGTCGGCAACGCGTCGATCACCGTGCCCTCCGGCTACGGCGGCGGCGCCGCGCGCCCCTGGCAGTTCTACGACGACATGAACGGCGCCTGGCGTCCGGGCGACGTCGCCGACGACCCCGGCCTCTGGATGATGTACGAGCACGACGACGACGGCGAGGAGGAGATGGCCACCTCCTGGATCGGGACGCGCCTGCTGGGCTCCACGCCCGCCCCCTCGCCCGCCGCCGGCCTCCCGCCGGTGACCTACAACAGCTGGCGGTTCGGGTCGGTGCCCGACGAGGACGACACCTACGTCGTCGAAGGCGAGACGCTGCCGGGCAAGTACCAGATGCTCTCCAACGGCGATTTCGACGCCGGCAACGATTTCTCCTACCCGGGCAACTGGAACGGCCTGCTCGCCACCGGCCCGTTCCCCAACCTCGCGCCCGGCGACACCCTGCAGGTGACCTACGCCGTGGTCTGCGGCGCCGACTCCCTGAACCTGCTGGCCAACGCCAAGGTGGCCCAGGTGGCCTACGATTCGGGCTTCGCGATCCCGACCGGCCCGCCCTCGCCGCGGCTGGCCCTGGAGTACGAGGACAACACCGTCGTGCTGGCCTGGGCCCCCGGCGACTCCGTCGCCCTGGACGACCAGGGCGAGCCCGTGCCCCTGCAGAGCGACGACCCGCGCCGCTCGCCCGAGCACCACATCAGCATCATCACCCACCGGCCGGACTTCCAGGGTTACCGGATCTTCCGCTTCCAGGGCGAGTCCTTCGGCGGCGACCCCTACGAGCAGTCGACCATGGTGGCCCAGTTCGACAAGATCGACGGCATCGGCTTCGACACCGGCCTGCCGCCCCTGGGCGCCGACGGCTTGCGGCGCTTCCGCGACACCTCGCTGCTGGACGGCTTCGGCTACTGGTACTCCGTGGTGTCCTTCTCCGCCCCCGACGTGGTCTCCAGCCTGCCGGAGTTCCAGAGCGGCTACTACGAGAACGCGGAACTGGTCTACCCGGGCCCGGCGCCCGTGCCGCTGGGCGAGGGCCGGGGCGTGGGCGTGTTCCCGAACCCCTACCGGGTCGCCTCGCGCTTCGACGACCAGCAGGGCGAGCAGGAGCTGGGCCGCAAACTCTGGTTCACCGGCCTGCCGGCCCGCTGCGTCGTGAAGGTCTTCAACCTCAGCGGCGACCTGGTCAAGACGCTGCACCACGACGACCCGGCCTCGGGACTCGAGCCCTGGGATATCCTGAGCGAGCCCGTGCGGGCCATCGCCTCGGGCCTCTACATCTTCGCCGTGGAGGATCTCGCCACCGGCAAGGTGGAACGCGGGAAGCTGGTGATCATCAAATGAGGTCGCCGCCGTTCGCCCTGTCGTCGGCCCTGGCCCTGGCCGCGGCGCTCTGCGCGCTGGCCGCCGGCTGCGGCAACGAGGCCTTCGACCCCGAATCGGTGCCCAACCGCCGGCCGGTCGCGCGCATCTTCGTGGCCCCGCCCGAGGGGGGCGAGCTGAACCCCACCAGCTACTTCAGCCGCACCTTCCACTGGTCGGGCAGCGACGAGGACGGCTTCGTCCAGGCCTACTACGTGTCGATCGAGACCGAGGCGGGCGCCAGCGCCCCCTGGGACACGACCGCCGCCACCGACACCACGATGACCTTCGAGACCGACGACGCCGGCCGCGCCCAGGCCCTGATCCGGCTGGCCTGCCGCGACGACCGCGGCGCCTACAGCGACACGGTCAGCCAGTACATCCCGCTGCGGAACTTCCCGCCGGTGATCAACTTCGTCAGCGACTACGACACGTTCTTCTGGAGCTACGGGGCGGCGGACTTCCGCTGCTTCGCCCTGGACCTCGACGGCAACGTGACGATGGACGACTCGGTCGTCTACTACCTGGACACGGCGGACACCACGCTGGCCCCCCTGCCCGCGGGCGAGCCGGGCGCGAACCCCGCCCTGCGCCCCGTGATCAGGCGCCTCGACAACCTCGACCTCGGCACGTTCCAGATCGACCTGCACGGCGAAGCCCTGCCCGGCGAGCGCACGCTGACCATCCGGGTCAGCGACGAGGCCGACGCCACGACGAGCTTCGACTGGACCTGGGAGGTCCGGGCCGCGCTCAGCGACGTGCTGCTGGTCGACGACAGCGTCGGCGACTACGACCGCAACTTCTACTACGCCGCCATGGACTCGCTCTACGGGCCGGGCGGCTGGTCCCTCTACGAGATCGCCGAGGGCCTGCCCGACCGGATGTGGGTGCTGCTCGAGACCCTGCGGCAGTTCCCGGTGGTGTTCTGGTACACCGGCGGCGGCGCCTCGCCGCGGCTGGCCGCCGCGGCGGAGCTGATCGCGCAGTACGTGCAGCCGCCCGCCGGCCACGCGCCGGGCAAGCTGCTGATGGTCTCGCCGGCCCTGATCGGCGTGACGGGCGCGCCGCCGCCCAGCTTCGTCACCAACACGCTGGGCTTCCGGTCCACCCCGGACCAGTCCACCTTCTACATCCCGTCCACGAAGCTGGGCCTGCCGCTGAAGGCCGGGCTGCCGGAGTTGGCCTTCACCGGGAACATCTCCGCCGGGGTGGGGATGGCCGCTGCGGACTCCAGCACGACGAAGTACCTGTATCGGCTGCAGTACCACCGGTACATCAGCAGCCGCCCGGCCAGCCGTCCCTTCGTGGCGGTGCGCAACCCGCCCACGTCGTCCGGGACCTTCGCCAACGCAGTGACCGTGACCGTGCAGCTGGACTACTGCGCGCCGGCCAGCGGCCTGGCGGTCCTGCGCGCCCTGCTGTCGCAGGAACTGGGGGTGGTCCTGCCGTGAACGCCGCCCAGCTGTTGCGCCGGGCCGCCTTGGCCGCGGCGCTGGCGCTCGCCGCCGTCGTCCCGGCCGCCGCCCAGGGTCTGCGCCCCGGCAGCGAGTCCCAGCGGCCCGCCATGATCAAGGGTTTCGTGCACGACGCGGAGACCGGGCTGCCGCTGGCCTACACCAACGTCTACATCGCGAGCTCGAGCATCGGCACCATCGCCCTGCAGGACGGCGAGTTCTACCTGACCGGGCTGCGTCCCGGCACCTACACCGTGCGCGCTTCCTACATCTCCTACGCGCTGGGCTCCGAGACCGTGACGGTGGCGCCGGGCGAGGTGGCCGAGATCGAGTTCCGCCTGGCGGTGGAGGCGATCTACACCGACGCCATCGAGGTCTCGGCGGAGCGCCGCCTCATCGAGATCGAGCGCACGGGCTCCTCGCACCGGCTCTCGTCGGAACAGATGGAAGCCCTGCCGTTGGACAACCTGGTCGAGATGATCGCGCAGAAGCCGGGCGTGACGCTGCAGGACAACGAGATCCACATCCGCGGCGGCCGCGCCGACGACACCCAGTTCATCATCGACGGCGTCAGCGTCAACGACCCCCTGGCCGGCGGCGGCTACGGCTACGCCATCGACCCCTCGATCATCAACGAGATCGAGGTGCTCACCGGCGGCTTCAACGCGGAATACGGCCAGGCCGTCTCGGGCGTGGTCAACGTCTCCACCAAGGAGGGCAGCGAGCGCTGGAGCGGCAAGTCCAGCTGGAAGCGCGACCACTGGGGCGGCGTCGACGCCTCGGGCGCGCCCGACTGGACGCGGCCCTACGCGCTCGACCGGTCCCAGAACATCGACGTGGTCAAGGCCTCGCTCTCGGGCCCGGACCCCCTCAGCGACGCGTTCGGCGCGCTGGGCCTGCGTCTGCCCGGCCAGACCTTCCTGCTGCTCTCGGGCTCGATGGACGTGCGCGACGGCGCGCTGCCGATCCATTCCCGCACGCGGCGGCTCGCGTCGCCCCTGTACGAGTACGACTGGGCCGCACCGCGGGAGCAGAACGAGTGGAACGGCCTGGCCAAGTGGACCTGGATCATCAACCCCCGGCACAAGCTCAACTTCACGGCGAGCCGCCAGTTCGAGATCAGCCAGGGCTTCGAGCTGGCGGGCGAGGGGTATCCGCGCCCGTTCCAGGACAACCTGGACCGCTACCTCGTCTTCACCAACGAGAGCATCCTGAGCCAGCTCTACTACCGCTGGGTGCTGGGGGAAAAGGACTACTTCGAGGTCAACCTGGGCCGCAACTTCTCGCGCCAGCACGCCAACATCAACGGCAACGACGACTTCACGACCTACACGCTCATCAACTCCCCGCCGTCGCCCACGGGGCTCGCCTTCGGCTCGGCCGACCGCTGGCACGACCACTACTCCGAGTCGTGGAACCTGAAGACGACCTACGCCTGGGTGGCCAACGAGACCAACCAGTTCAAGACGGGCCTGGAGCTGAACTTCACCGAGATGCAGCTGGTGGACCTGCAGTCCTCGCTGGGCTCGCCCCCGCCCGGCAAGCTGGGCATCAAGGAGGACATCTTCAAGGTGCACCCCATCGTGGGCGCGGCCTACTTCCAGGACACGGTCAACTACAAGGGCATGATCGTCAACGCGGGCCTGCGGCTGGACGCCTGGGCGCCGGGCCGCGAGGTCGAGTACGTCATGGACCACTCGGACGACTACCTGTTCATCTTCGACGACATGGCCGACGAGTTCTACGACAACACGGTCGAGTTCTGGATGCGCAGCTGGAAGATGCGGGTGTCGCCGCGGCTGGGGGTCAGCTTCCCGGTGACGGAGAAGGACAAGTTCTTCTTCAACTACGGGCACTTCTCGCAGTGGCCGCGCTTCGCGAACGTCTACCCGCAGCTGCAGGCGAAGACCGCCACCAAGATCCAGCTGCTCGGCAACCCGAACCTCGACCCCAAGATCACGGTCGAGTACGAGACCGGCGTGCAGCACGAGTTCCCCGGCCTGTGGAGCCTGGGCGTCACCTTCTTCAACCGCGACATCTACGGCTACGCCAAGTCGGTCCAGATGAAGCCGGTGAACATCGGCGCCGAGGAGACCCCCGACCCGAACGACACCGGCACGGTCACCATCGACCCCGTGCGCTACTTCAACGGCGATTCGGCGCGCAGCCTGGGCGTGGAGCTCAGCGTCATCAAGCGCACCACGCGCTGGCTGAGCGGCTCGGCGAGCCTCGAGCTCTCGCGCAGCACCGGCACCAACAGCGACGCCGACGAAGCCTATCTCCTGGCCGTCTACGACGAGGCCTACACGCCCACCGCGAGCATCGGCGGGCTGAAGCGCAACCCCCTGCTCTGGGACAAGCCCTGGAAGGTCTCCCTCAACCTCGACTTCGCCGTCGACCGCAAGGACCGCCCGCGGCTGTTCGGCTGGACCGTGCCCGCCGACTGGAGCCTCAACCTGCTCTTCCAGGCGGAGGCCGGCCAGCGCTACACGCCGCGCACCTTCGCCGATCCGGAGAACCCCGTGCTCGGCGAGTACGTGTACGGCGATCCCTACTCCGGGCTGGGGCCGATGAAGCAGTCGCTCAACCTGCGCTTCAACAAGACCTGGGACCTGTCGCGCCGGCAGCGCCTGACCTTCTTCGTCGAGGGCCGCAACATCCTGGACCACAAGAACTACCGCCGCATCAACCCCTGGACGGGCACGGGCTACCAGGTCGGGGACCTGAACCCGAGCTGGGTCGAGAACTACGCGGACTGGTACGGCGAGGAGGGCCCGGTCCTGGACACCTACTCCCGGGAGTACGTGAAGAGCCAGATCGACCCCAGCTACATCGAGGATCCCCGCCTGATCCTGGTGGGGGTGAGCTTCTCATGGTGAGTCGCGTGATGCGATCCGTGACGTGGTTGCCGCTGCTGGTGTCGGCGCTGCTGCTGCTGGCCGGCCCCGTGCGGGCGGGGAGCGTGCTCGAGCTCTACGGCGACGAGAACGTGGGCACCGCCGGCGCCCAGTTCCTGCGCCTGCCGGTCGGCGCGCGGGCGATCGGCCTGGGCCGCGCCTACGTCGCCTGCGCCGTCGACGGCCCGGCCGCCTTCTGGAACCCCGCGGGGATCATGCGCACCCCCGGCCTGGGCAACCTCTTCTTCTCCCACGTGTCCTACGCCGCCGACATCGACCTGGAGTACGCCGCCTACAGCTGGCGCCGCCAGAACTTCGGCTTCGCGCTGACCGGCTCGATGTTGCGCTCGGGCGAGATCCTGCGCACCGACGAGCTCCACCAGGAGGGGACCGGCGCGACCTTCAACGCCAACCAGTTCGTGCTGTCGGCGAGCGTGGCGAAGTCGATGACCGACCGCTTCTCGCTGGGCGGCACCGCGAAGCTCTACCAGGAGAACCTGGACGAGTTCGAGGTGCGCGGCCTGCTCATGGACCTGGGCGTGCTCTACTACACGGGCCTGGGCGACCTGCGCGTCGGTTTCGCCGTGCGCAACTTCGGCCCCGACCTGCAGCCGGGCGGCACGCCGCCGTCGCTGGGGCCGGGCTACGCCACGCCTCTGGAATTCCAGAGCTTCCAGGCGCCGACCTCCGGCAGCTTCGGCCTCGCCTACACCTGGCGCCTGGGCGGGCGGACGACCCTGCTGACCACGTCCGACTTCCACCACCCGACCGACGCCTCCGAGAGCTTCCGCGCCGGCGCCGAGCTGGGCCTCGCCGAGCGCCTGCTGCTGCGCGGCGGTTTCGAGACCAACCGCCTCGAGGGCGGCCTCGGGGCGGGCTTCGGCGTGAACCTGGCGCGCGACGAGTGGCGGATCCGGTTCGACTACGCCGTCAGCGACATGGGCGCCTTCGGCACGATCCACTACCTGTCGCTCGACCTGTCGCCCCTGCCCGACGGAAGGAGGCGGCGATGACCCGCCCGCGCGCGACGTGCGGCCGCTCGACGTGCCTGCTGGCGGCGGCGGCGCTGGCGGCGGCTTGCGCCGTCCTGGCCGCCGGCTGCGGCGTCAAGATCGCCGCGCCGCAGGCCGTGGGCCTGTTCTCGACCAACGCCTACACGACCGACACGCTGTTCGTCGACCCGGACGCGCGGCAGATGGTCGCGGCCATCGGTCGCCTCTTCGTCGTGGGCGCCGACGGCAGCCTCGTCAAGCGCACCCTCGACTACGAGGAGTACTCGCGCGTGGACGGCTTCGCCGACCCGGTCGCCGTCTGCACCGATGAGGACGCCCGCCTGGTCTTCGTCTGGGAGGCGGGCGCCAACCGGCTCAGCGCGTTCCAGACCTCCGACCTGTCGCCGGTCGGGTCCGCGACGCTGACGACCGTGCAGCGGGTCACCCACATCTACGCCAGCCGGACCGGGAAGGATGAGCTGGCGCGGGACGCCCAGACGTTCCTCTACCTCGCCGACCCCGATTCCGGCGTGGTCCACCGCTTCGCCTGGTACGCGGGCGGCGACATGGCCCCCATGGGCATCCTCTGCCGCGACGAGGGCCTGTCGACGCGCGCCGTCCACGTGCCCGCCGGCATGCTGCGCGACGTCTCGGGCATGCTGATGGTCTGCGACGCCGACACCGCGCGCAACTGGGTCACCCGTTTCGATCCGACGCCGATCCTGACGGACGTCGCCGACGTCCCCGAGGGGCCGCACCCGTGGCGCGGCCTCGCCGTCGTCTACGAGGCGGAGGGCTGCGAGCCCCAGCCGCAATCCGCCTACACCCTGGGCGACGCGCCGGAGTGCGGCGAGGACGCCACCTGGGTCGGCGGCCGCAGCGACGCGCAGGCGGAGTTCGACACGCCCACGGCCCTGGCCAGCGACGGCCAGGGTCGGATCTTCGTGGCGGACACCGGCAACGACCGCGTGCAGATCTTCTCGGACCGCGGCGAATTCGAGATGACCTTCCGCGACACGAGCCGGACGCTGGACCCGATCAGCATCGGCGTGGTGGACGTGCGGATCGCCGGCGGCAGCGTCAACTTCGGCGCCTACGTGTTCACGCTCTCGGGGGTGGACGGCAAGGTGCGCCGCTTCATCTCCTACGACCACTACATGTCGCTCAACGACGAACCGCCGCCGCCGCCGAACTAGGCCGCTCGCGGCGGGCACCACGGGCCCCGGGAGGGAACCACGCATGGCCGCAACGCGACCGGACGCCCTCGCCCGCGACGACGTGCCGTTCTACCTCTCCATCTCGGGCAACATCGGCGTCGGCAAGTCCACCGTCTGCGCCATGATGGGCGAGGCGCTGGGCTGGCCCGCCTACTACGAGCCGGTCGCCGACAACCCCTACCTGGAGGACTACTACCGGGACATGCCCCGCTGGGCGTTCCACCTGCAGATCTACTTCCTGAGCAAGCGCTTCGAGGTCCAGAAGGACATCATCGAGCGGGGCACCTCGGCGGTGCAGGACCGCACCATCTACGAGGACGTCGAGATCTTCGCCCCGGTGCTGCACCGGCGGGGCGCCATGGACACGCGCGACTTCGAGAACTACCGCGAGGTCTTCCAGAACATGATCTCCTTCCTGAGGCCGCCGGACCTGGTGCTCTACCTGCGCTGCACGCCGGACGTGGCCATGGCCCGCATCGGCGAGCGCGGCCGCGACTGCGAGAAGACGATCCCCCGCGACTTCATCGTCGCCCTGCACGAGGCCTACGAGGACTGGGTGCCCCGCGCCCGCGGGATCTGCCCGGTGCGGGTGATCGACACCGAGCGGGTCAACCTGCGCGACGACCACGCCGCCCAGGCCGCGCTGCTCGACGACATCCGCGTCCTGCACGCGGCCAAGCGCGACCGCGCGGAACGGGAGGCGGCACGATGAGCGTCGGACGACGGAGCGACCTGCTGCGGGGACCCCGCATCCCCGACGACGTGCTGCGCGAGCTGCCCAAGACCGACCTGCTGCGCCACCTGGACGGCAGCCTGCGGCCCGGCACGTTCCGCGAACTGGCCGCCGCCCGGGGCTGGGAGGTCCCGGTCGGGGACCGCGCCCTGCTGGCGCGCTACTTCCCGGTGGATCCCGAGAGCTGCCAGCAGCACTTCGTGAACTTCTTCGACCGCACGACCGAGGTCCTGCAGCGGGCCGACGACCTGACGCGCGTCGCCCGCGAGACGGTCGAGGACGCCGCCGCCGACGGCTGCTGGTACCTGGAGGTCCGCTTCTGCCCGCTGCGCCACGTGAACGAGGGCCTGTCCCCGGACGACATCGTGGCCGCCGTGCGACGCGGTCTGGACGAGGCGGCCGGGCCCACGGGCGTGCAGGCCGGGATCATCATCACCGGGATCCGCACCATCAGTCCCGACGCCTCGATGCAGCTGGCCGAGCTGGCCGTGCGCTGGAAGGGCCGCGGCGTGGTGGGCTTCGACCTGGCCGGCACGGAGCGGGACTACCCCGCCAAGGACCACCGCGAGGCGTTCTACCACATCATGAACCACAACCTCGCCGCGACCATCCACGCCGGCGAGGGCTTCGGGCCCGAATCGATCCACCAGGCCCTGCACTACTGCGGCGCCAACCGCATCGGGCACGGCACGCGGCTGCACGAGGACCGGGACCTGCTGGACTACGTGAACGACCTGCGGATCCCGCTGGAGCTGTGCCTGACCAGCAACGTGCTGACGGGCGTGGTCCCGTCGGTCGGGGAACACCCGCTGCGCCGCTACCTGGACCTGGGGCTGCGCGTCACGCTCAACACCGACAACACGCTGTTCGCCCGCACGTCGCTGCTGTCGGAGCTGCGCCGCGCCGTGGACGCCTTCGACCTGAACCTGCTGGAGACCGAGACCCTGCTGCTCAACGGCTTCAAGAGCGCGTTCCTGCCGCAGGCGGTCAAGGCCGACCTGATCCGCGAGGCGGCCGGCGCCTTCCTGTCCCTGCGCGACAAGTTCGATCTCGACGAGCTGGAGGTCCTATGACCGCGGACCGCACCGCCGGGCGCGCCGGCCGGTTGAGCGACCTCTGGCGCGGGCGCGTGCAGGAGGCGGCCGACTGGCTGCGCGAACGCGGCTTCACGGGCGGCACCGGCCTGATCCTGGGCAGCGGCCTGGGCAACTTCGTCGACGCGGTCGACGGGGCGCACGCGATCGACTACGCCGGGATCCCCGGCTGGGCGACGACCACCGTGGCCGAACACCGCGGCCGCCTGGTGGCCGGCGAGGCCGGCGGCCGCCGGGTCGTCGTCATGCAGGGCCGCCTGCATCCCTACGAAGGCCTGCCCTGGGACGAGCTGCTGCTGCCCACCGCGGTGCTGGCCTGCCTGGACGTGGACGCGGTCGTGGTGACCAACGCCGCCGGCGGCCTGAACCGCTACTACCGCCCCGGCGACCTCATGGTGATCCGCGACCATCTCGACCTGCACCTGCAGGACCCGCTGCGCGGCCTGCTGGCCGATCCCGCGCCGCCTGCGGCGGCGCCGGGCCGGGGCGCGCGGCCGCACGCGGTCTACGACGAGGACCTGGCCCGCGCCCTGTTGGCGGCCGGCGCCGCCACGGGCGTGCCCCTGCACGCCGGCGTCTACGGCAGCATGTGGGGGCCCGCCTACGAGACCAAGGCGGAGATCGGGATGCTGCGGCGGGCCGGCTGCGACGCCGTGGGCATGTCGACGGCGCCGGAGACGTCCCTGCTGGCGGCGCTGGGCGTCCGGGTGGTCGGGCTGTCCTGCATCACCAATCCCGCCCGGGAGGTGGGGCAGCCGGAACTGTCGCACCAGGACGTCGTAGAAGCGGGCGCGATGGTGCGGGACCGCATGGCCCGCCTGCTGTTGGACTTCCTCCCGCGCCTGGGTTGACCCGGGCGCGTTGCCGAAGGGGTGAACCCGCATGTTCGACATCACGTTCATGCTGCTGATTCCGGTGTTCGTCTTCGCCCTCTGGGCGCAGAACCGGGTCCAGTCCACGTACGCCAAGTACTCGCGCGTGCCCGCCGCGCGCGGTCTGACCGGCCAGGAGGCGGCCCGCCGCCTGCTGGACGCCGGCGGCCTCTCGGCGGTGGGCATCGAGCGCATCGCGGGCAACCTCACCGACCACTACGACCCCCGCAAGCGCGTGCTGCGCCTCAGCGAAGCCAACTTCGACGGCCGCAGCGTCGCCGCGCTGGGCGTCGCCTGTCACGAGGCGGGCCACGCCTTGCAGCACGCCCGCGGCTACGCGCCGCTGCAGGCCCGGCAGGCCATCTGGCCGGTGGCGCGCTTCGGCAGCACCCTGGCCATGCCCCTGTTCTTCATCGGGTTCCTGTTCCACTACCCGATGTTCATGGATGTGGGCATCCTGGTCTACGCCGTGGCGGCGGTGTTCACGGTCGTGACCCTGCCCGTGGAGTTCGACGCCAGCCACCGCGCCGTGCAACTGCTGACGACGCACGGCATCGTCTCGACGCAGGAGCGCGGACAGGTGCAGGCGGTGCTCAACGCCGCCGCGTTGACCTACGTCGCCTCGGCCCTGATGGCCGTGACCCAGCTGTTGCGGCTGTTGCTGCTGCGCGGACGCCGCTGAGCAGCCACGATTCCCGATCTCGACCCCGAACCCGGCTCTGCCGGACCTGGAGGACCTGATGCGTCGCAAGCTCGTCGCCGGCAACTGGAAGCTGAACCTCGGACCGGCCGCCGCCGCGAAGCTGGCGCGGCAGGTGGCCCTCGGCGTGCCGGGCCTCGACCGGCCGCCCGAGGTGCTGGTCTGCCCGCCCTACGTCTCGATCCCGGCCGTGGCCGCCGTCCTGAAGGACAGCGCCGTGCGGCTCGGCGCCCAGAACTGCGCCGTCGAGGACGCCGGCGCCTTCACCGGCGAGGTCTCCGCGCCGATGCTGGCCGAGGCCGGGGCGACCCACGTCATCGTCGCCCACTCCGAGCGGCGGACCCACCAGCGCGAGACCGACGACGACTTCGTGCGCAAGATCGACCGCGCCCACGCGGCCGGCCTCACGGCCGTCTTCTGCTACGGCGAGCGCCTCGAGGAACGGCGGGCCGGCCGCGAGCGCGACGTGGTCCGCGCCCAGCTCGCGGCCGTGCTGCCGCGTCTGGCGTCGCCCGCGCCCGCGAACCTGGTGCTGGCCTACGAACCGGTCTGGGCCATCGGCACCGGCGAGACGGCGACCCCGGAGCAGGCCCAGGAGATCCACGCCTTCTCGCGCGGGATCGTGGGCGAGCTGCTCGGCAACGACGCGGCCGCGAGGATGCGGATCCTCTACGGCGGCAGCATGAAGCCCGACAACGCGGTGGAGCTGATGCGGCAGCCGGACATCGACGGCGGCCTGATCGGCGGCGCCAGCCTCAAGGCCGAGGATTTCCTGGCGATCGTGCGCGGCGCCATCTGACGCTTCCAACCCGGGAGACGACCATGTACCGACGCCTCCAGCGCCCGGCCGCCGTCGCCGTGTGCGCCCTGCTGATCGCGACCGCGACGCTCGCCGCCGCCGGCGATCTGTCCTTCCCCGAGCTGCCGCCCGGCGCCGAGGTCCTGCGCCTGGAGAACGGCCTGCAGGTGGTGCTGCTGCCCAACCCGGCCCAGCCCATGGCGGCGGTGCTGACCCAGGTGCGGGTCGGTTCGGCCTACGAGGACTTCCGTACCAGCGGCATGAGCCACATGCTCGAGCACCTGCTGTTCAACGGCACCGCGACGATGACCCAGGAGGAGCTGTACGCCGCCGCCGACCGCCTCGGCGCCTGGAACAACGCCCACACCAGCGACTTCTTCACCAACTTCATCATGATCGTCCCGTCGGCGAAGCTGGCCGAGGGCGTGGCCCTGCAGGCCGGGATGCTGTTCCACTCCACGCTGCCGGCCGACAAGTTCGAGAAGGAGCGGGGCATCGTGGTGGGCGAGCTCGTCCAGGCGCGCGACCGCGACGACGACCCCGCAGGCGGGATCATCCGCGAGGCCGCCTACGCGGGCAGCAGCCTCGCGCTGCCGACCCTCGGCACCCTGAGCACGATCGAGCACATGAACCGCGACGACGTCGACGCCTTCTACCGTCACCACTACGTGCCCAACAACATGATCACCACGGTGGCCGGCGGCTTCGACCGCGACGCCGTCCTCGCCCTGCTGCGCGAGCACTTCGGCGCGGTGCCTCCCGGCACCGTGCCGCGGCCGCCGCTGTCCCCCGCGCCGCCGGTGGGCGAGGGGAGCGTGGTCACCCGGCGCGCCGGCGACACCCACGCGCTGGCCCTGGTCTTCGAGGCGCCCGGCTACGGCGCGCCCGACTACTTCGCCTTCGAGGCCCTGACCGGCCTGCTGGACGCGCCCGCGACGGGCTTGCTGGCGCGGGCCTTCGCGAAGCTGCCCGAGGACCGGCGGCCCGACGTGTCGTCGTGGTGGGACCGGGCCGACGGCTTCGCGCGCCTCACGCTGCGGCTGGACCTGCCGGCGGACGCCGACCCCGCCCTCTACCGCCGACTGGTCGTGGACGCCCTGGCCGCGGCCGCGAAGAAGGGCTTCGTGCCGGCCGACGTCACCGAGATCGTGCGCGGCCGCACCACTGCCGCGCTGCTCGAGCGCGAGCAGCTGCGGATGCTGGCCATCACCGCCGCCGAGCCCCTGGTCCTGGGCGGGCCGGACCATTTCCTGGGCTACCTCGACCGCCTGGCCGCCGTCACGCCCGACCGGATCGCTTCCACGCTCGAGCGGCGCCTCGTCGGCCGGCCGCACCTCGCGGTGCACGTGCTGCCCGCGGCGGCGGCCGCCGCCGGCGCGGACAGCGCCGCCGTCGCGGTCGAGCGCTCGACCCTGGCCGGCGGGGCGGTGCTGGTCACGCTGCGCAACCCCGTCTCGCCCCTGTTCGCGGCGCACGTCGCGGTGCGCAACCGCGCGGTGCTGGACGGCGACCACCCCGGCGCCCTGAACCTCGTGCACCGCCTGCTGCGCCGGGGCACGAAGGACTGCGGGCAGGAGTGCTTCGCGCGCCGCCTGGCCGCGCTGGGCGCCGAACTGAAGCTCGTCGACGACCCGAACATCCCCATGGACGACTACTACACCAGCGGCCGCTTCTCCTGGGTGCGCCTGGAGACCGCCGCCGCCGTCGGCCCCGAGGCCCTGGCCCTGGTGCTCGGCCTGCTGCGCGAGCCCGTCTTCACGGCGGCGGACCTGGCCGACGAGCTGGCCGACCAGCAGGCGACCCTCCAGCGCCAGGCCGGCAGCGCCGGCCAGCGCGCGCGCCGACTGTTCGCCGACGCCCTGTACGGCGGGCACCCGTTGTCCCGCGCCCCCGAGGGCGCGCCGGGCACCCTGGACGGGATCGGCCTCGCGACCCTGCAGGACCTGCACCGCCGCGCCTTCGCGCCGGCGAACCTGGTGGTGACCGTGGTGTCGCCGCTGCCCCACGCGCAGGTCGCGGCGATGGTCGAGGCGCACCTGCCCGCCCGCGGCGAGGCCGGCCCCGCGATGCCGCCCCTGCCGGTGACGGCGCAGGACGCCCGCGTGACCGCGACGGCCGGCGGTCCCATGGCCGCGATCCGCACGGGTCGCTCTTCGCCGTGGACCCCGCCGACGTCCCCGCCCTGCAGATGCTGGTGGCCGTGCTGTCGGACCGGATCGAAATGGACCTGCGCGAGACGCGCGGCTTGAGCTACAGTACGGGAGCCGGCCTGGAGATCCACGGCGGCGCGGCGGCCCTCGAGGCCTGGCTCAACCCGCCGGCGGCGCGCCTGGAGGAGGGCGAGCAGGCGCTGCTGGCGGCGGTGCGCGGTTTCGACGCCGCGACGGTCACGCAGCCGGAGCTGGACAAGGCGCGCGGGGCGCGCGCCGGCCGCCTGATGATGCGCCGGCTGGCGAGCATCAGCCAGGCCTACTACCTGGCGACGGCCGAACTCGACGGCCGGGTCGACGGATATTTGACGGCGCTCGCGGACCACGACGGCGTCACGCTGGACGACCTCGTGCGCGTGGGCGGGAAGTACCTGGCGAACCGGCCGCTGGTGACCGCGGTCGCGAACTGACGAGGCTCCGGGGAGGACCATGCTCCGCAGTACGACGATCCTCGGCGCCCTGCTGCTGACCGCCGCCGCGGCTTTCGCGGGTGCGATGCCCGTCGTGACCCACGACGTCCAGGTGCGCTTCGACCTGCCGAACCACGGCTTCGAGGTCGTCGACGTCATGAGCGTGCCGGCCGGAGTCGACACCCTGCTGCTGAACGCGGGCGTGTCGCTGCAGAGCCTGTCCCGCCGCCACCCCGACGGCGCGGTCGAGGAGCAGCGGCTCGACGCCGCGATCGGGGAGGCCGCGCCGCCCGACACGGCGGTCGTCCGCCTGCAGGTCAACCCGGTCGGCCGGCCGCTCGCGGCGGGCGAGGCCATGCAGGTGACGCTCGCGTACGCCGCCCGCTGGCGGGAATCCACCGCCGACGTCACGTTCTCCCGCGAGAACGTCGGCCGCGAGATCCAGGGCACGATCTCCGACGAGGGCATCTACCTGGCCGCCTCCTCGTACTGGCTGCCGCTGGCCGACAAGGCGCTGCACGCCTACCGCCTGAAGGTCGTCACGCCGGCCGGCTGGGAACCGTTGACCCAGGGCGAACGCACGCGGCACCAGGAGCGGGACGGCCTGCTGACCACCGTGTGGGAATCCGACGAGCCCTCCGACAGCCTCACCCTGATCGCCAACCGCTACCTGGTGACCGAGCGCGACTTCGGCGGCGTCCTGGGCGCCACCTACTTCCTCGCGGACGAGCCGGCGCTGGTCGAGACCTACCTGGAGCGCACCGGCGCCTACCTCGACATGTACCGCGAGATGATCGGCCCGTACCCCTTCACCCGCTTCACCACGGTCGAGAACTGGTTCCCCACGGGCTACGGCATGCCCGGCTGGACCCTGCTCGGCGGGCAGGTGCTGCGCCTGCCCTTCATCCCCACCACGAGCTTCGGCCACGAGATCGCCCACAACTGGTGGGGCAACTCGGTGTACGTCGACGCCGCGCGCGGCAACTGGTGCGAGGGGCTGACCGTCTACTGCGCCGACCACCACTACAAGGAGCTGGAATCGCCCGCCGCCGCGCGCGAGTACCGCCGCACCCTGCTGAAGGACTACGCCGCCTACGTGCGCGACGGCCGCGACCTGCCGCTGCGGGACTTCCGCGAGCGCCACAGCGGCGCCACGCGGGCCGTCGGCTACGGCAAGTCGATGATGGTCTTCCACATGATCGACGAGGCGATCGGCCGCGACGCCTTCCTGGCCGCGCTGCGCGAGGTCGCCCGCACGCACCTGTTCCGCGAAGCCTCCTGGGACGACTTCCTGTCCGCCTTCGCCGCCCACGGCGCCCGCGACCTGGCGGTCTTCGGCGAGGCCTGGCTGGGCCGCGCCGGCGCCCCCCTGCTGCGGCTGGAGTCGGCCGTGCGCGACGGCGACCTGGTGACCGCGACGCTGACCCAGGACGTCGCGGCGGGCGAGCCCGCCTGGCCGCTGCGCGTGCCGGTCGCGGCCACGACCCCCGCGGGGCCCGTCGTCGCGGTGGCGGAACTGGACGGCCCGCGCGCCGTGCTCACCTGGTCGGCGCCCGGGGCGACGGCGGTCCAGGTGGACCCCGATTATCATGTCTTCCGGCGCCTGCACCCCGAAGAGATCGAACCGACGCTCAGCCAGGTGCTCGGCGACCCGGCGCCCCGCTTCGTCCTGCCCGCGGGACAGCTGGCGGATGCGGCGTCGGCGTTCGCCGCCGACTGGGTCGAGGGGGGCGACGCGGTCGTCGTCGCGCCGCCGCCGACCCCGAGGGCCACAGCCGGATCCTGGTGAACCCCGACCTCGCCGTCGCGCAGCCGCTGCTGCCGGCGGCGGCGCAGCTCGCGGGCGGGCTCCTGTTCCTGAACGGGCAGCGCCTCGACCTCGCGACGCAGGACGCGGTCCTGGCCGTGCCGGCCCCCGGCCGTCCGGGGACCGCCGACCTGCTGGTCTTCTGCCGCTCGGCCGAACGCCTGGCGGCGCTGGCCGGACGATTGAGCCACTACGGCAAGTATTCGCACCTCGTGTTCCCCGCCCGGGGAGCCGCGCTCAAGGGCAACTGGGAGGCCGCGGCCTCGCCCCTGCGCGCGGATCTGCCCGGCAAGACAAAGGAGAAATGACGATGCGCAAGAAGATGATGATCGGGTTCCTGTCGATGGCGTTGCTGGCCCTGGTCCTGGGTGGTTGCGGCATGAGCCGGGCCCAGAAGGGCGCGCTGCTCGGCGGCCTGGCCGGCGCCGGCGCCGGCGCCGCGGTGAGCGACAACGACACCAAGGGCGCCGTGATCGGCGGCGCGGCCGGCGCCGTCGTCGGCGGGCTGATCGGTTCCTACCTCGACAACCAGGCGCGCGAGATGGAGGAGATCGAGGGGGCCGAGGTCAGCCGCGAGGGCGACCAGCTGCAGGTCACCTTCGACAGCGCCATCCTGTTCGACCACGATTCGTCGGCGCTGAAGGCCGCCTCGCAGGACCAGCTGCGCGAGGTCGCCGGCGTGCTCTCGCGCTACCCGGACACCGACATCCTGGTGCTCGGCCACACCGACAGCACGGGTTCCGACGACTACAACCAGGGCCTGAGCGAGCGCCGCGCCGCCGCGGTCCGCGGCTTCCTGATGGGCGCCGGCGTGGCCGAGAACCGCATCCGCGCCCGCGGCTTCGGCGAGTCCGCCCCGATCGCCGACAACGGCACCGAGTCGGGCCGTTCGCAGAACCGCCGCGTCGAGCTGAACGTCCAGGTCAACGAGGAATTCCGCCAGCGCGCCGCCGAGCAGGGCTGATCCGGATCAGGTCAGAGGCGGGCGGCGGCGACGCCGCCCGCCGGCATCTCCGTTCGACCAACCAGGGAGCCAACCGTGAACACGTACGAGAGCCTGCAGCCACGGTCCGTCTGGAGCATCTTCGCCGAACTGTCCCGCATCCCCCGCGGCTCCGGCAACGAGGCCGCGGTCCTGGACATGCTCAAGGCCTGGGCCGACGCCCGCGGCCTGAAGTGGAGCCAGGACAAGGTGGGCAACCTGCTGGTGCGCATCCCGGGCACGGCGGGCCGCGAGAAGGCCGCGCCGGTGCTCGTGCAGGGCCACGTCGACATGGTGTGCGAGAAGAACGGCGCCACGAAGCACGATTTCACCAAGGACCCGATCAAGCTGCTGGTCCAGGACGGCTGGGTGACGGCCGACGGCACCACGCTGGGCGCCGACAACGGCATCGGCGTGGCGATGGGGCTCGCCCTGGCCGAGGAGAAGGGCCTGTCGCACCCGCCGGTGGAGGTCCTGCTGACCGTCGACGAGGAGCGCGGCCTGACCGGCGCGGCCGGCGTCGAGCCCGGCTTCTTCGGCGCCCGCCGCATGATCAACCTCGACTCCGAGGAGGATCGCTCCCTGTTCATCGGCTGCGCCGGCGGCCGCGACTCGGTCATCACCGTGAAGAACAAGAAGAGCGCCCTGGGCAAGGGGTTCGTCGGGCTCAAGGTCGCGGTGTCGGGGCTCAAGGGCGGCCACTCCGGCCTGGACATCGACAAGAACCGCGGCAACGCGATCCTGATCCTGGCGCGGCTGCTGCTGGCCGCGCGCGAGACGGTGCCCTTCAAGCTCGTGGATCTCGAGGGCGGCAGCATGCGCAACGCCATCCCGCGCGAGGCCACGGCCCGCGTGGCGGTGCCCGAGGCGCAGGCCGGCGCCTTCAAGAAGCTCGTCGACAAGGCGGCGGCGCGCATCGTGGCCGAGGAGCTGGCCGGCATCGACGACCAGGCGACCGTGAAGATCGCCAAGTGCAAGGTGGACCACAGCCTGGGCGGCAACTGCACCCTGCGCGTGCTGCGCCTGCTCGAAGCGCTGCCCAACGGCGTGCTGGCCATGAGCCGCGCCATCCCCGGCCTGGTCGAGACCAGCTCCAACGTGGGCGTGGTGAAGACCAAGGGGACCGCGGTGGAGATCGTCTGCTGCAGCCGCTCGTCGAACATGTCGGCCCTGGACGGCCTCGTGCAGCGGCACCGGACCATCGCCGGCCTGCTGGACGACCGGGCTGCGATCGTGCAGCCCGAGGGCTACCCCGGCTGGCAGCCGAACCCGGCCTCGCCCCTGGTGCAGGCCACGGCCCGCTCGTACGAGCGGATCTTCGGGGTCGTGCCGGAGCTCAAGGCGATCCACGCCGGGCTCGAGTGCGGCCTGCTGACCGAGAAGTACCCGGACCTGGACATCGTCTCCTTCGGCCCGGACATCCACGGCGCCCACTCGCCCGACGAGAAGGTGAGCGTGGCCTCGGTCGCGAAGGTCTGGCAGCTGTTCACCGGGGTGATGAGCGAACTCTAGTCATTGGCTTCTGCAGATACGGAAGCGGCCCCTGCTCGCCGGAGCAGGGGCCGTTCGCGTTCGGGGTAGCGGTGGGGTCACTCTCGGCGATCGCGGGGCCGGTCGCCGTCCCGCCCGTCGTCACCTTCCAGGGCCGCGGCCCGCCGCACGGCGTCGCGGAAGTCGCGGACGCGCTCGTCGCCGCGCAGGTCGCGGGCCAGGTCGTCGGCCAGCGGGACCAGGTCGGCGACGCGGTGCTCCTTCGCCCAGAAGCTGTGCCGCAGGATCTCGGCGAACTCCGCCACGGCGGCCTGCAGGCGGAACCGCTCCGGCGCGGCGTCGAAACTCCGCGAAAGGTCTTCCAGGCCGACCCGTCGCTCGATCTCGTGGACCTCGCCGCGGCCGCGGCCGGCGGGCTCCTCGTAGCGGACGCGCACGGTCGCGAGGCGGGGGGCGCGGCGCCGCACGAGCGGGTCCGGCCGGTCGTCGCCGCGCACGAGCTTCAGCTCGTAGAGCGCGGTCACGGCGTGGCCGGCGCCGACCTCGCCCGCGTCCACGTCGTCGCGGCGGAAGTCGCGGTCGGCGACGTCGCGGTTCTCGTAGCCCAGCAGGCGGTAGCGGTCGACCGTCGCGGGATCGAACTCCACCTGGATCTTCGCGTCGCGGGCGATGACCTGCAGGGTGGCGGTCAGGTTCTCGCGGAAGACGCGTTCGGCCTCCTCGAGGCGGTCCACGTAGGCGTAGTTGCCGTCGCCGGTGTCGGCCAGCCGCTCCATCAGCACGTCGTTGTAGTTGCCCATGCCGAAGCCCACCGCCGACAGGTAGATGCCGCGGTCGGACTCGCGGCGCACGCGCGCCAGGATGTCGTCGGCCGCGGTCTGCTCCAGGTTGGCCACGCCGTCCGAGCAGAGGATCAGCCGGTTGTTGGCGCGGTCGTCGTAGCAGCGGCGGGCCATGTCGTAGGCCTCGTCCAGGCCGGCGGCCGCGTTGGTGCTGCCCTCGGGCCGCAGGCGCTCGACGGCGTCGAGGATCGCGCCGCGGCGCGAGGCGTCCACCGGTTCGAGCACGGAGCGCGCGTCGGAGCCGTAGACCACGATGCCCACCCGGTCGCCCTCGCCCAGCTCGTCCACGAGGATGCGCAGGGACTGCTTCACCAGTTCCAGGCGGTTCTCCTGGTCCATCGAGCCGGACACGTCGATGACGAAGACCAGCTGCGCGGGGCGCCGCCGCTGCGGGCTCACGTCGCGGCCCTGCACGGTCAGCCGCAGCAGGTGGTAGCCGTCGCGGAACGGGGCCGGCGAGCCGTCGGCGTGGATCGCGAAGACGTCGTCGCGCGGGGGCGCGACGCCGGCGTCGAAGGCGTTGACGAACTCCTCGACCCGCACCGCCGCCGCAGGCGGCAACTGGTTGCGGGACAGGTAGTTACGAGCGACGGTCCACGACGCCTCGTCCACGTCCATCGCGAAGGTCGACAGCCGGTCGTCCTCCACCGCGATGAAGGGGTTCACGCCCGCGTGCTCGAAGTACATCAGCTCGTAGGGCTCGCCGTTGGGCGGGGTGGTGCCGCCGGTGACCGAGCCGGAGCGGGCGACCGCCTCGGCCGGGCGCTCGAGGCGCAGCTTGGCTTCGCCGGAGCGGCCGCCGCGGGTCTGCTCCACCGAGTCGATGGCGTAGTCGGCGAGCCAGTCGCGCGAGGAGGACTTCGCCGTCGCGGCATTCCCGGACCCGGCATGGTCCTGCTCCGCCTCGGTCACGATCTCCTGCGTGGACGTCAGCGCGCCGGACGGCGGCGACCCGTCGCCGACTTGCAAGACGTCGGCTGCTCCGGAGGGTGCGGCCGGTCCGGTCGCCGCGGCGGTCTTCCCGGAGGTGTCCTTGTCGCGGCTCACGGGGAGCACGGGGGCCGCGTCCGCCGGCTTCCGCTCGTTCACGCGCTCATCACCGACCGCCGGCGCGGGGACGGTCGCGATCCTGCTGGTGGCGGGCGCCGTCACGACCTCACGGACGGCGGGCGCGGTCGGGTTCGCCGCGTAGTGCTTCAGCGGCGCCGGCGGGTCGTTCCGCACCACGAGCAGCACCAGCGCCGCCACCGCCAGGGTCCCCACCGCTCCGGTCGCCGGCAGCAGCAGGGGGCGGCGGCGCCGGGGGGCGCCGGCGGCGGCGATCCGACGCCACAGGTCCTCGCGTTCGCGATCGGTGAGCTGGTGCGCGTTCCTATCGAGATGGCTCTTCATGACCGGCCTCCTCGGATGACGTCCAGGTCGCCGCTCGCGGCCTGGAGCGATGCCCGCATGCTCTGGCACGCCCGGTGGTGGTGGACCCGCGCGGTGGCTTCGGCGCAGCCGAGGCACGCCGCGACCTCGCGGAACGGGAGTTCCTCGAGTTCCCGCAGCAGCAGGGCGGCCCGCTGCTGCGCGGGCAGCCGCATCAGGGCCGCCCGGAAGGCGGGATCGAGGGCGGCGTCCACCGGTTCGGGGGGTGCGACCTTCATGTCGGAGGCGGTGTCGAGGGCGAACGCGCGCAGGTGCCCGAGCCGGCGGCGCAGCCCGCGCCGCCAGTCCAGGGTCTTGCGCAGGGCGATGGCGCGCAGCCAGCCGAGCACCGGGGCCTCGCCCCGGTAGGTCGACATGCCGCGCATCGCCGTGACGTAGGTCTCCTGCAGCAGGTCCAGGGCGGTGTCGCGATCACCGGTCTGGTAGCACAGGAAGTTGAAGAGCGGCCGGCAGGTCTCCTCGTAGAGGGTCCGCCAGGTCTTCTCGTGGTCCCGTGCCGTGTCGCGCTCGACGGTCAAGGCGGGTCGTCCTGAGGGTTCCGCGTTCATGGTGTCCACCTCCGTTCACCCACCAGGACGTCCGTGGCGGGCGATCCGTTTACACGGGGGGAGGCTTGCCATGAGGAAGCGGGCGGGCCGGGCCGGCGTCAAGGGCGGAAACGGCGGCGGCGGCCCCCCGGGGGACCGCCGCCGCGCCGTCGTCGGAGCTTCCGGCTAGACCCGGCCGCGCAGGCGGCAGGCCTCGGCCACGCGCTGGATGGCGATCATGTACGCCGCGTCGCGCATGTGCACGTTCTGGGCCTCGGCCAGGTCGGCCACGCCGTGGAAGGCCTTGGTCATGATGGCGTCCAGGCGCTCCAGGACCTCGTCCTTGGGCCAGAAGTAGTTCATGTTGCACTGGACCTGCTCGAAGTACGAGCACGTCACGCCGCCGGCGTTGCACAGGAAGTCGGGGATCGTGTAGACGCCGTTGGCGAACAGGATCTCGTCCGCCTCGGGCGTGGTCGGGCCGTTGGCGCCCTCGGCCATGAACTTCACGCGCTTGCCGATCTTCTTGACCGTCGTGGCGTTGACCTGGTTCTCCAGGGCGCAGGGCAGCAGGATGTCCACGTCCTGCTCGATCCAGGCGTCGCCCGGCAGCACCTCGTAGCCGGCGGCCTTGGCCTTGGCCTTGTCGATGCCGCCGAAGCGGTCGGCCATGCCCTGCAGCTCCTGCAGGTCGATGCCGGACGTCTTCTTGAAGGTGTAGCTGGTCTGGTCGGCCTGGTCCCAGCTCGAGACGCAGATCGCGCGGCCGCCCAGCTTCGTGTACAGATCGACGCCGTACTGGGAGACGTTGCCGAAGCCCTGGAAGGAGGCCGTGGTCTTGGCGATGTCGACGCCCTTGCGCTTCAGCGCCTCGCGCAGCGTGTAGACGACGCCGTAGCCGGTGGCCTCGGTGCGGCCCTCGCTGCCGCCCATGCCCAGGGGCTTGCCGGTGATCATGCCGGGGAAGTGGCCGCGGTGGATCTTCTCGTACTCGTCCATCATCCACAGCATGTGCTGGCCGTTGGTCATCACGTCGGGTGCGGGCACGTCCTGGACCGGGCCGATGTAGCCGGCGACCTGCTGGACCCAGCCTCGGCACAGCCCCTCCTGCTCGCGCTGGGACAGGTGGTGCGGGTCGCAGATCACGCCGCCCTTGCCGCCGCCCAGGGGGATGTTGACCACGGCGCACTTCCAGGTCATCCAGGTGGCCAGCGCGCGCACCGTGTCGACGGTCTCCTGGGGGTGGAAGCGGATGCCGCCCTTGCAGGGACCGCGCGCGTCGTTGTGCTGCACGCGGAAGCCGCGGAAGATCTTCATGCTCCCGTCGTCCATGCGCACCGGGACGTTGAACTGGAACTCGCGGTCGGGATTGCGCAGCAGGTCCCGCGTCGCTTGGTCAAGACCCAGCATCTCGGCCACGCGGTCGAACTGCTGCTGAGCCATCGCGAAAGCGTTGAACGACTTGTCGGCCATGTCTTCGCTCCTCGATGAGAATCGTCCCGTGTCCGCGACCGGGTCGGGGCAGGTGCCGGATCCGGGACCCGGGCCGGGATGGCTCGGGTGCGCGTCGCGGCGGCGGGCGAACCGCCGCCGTGTTGCAAATCTAGGCTCCGGGAGCAGGCCGTCCAAAGAAAAACAGGCCCGTGGCGCGGGCGTGAATGGTTCACGCGACGGGCCGCGGATTCCGACTTGCCGAACCGGGGATTCCTGCGTATCCCTGTGATACCTGTTGCAACAACCTTTATGGGAGGCTCCACGTGGACAAGCCCCGGATCGCCGAGACACGACCCAAGGTGCTCGAGCTGCAGCCCGGCACCTACTACTACTGCTCGTGCGGGGAGTCGCAGAGCCAGCCGTTCTGCGACGGCTCGCACACGGGCACGGCGTTCGCGCCGCTGAAGTTCGAGATCGCCGAGACCACCCGCGCCGCCCTCTGCCAGTGCAAGCGCTCCGGCGAGGAGCCGCACTGCGACGGCAGCCACAAACTCTACACGCAAGGAGAGACGCGATGACGTTCCGCAAGACGATGTCGGCCGCCCTGGCCGTCTGCTTCCTGGCGGCGGGCGCCGCCACGGCAGCCACCTACGCCATCGACGCCACGCACTCGTCGGTGGGCTTCAAGGTGCGCCACATGATGGTCAGCAAGGTGACCGGCACGTTCGGCGAATTCTCCGGCACCATCGAATACGTCGAGGGCCAGCCGGGGCAGTGGTCCGCCTCGGCGACCATCGCCACCGCGTCGGTCAACACCAACGACGCCAAGCGCGACGGCCACCTGAGCGGCGCCGACTTCTTCGACGCCGAGAAGCATCCCGAGATCACCTTCGTCTCGAAGGGCGTGCGCCAGGAGGGCGACGGCCTGGTCCTCGTCGGCGACCTGACCATGCACGGCGCGACCAAGCCGGTCGAGCTGGAGCTGGAGTTCAACGGCGCGATGACCGACCCCTGGGGCAACGACCGCATCGGCTTCTCGGCCAAGGGCGTCCTGGACCGCCGCGACTTCGGGATCAGCTACAACACCGTGCTGGACAAGGGCGGCGTGGCGGTGGGCAACGAGGTCGAGCTGATGCTGGAGATCGAGGCCATCGCCGCGAAGTAGCGGTCGGACGGAACCGGTCGCGAGAAGGGGCGTCCCAGGCGGGACGCCCCTTCCTCTTGTCTGCCTCGTCCTGCGCTCAGCGCACCATGACGATGCGGCCGACCTTCGCCTCGTCGCCGGCGCGGGCCCGCACGAAGTACACGCCCGACGGCGCGTGGCGGCCGCCGTCGTCGCGGCCGTCCCAGGTCAGCAGGACCGTGCCGGCTGCGCTGTCGCCGGCGTGCAGGCGGCGCACGGCCTGGCCGCGGGCGTTGTAGACGTCCACCGTCAGCACGCCGGCCCGGGGCAGGTCCAGGCGGATGCCGGCGCGGTCGCCGGTCACGCCGCCGAGGACTTCCAGGCCCAGGCTGCGCAGGGCGTCGTCCGCACCCACGATGTAGGACGTGTACAGGAAGCTCCAGGTCGCGCCGAGGTCGCCGCGCGCCTCGCTGTCGGCGGCGTAGGCCCGCCACCAGTAGGTACCGTCCTCGGTGAGCCCAGGGTTGAAGCCCGGCGAGGTCAGGTCGTCGGCGCGGGCCGCCGTGTCGGTGCCCAGGGCGTCGCGATAGACCCGGAAACCGTAGGTGACCACGTCGCCGCTGTCGGGATCGACCGCCGCCGCCGCCGTGAGTTCGGCGGTCGGGCCGAGGTCGCCGCCGTCGAAAGGCGACACGAGCGCCGGCGGGGGCGGGGTCTGGTTCTGCGAGCCCAGGCCGGTCACGACCAGGTCGTCGAGGTACCAGCCGTCGTAGACGACCGAGGAGTCGGTCTCGAGCCGGAAGCGCAGGTAGATCGACTGGCCGGCGTAGGCGCCCAGGTCGACCTCGGCCTGGGTCCAGGCCGCCAGCGTGCCGTTGTAGGTGGCCACCGTGGTCCAGGCGGTGTTGTTGGTCGAGACCTGCACGTAGGCGTAGTCGTAGCCGGACTCGAGCGTGTACTTGTGCCAGAACGCCAGCTTGGCGCCGGAGGGCATGGCGATGGGCGTGTTCAGCGAGGCGTAGGTCGCGCTGTTGTTGACGTAGTTGCCGGCCGGCGAGTCGTGCAGCGAGTGCGTGGCCGTGTGGCTGGAGGTGGTGACCAGGGCCCAGGTGCCCGTCGTCGTCCAGCCGGTGAAGCCGCTCTCGAAGTTGTTGCTGTAGACCGAGACGGGCAGGCCGGCGGGGTAGCTCAGCGTGAACTCGCTGGTCTGGCCGTCGGCGACCACGGTCACGCGCACGGGCACGCTGTGGGCCGGCGGGACCGCGGCGTCGAGGGTCACCGAGAAGGGGACCGACGCCAGGGACAGCGAGGAGCGGGCGCCGATCGCGCCCACGGTGCGCTGCGCCTCGTGGAACTGGAGGTAGGGGTCGTCGCAGGACAGGGTCACCGATACCGACGAGGCGCCGACGGTCACGCCCAGGTTCTCCAGCGTGAAGGCGAGGCCGGCCGTCTCGCCCGGATCCAGGATGGCGTCGCCGTCGCCGCCGACGACCGCCGGGGTGCGGGCCTGGACGTAGAGTCCGGCCGCCATGACCTGGTAGAGCGAGGGCCAGAGGTTCTCCTGGAAGAGCGCGTCGATGCGCGACTCGTCGGGCCAGAACCCGTCGCCGCTGCTGCCGATCTCGTTGGAGAAGGCGAGGCACTCGGGGTGCTCGACGGAAGCGCCGTAGACCCAGTCGAAGGAGCCGCCGTTGACCTCGTAGAGCAGTTCGGGGGCCTGGCCGGGCTCGTAGCCGTTGTACTGGCACATGATCGCGCTCATGTGCTGGAAGACCGCTTCATCCGGCGAGTTGCTCAGCGTGTATCCCCAGGGATACAGCGTCAGGTTGCTGTAGGAGTGGAAGCTTTGCGACGTGATGAAGTTGTGGGAGTTGACGAGGGCCATCATCGCCTGGACCTCGGGCTCGCTGCCGGCCGAGGGGCCGCGGTAGGTGTCGTCGCTGGGGATCGTGCTGCTGCCGGGACCCACCCACTGGAAGGGGTAGTTGCGGTTGGGGTCGACGCCGTAGGACCCGTCGCTGTTGAGGCGGCGGTTCTTGCGCCACATGCCGCCGCCGGTGGGGTTGGTGGACTCGTTGTAGAGGAACCCGTCCGGGTTCACGATGGGCACGATGTAGATCTCGCGGTTGTCCACCAGCCAGGTGATCTGGGGGTCGACGCCGTAGTTCGAGGCGAAGTGCTCGACGAGCATCGTCGCGGTCTCCGAGGCCATGACCTCGCGGGCGTGGTGCAGGGCGTCGAAGAGGATCTCGGGCTCGCCCGTCTCGTTGACCTCGGGGTTGTCCGAGACGCGGACGCACCAGATCGGGTTGCCCTGGTGCGAGTTGCCCAGGCTCCACTTGGCGCTGACGACTTCGGGGTACAGGGCGTGCAGCTCGTCGAGCCAGGTGACGGTCTCGGAATAGGTGTGGAAGAGGCCGAAGTTCAGGCCCTTGTTGCGCGAGGCGTACGCCGCCGCCATGTCGGGCTCCACGACCTCGTAGCGGATGCCCGACCGGTCGAGCCAGTCCAGGTCCTTCGGCAGGGCCACGATCTCGACGTGGTGGCCGGGCTTGCGGGCCACGACGTCCAGGCCGGGGTTGGCGCTCAGGGCCGCCTCGACCTGCGGGGCGTCCAGGGAGACGCGCACCAGCGCGTACCTGGGGGTCTCGGCCGAGGCGGCGGCCGCCAGGCACAGGATGGAGAGCAGGACCGCCGCGGTCAGGGCGCGGCCGAGGGAAATCAGGCGAATGGACATCGGGGCCTCCAGCCTCGTGAGGGTCGCGGACGCCAAGGATGATTGCGGCGGGTACGAAATCTTAACATGAAATCAGGTCCGGGGACAGAACCAAGACCGGGACCGCAACGGGAACACCCCCGCCGACTGGCGTGGGGTGTTCCCGTAACTCGTTGCGGTGGTTCTACTTTTTCTTTCCGGGCGCCGGCTGCTTCTTCGCCGCCGCCGCCTTGGCGGCCGGCTTCTTCGCCGCCGGCTTCCTGGCCGCCTTCTTCGCCTTGTCCATCTCCGCGCCCATGCGGTCGACCTCGCGGGCGGTCTGGCGCACGGCCTCGACCGAGGCCTTGAACAGCTCCTTCTCGGCCGGGGTCATCTTGACCTCGATGACCTTTTCGATGCCGCCGCGGCCCATGATCGCCGGCACGCCGATGAACAGGCCGTGGACGCCGTACTCGCCCTCGAGCAGGGTCGCCACCGGCAGGATCTTCTTCTTGTCGTGGACCTGGGCCTCCATCATCTCCAGGGTGGCCCAGCAGGGGCTGACGAAGGCCGAGCCGGTGCCCAGCAGGCTGACGACCTCGCCGCCGGCCTTGCGCACGCGGTCCTCGATCTCGTCCAGCCGCTTGCTGCTGATGAACTGCTCGACCGGCATGCCCGCGATGCGGGTGCAGCTGCGGATCGGCACCATCGTGTCGCCGTGGCCGCCCAGGACCATCGCCTCGACGTTCTCCACCGACACGCCCGCCTCCTGGGCGATGAACAGGCGGTAGCGCGCGGTGTCCAGCACGCCGGCCATGCCCGAGATGCGGTGCTTGGGCTTCTTCAGCTTCTGGTGCAGGCGGTAGACGATGGCGTCCAGGGGGTTGGCGATGTTCACCAGGCAGGCGTCGGGGCAGTACATGTTGATGCCGTCGGCGACCGCGTCGGCGATCTGCAGGTTCGTGGCCAGCAGCTCCTCGCGCGACGGGAAGGTGCCGTCGGGGCGCATGGCGCGCGGCACGCCGGCGGTGTTGATGACGCACTCGCAGCCCTCCAGCGCGCTGAAGTCCCGCGAGGCGACGAAGTTGACGTCGGCGTTGATGATGGGCGTGCCCTCGGCCACGTCCAGGGCCTTGCCGGCCGCGACCGCCGGCGGCTTGATGTCCACGATGCCGATCGTGCGCGCCAGCTTGCGGGCGGCGATCTCCAGCAGCAGGATGCCGCCGATGTTGCCGGCGCCGACGATGCCCAGTTTCCTCTTGATGGCCATGCTCGTTCTCCTCGGGGTCTGACGACGGTTGGGTCTGCAATCCGGTAATCTACACGGGTCGAGAACCCGCTTTCAACGTGAAAATCTCACAGCTCGGTGCTGGCCGCGGGACGGCGGCCGGTCTACCATGGTCGGCATGAACCGCTGGGACGACAAATACGCGCCCGCCCGCTACTTCTACGGCACCGAACCCAACGTGCTGGTGCGGGAGGCGCTCGCCGGCCTGCCGACCGGCCGGGCCCTGTTCCTGGCCGAGGGGGAGGGGCGCAACGCCGTCCATGCCGCCTCCCTGGGGCACGAGGTCGTCGCGGTGGACTCGTCCGCCGAGGGCCGCCGCAAGGCGCTGGCCCTGGCCGCCGAGCGCGGCGTGACCCTGACCTACCTCCTGGGCGACGTCGGGTCGACGGCCTGGGACGACGCGCCCTACGACCTGGCCGTGCTCTGCTTCTTCCACGAATGGCCAGCCGAGCGCGCCCGCCTCCACGCCCGCACCGCGGCGGCGCTGCGGCCGGGCGGCCGCCTGGTCGTGGTCTCGTTCGCCAAGGAGCAGCTCGGCCGCGGTACCGGGGGCCCGCCCGATCTCGAACTCCTGCAGGACCTCGACGAGGTGCGCGGGGAATTCCCGGGCGTGATCTGGGAGCGGGCCGAGCGGCTGGAGGTCGTCCAGCACGAGGGACCCGGCCACGATGGGCCGGCGACCGTGAACCTGCTGGTGGGGACCGCCGGACAGCAATAAGGGGACCGCCGGACAGCAATAGGGGGACCGCCGGTCAACGATAGGCGGCCTTGACGGCGGACCAGCTGCCGGCCGGGGCCGCGACGGTGCCCTCGTAGACGACGACCAGGCGCGGCGGGACCGCGTAGGCCATCCCCCCGACGGAAATCCAATCCTCGTACCCCACTTCGGAGTAGACGCCCGCCAGCAGGAAGCCCGCCCGCGCCGCGCCGGCGTCGACGAGGGCCTGCACCGCCGCCGTGACGTCGAAGCTCAGGTCGACGTTGGCCGACGACGGGAACACCACGTCCAGCATCGTGTCGGGGGTCAACTCGTCGCGGCCCACCGACACCGGTGCGCCCGTCGCCGGGTAGGCGAAGACGCCGACGTAGGGGAAGCCCTCCGAGTCGTCCGAGTAGCCGGTCTTGCGCACGACCAGCACGGCCGAGACCACCGGCTGCTGCGCCGGCACCGTCTCGAGCCCGAACTCCAGGCTGGTCGCCCACTCCGAATCGCAGCCCGCCGCCTCGCCCCCCACCTTCAAGTGCAGGGCGGTCGAGACGGTGCCGGCGGTGAACTTCGTCTCCTGGGGGCAGGCGCCGGCCCCGTACTCCCGCTCGTCGTCGCCGCACTGCAGGGGGGGGATGGTGACGGTGTCGGAGGCGGCGGCCGCCGCGGCGATGACTAGCAGATGACAAGCCAGCAGGATCGCCTGTTTCATGGGTTCTCCCGGGGGATGAACGGCTTCCGTTGCCGACCGCGTCGGTTCACGCGTTGATCACGATTCGCGACCAGTCCTCGAAATCACCGCCGTCGGGCGCGGCGCCCGGCGCGGCCATGCCGCGCAGAGCAGCTTCCGGCAGCCACAGCGCCCGCTCCGGCTCGGCCTGGGCGCTGACGGTCGCCAGCAGTTCCCCGTCGGAGCCCGCGACGCCGTCCAGGTCGATCCGGAAGACCACCCCGAAGTGCACGCTCGACACGTCCTGCGCGTCGGAGTTGATGAACCCGACGGGCGCCAGGGCGGCCGCGCCCACCTGCAGGCCGGTCTCCTCGACCAGCTCGCGCAGCGCGCTCACGAGCAGCAGGCCGTGGGCGGCGATGGCGGGGTCGTCGCGGTCCAGCGGCTCGACGTGCCCGCCGAAGCCCAGCGACCACAGTCCGCCCAGGCGGCGCTCGGTGTGCTTGCTGCGGCGCTGGTAGCAGAGCACCCTGGCGTCCGCGCCCGACCCGCGGTGCAGCACCAGGTAGGGGATGATCTGCTTGTAGTGGGAGTTGCGCTCCATGTAGTCGCGCTCGGCGAAGAACAGGTGCGGCTGCAGGGCGCCGAGGTCGACGCTGCCCGGCGGCAGGAACCCCTGCGGGCTCAGGCCCGGGAACAGATGCTTGCGTTCGACGACCAGGATGCTGCGCACGCGTCGGCCTTTCGCCGGGGTGATCGGGCTCGGTCGGGACGGTCAGCCGCGCAGCCGCGCGGTCGCCTGCCGGAAGCGGTCCTCGAAGCGGTTGCGCGCCGAACCGCCGAGATCGTACAGCGTGATCTCCGTGCGGGCCCGCGCGATCCGCTCCTCGGTCGCCGGGTGGGTGCTGAACCAGCCGGCGGCGCCGGTCGGGCCCTGCCCGTGCATCTCGACCAGCGTCTGGAAGAAGCGCAGGATGCCCTCGGGGTCGTAGCCGGCGGCGACGAGGTACTTGACGCCGAACTGGTCGGCCTGGAACTCGTGGTCGCGGCTGTTCTTCATCGTGAACAGGCCGGCGCCCAGTCCGGCCACCTGCTGCCAGGCCGCGCTCCGGGTGTCGCCCAGCAGCAGCTCGGCGGCCATCTGCAGGCCCATCGTCTGCTGGATCTGGCGCACGGAATGGCGGCCGATGACGTGGCCCAGCTCGTGGGCCAGCACGCCGGCCAGCTCGGACTCGTCGTGGGCGGCCTTCAGCAGCCCGGTGGTCACGTAGATGTACCCCCCGGGGGCGGCGAAGGCGTTGACGATGTCGCTCTCGAGCAGCGTGAAGGTGTACTGGACGTCCTTGCGCTCGCTGTGCGCGGCCACGCGCGCGCCCACCTCGGCGACGTAGGCGTTCAGGGCGGCGCCGGTGTGGACCGGGTACTCGCGGCGGATGCCGACGTCGGTCTCCAGCCCCATCTGGATCTCGGTGGGGGTGTCGATCAGGATCAGGCTCTGCTCGCCGTGCGGGCCGGTGGTGGCGCAGCCCGCCAGCAGGGCCAGCGTCAGCGCGGCCGCCGTGTTCCGGTGCGGGTGTCTCATGGTCCGTCTCCTCAAGGTAGGAAAGCCCTCACGTCGCCCAGCTTGCGGGGCAGGTACTCGTCGATGACGTAGTTGAGGCCGTGCTTGGCCAGGGCCTGCTGCTCGGCGCGCACGCCCATCTTGATCATCTGGTGCATGGCCAGCTGCCACGGCTTGTGGTGCAGGATGAAGGGGTCGTTCTTCAGGGCGTCCTTGGCCCGCTTGATGTCCACGTCCTTCAGCGGGTGGGTGGGCAGCTCGTAGTCGATGATGTCCTGCGGCGTGATGCCCAGGAACCTGGCCTGCGGCACGCAGAAGAACTCGTTGAGGTGGGCGGCGTTGCCGCTGCCGACCTTGAGCGTGCGGTAGATGTTGGAGAAGCCGTAGGGATCCCCGTCGACGAAGACGTAGACCGGGATGCCCTTCTCGTCGGCGAGCCGGCGCACGAAGCGGCGGCAGGCGCGCGTGGGCACGCCCCCCAGCGAGACCAGGACGCAGTTGGCCTGCTTCCAGTAGTTGTGCTTCACCAGGCGCTGGAACATGCCCGCGGTCTCGATGCAGAGGATGAAGTCGGCGTCGGTCTCGAAGCCCAGCGACTCGACGGAGATGGGGATGGAGTAGGCCCCGCTGCCGAAGCGGGTGCAGTCGATGCGCAGCGTCTCGCCGGTGTCGCGGTCCTGGTCGATGACCACCAGCCGGCCCGCCACGTCGCCGCCCTTTTCCTCGGGCACGAAGCCGAGCTGCTCGCGGTTGACCCCGAAGAACGCCTCGACGTCCTCCATGACCGCGTCCGACTCGGGCTGCTCCTTGAAGCGCGCCTCCGCCCAGTTCTTGCTGACGTAGTACGCCTCTCGCTTGGTGGCGATGTCGTCGGTGCGGACCAGCTCCTGCGACAGGGACATCATCTTGAGCGTCTGGGCGAAGGTCTTGACCGTGCTGACGGTCAGGGTGCGCTCCTTCTCGCGGCCCTTCAGCTCGAAGTAGCCCACGCCGGGCTGGTAGGTCACGTTCT
Source organism: Gemmatimonas sp. (assembly GCA_013824755.1). GTDB lineage: Bacteria > Krumholzibacteriota > Krumholzibacteriia > LZORAL124-64-63 > LZORAL124-64-63 > PNOJ01. Next base: position 43,264 of record PNOJ01000009.1, read on the forward strand.
GCAGCGAGCGCACCGGGAAGCGCAGCGTCGGCTTGCGGCCCTTCAGGATGCTGGTGCGGACGTCGCCCGCCTCCTTGGCGATGCGCTTCAGCAGGGGTTCGCCGCCGGTCGGCCGGGCGGCCTGGCGCGCGGCGCGGCGCGGGGCCGCGGCCGCCGACGGCTTCGCGGCGGCCTTCCGGGCGGCCGGCGGCGGCAGCGGCGGCCGGGCGGAGCCGAAGGCCAGCTCGGGCTGTTCGCGGTCGGGCTTCTTCTCGGACACGTCGTTCTCCCAGTCTCCCGCCGGGCGGGTCAGACGGCGTACAGCGCGCCGAACTTGGCGCGCAGGTAGTCCAGGTAGGGGCCGGCGCCGGGCTCGCGCCCCGTCGCCGCGTGCACCAGCTCGCGCGGCGCCAGTTCGCGCCCGTGCCGGTGGATGCGCTCGCGCAGCCAGGTCAGCAGCGGCAGGAAGTCGCCGCGCGCGACCTCGTCGTCCAGGCCCGGCAGGTCCCGCTTTGCGGCGAGGTGCAGCTCGGCCGCGTAGAGGTTGCCCAGGGCGTAGGTCGGGAAGTACCCGAACAGCCCGAACGACCAGTGGATGTCCTGCAGGACGCCCTCGGCGTCGTCGGCCGGGACCACGCCCAGGTCGGCGCGCATCCGCTCGTTCCACAGCGAGGGCAGGTCGGCGACGTCGATCTCCCCGCGCAGCAGCGCCCGCTCCAGCTCCATGCGCAGCACGATGTGCAGGGTGTAGGTCACCTCGTCGGCCTCGATGCGGATCGCCGAGGGGCGCACCACGTTCACGGCGCGGTCGAGCTGCTCGGGCGCGACGCCGTCGAAGCGCCCCGGGAAGTGCCGGCGCAGCAGCGGCAGCAGGTAGCTCATGAAGGCGCGCGAGCGCCCGATCTGGTTCTCCCACAGCCGCGACTGCGACTCGTGGACGCCCAGGCTCACGGCCTCGCCCAGGGGCAGGCCGACCTGGTCGGCGGGCAGCCCCTGCTCGTACATGCCGTGGCCGGCCTCGTGGATCGTGGAGTAGAGGGATTTCTGCAGGTCGTCGGCGTCGTAGTGGGTCGTCAGGCGCACGTCGCCCGGCGCGATCTGCGTGGAGAAGGGGTGGGCCGAGAGGTCGAGCCGCCCTCCCTCGAGGTCGAACCCCAGGTCCTTCAGGATGTGGCGGCCCAGCGCGTCCTGGCCCGCGACCGGCAGGCCGCCGCGCAGCAGGTCCTCGCCGCGGTCGGCGGGGTCGCGGCGCGCGGCCTCGACCAGCGGCACCAGCGCGGTGCGCACCTCGGCGAAGATCCGCGCCAGGTCGGCGGCGCGGGCGCCGGGTTCGTACTCGTCCAGCAGCGCGTCGTAGGGCTCGTCCCGGTAGCCCAGGGCCTCGGCTTCGCGGCGCTTGAGGCCCACGATGCGGCCCAGCAGCGGCGCGAACAGGGGCCACTCGTTGCGGGTGCGCGCTTCGGCCCAGGCCTGCTGCGCCAGCGTGGTGGTCTCGGCCAGCTCGGTGACCAGGTCGCGCGGCACGCGCACCGCGCGCCGGTAGTCCCGCAGGGATTCGCGCACGTTGGCCGCGGCGGCGGCGTCCTGGCCGGTCCCGGCGAGGCCCTCCAGCAGCGCGCCCAGGGCGGGGTCGGTGGCGCGGTCGTGCACCAGCCCGGCCAGCGCCGCGCGCGTGGTGGAGCGCGAGGCGAGGCCGCGCGGCGGCATCAGCGTCTCCTGGTCCCAGGACAGCAGGGACAGGGCGGAGTTCAGGGCCTGGATCTCCGACATGCGTTCGCGGTACCGGGCATAGGCTTCGGTCATGGACGCTCCTGTGGTCGTGGCGACGGACGCCGTCAGATCTTGCGGCTGCGTTCCAGGGTGTCGGTGAGCGTGGCGATGATCTCCGTCCGCTCGCCCTCGTCCAGGTGCAGCATGTCGCGCAGCGCGTCGCCGATGTGAGGGATGTACTTCTGGATATAACCCTGCTTCTTCAGCGCCTCGCGCTCGCGCACGCGGCGGCGGATGTGGATCTGCAACTGGCGGCCCGCCTCCTGCAGGGCCAGCCGGATCTCCTTGACGATCTCCGGGTAGTGGGCCACCGCCTCCTTGCTCTCCGAGGTGAACGGCACCCAGACCGACGCCATGTGCACGAAGATCACCAGCGGCCCCGACGGCAGCGCGCCGCGGGACTGCTGCAGGCCGTAGCTGCGCCAGTTGTTGGTCAGCACGGCCTTGTGGATGGCGCAGGCCGAGGCCTGGTAGAGCAGGGGCACGCGGTTGGCGAAGCGCAGCACCTGGGCCAGGTCGTCGGCGGGCAGGCCGCCGCCGTAGGCCAGGCCGACCTCCACCTGGAAGGGGTTGCCGCGATAGACCGACGGCGGGCGCGTGACGGCCGTGGTGAACTCGGCCTCGAGCCGCTGCTTCAGCCCGGCCAGCACCAGCGCCTCGCCGATGGGCGAGAGGCAGTCGGTCGGCGGGCTGGGGATCTTCGTGGCGGCGATGGCGTCCATCAGCCGCTGGACCTCGTCCTGGTCGGTGTGCCGCGGCGACTTGGTCGGGGGCAGGCCGGCGGTCTCGAGGATCTGGTCGGCGGTCTTGGGGCCGACCCGGCAGAACTCGTGGCGCAGGAAACCCGACAGGTTGCGCTGCTTGGTCTCCTTGAGCATCCGCAGCAGCATGCCCAGCTCCACGCCGTAGGGGTGGGGCTGGATCTCGTGGGCCGCGACGGGCAGCTCGGCGGCGGCCCGCGGGTAGATCATCTCGTCGCCGCGCGGCGAGCGGTAGATCAGCCGCACGTGCGGGTTCGCGACGGCGGTCTGCTGCAGGTAGACGTCGACGGAGTGCTGGCCGCGCTTGTAGGAGCCCGTCAGCTCGATCTCGACGCGGGTGCCGTGGGGGCGCTCCCAGTCGCATTCCTCGTCCTTCTGGACGACCGGTTCGTTCTTCTTCATGTCCAGCATCAGCTCGAAACGGTGGCCGCGGTCCTGCTGGGCGGTGCGGCTGACGATGACCACCGGCTTGCCGGTCGTGAGCTGCCCGTACATGCCGGCGGCCGAGATGCCGATGCCCTGCTGGCCGCGGCTCTGGCGCAGGCTGTGGAACTTCGAGCCGTACAGCAGCTTGCCGAAGATGCGCGGCACCTGCTGGCGCACGATGCCCGGCCCGTTGTCCTCCACCACGACCCGGTAGCGCTCCTCCTTGGCCGGGGCGACGGCGCCTTTGCGCCGGGAAGCCTTCTCCGGCTCGGCCTCGAGTTCCAGGACCGTCTCGACCTCGGCGCCGTTGCGCTTGCCGTTGCCCACCGGCTGGATCTCGACCAGCACCTCGGGCAGGATGCCGGCCTCCTCGCAGGCGTCCAGGGAGTTGTCGACGGCTTCCTTGATGGTCGTCATCAGCGCCTTGGCCGGCGAATCGAACCCCAGCAGGTGGCGGTTCTTGGTGAAGAACTCGCTGATGGAGATCTCGCGCTGCTTGTCGGCCATGCTCTGGGCGGTGGCGACGACGCGGGGCGGGCGCCGGGAGGGTTTCGCGGCAGC
>PNOJ01000010.1 GCA_013824755.1 Gemmatimonas sp.
TTTTCTTCGCGACCGCCTTCTTCGCGACCGCCTTCTTGCGGCCCGCCTTGCGCCGACCTGCCGCCTTCGAGGCGGCGGACGAGGCCCGCCGCTTCCCCGTCTTCTTCGCGGCCTTCGCCGACGACGTCCCGGACGCCGCCGCGACGGGGCCACCCTTCACGAGATCGGCGATGGCGGCCCTCACCTTGGCCAGTTCGGATTCGAGGTCGCTGCGGCGCGACTCCAGCTCGGTGAGCCGTTCCTTGACGGCGAGCAGGCGTCGTAGATCGTCGAGCGACAGCTCCCCCGCTAGTGCGGCGAACTTGCGCGTCATCGCGAACCTCCGGGTTGGATCCGACGGGCGAGCATGAATATTACCGACACCCTAGCGCCGACCACCGCCAACTGTCAACCGGGAGGTAAGATCGGGACCGTCAGCGCCGGTCGGCGGGCGCGATCCACCAGTCCTGGATGTTCTGGTAGGTCGAGAGCACGTGGGGCGCGACGCCCTGCAATCGGCGGCGCACCGCCACCACCTGGTCGGGGTAATAGAGCGTGGCGACCGGAGCCTCCTCCAGGATCAGGCGCTGGAAGGCGCTCCAGACCGGCAGGGCCCGGGCGCGGTCGCGCTCGGCGAGGCCCAGGGCGAGCAGCGAATCGGCCGCGTCGCTGGCGTAGTGTCCGTAGTTGAAGAGCGACCAGGCGTCCGAGGCGAAACGCGGCGAGGGATCCACCGCGAGCCGCTCGGAGTAGACGCCCAGGTACGCCTCGAAGCGGCCGGCCTGGACGAGTTCGAGCGCCGCGCCCATCTCCATGACCCGGGGGCGGCACGCCACGCCCACGCGGCCGAGATGATCGCGGATCGCGGCGGCGCCGTTCTCCCGCACCGCGTCGCCCTTGCGCGTCAGCAGGCTGAAGCTCAGCACCGCGCCGTCGCGCTCGCGCACGCCGTCGCCGTCGGCGTCGCGCCAGCCGGCCTCCTCCAGCAGCGCGCGGGCCCGCGCGGGGTCGTAGGGCTCCGGCGGCAACGCGGGGTCGAAGGCCCAGAGCGCGGGCGGCAGCGGGCCGCCGCCGGCGCGGGCACAGCCCTCCAGCAGGCCGTCGACGAAGAGCGAGCGGTCGACAGCCAGCGACAGCGCCCGCCGCACGCGCGCATCGGCGAAGCGGGGATCCTCCAGGTTCCACACGATCTGCCCCACCAGGCGGCCCGCGAGACGGTGCACGACCACGTCGTCCCGACGGCGCAGGCGGTCGAGCGAACCCGCGGGCACGTCCTCCAGCAGGTCCACGCCGCCGGTCTCGAGTTCGACCAGGCGGGACGTCTCGTCGGGGATGATCCGCAGGACGAGGCGGTCGAGCCGCGCGCGCGGCCCCGGGTAGCCCTCGTTGCGGCGCAGCACCAGCGTCTGTCCGCGCTCCCAGGACTCCAGGACGAAGGGGCCGCTCGAGAGGGGCCGCTCGTTCAGCGGCCACGCGCGCACCGCCGCCGGGTCCAGCGCGTCGGTGAGGTGGGCCGGCAGCAGGAAGTGGCCGAGCGTCGCCACGAGATCGTTGCGGCTCTCCCGGAACACGTAGCGCACCGTCGCATCGTCCAGCGCGGTGACGGAGACCACGTTGTTGAAGCGGCCGCCGCCGCGCGGGCTCGCCACCCGCGGGTCGACGAAGAGCCGGTACGAGGCCGCGACATCGCGGGCGGTCAGCGGCGCGCCGTCGGACCAGCGCCAGGGCCGCAGCCGGACCGTCACCGCGAGGCTGTCGGGGGAGAACTCCAGAGCCGAGGCGATCCGGGGACGGTAGACGAAGTCCTCCCCCATCTCCACGAGGGTGTCGCCGAGCAGGTCGAGGACCTGGCCGGCGTGCGCGGAGGTGTAGAGCAGGGGGTTCAGGACGTCGGGGTCGGCCGGGAAGGCGACGACGGCCGTCCCGCCGTCGACCGGCGCGGCGGCGGGTTCCGGGCGATCCTCGCCCCGGCGCCCGCACCCCGCGGGCAGGACGCACAGCACGACCAGAAACAGGCAAGCGGCCGGCGCCATCGCACCGCCGCATCCCGTCACCCGGCCCGCGCTCCTCGACCTGATGCCCACGCTCCGTCCTCCCGTCGCGGCGAAGCGGCCCGGCCCCGTCGGGTCCGGGCCGCCTCGGCGACCGTGATCAGTGTAGCGTGGGCGCCGGTCGCGGTCAACGCGGCCGGCGGCGGCTACTTGACGAGCAGCATCTTCAGGGTGCTGTCCTCGCCGCCGCGCTGCGCGCGCAGGAAATAGACGCCGCTGGCCTGGGGGCGACCGGCGTCGTCCTGGCCGTGCCAGGTCACCGTCAGCCAGCCGGGCGCCGCCGGCCCGCGGTGCAGGCTGCGCACGAGCCGGCCCTGCGCGTCGAAGATCTCGACCGAGAGCGGCCCCTCCCCGCCCTCGGGCACGTAGAGACGGGCCGTGGTGCTCGGGTTGAAGGGGTTCGGGACGTTGCGCGTCAGGGTCAGGCGGGCGGCCGGCGGCGGCGCCTCCTCGACCGGCGTCGTGGCGACGGCCCGGAAAACGCCGTCGCGCAGGGTGTTGCCGCGGAAGGTCGGCCAAGTCGCCTCGTTCGGGTAGAAGGGCGCCGGCAGGTCCCAGACGTGGATCAGCAGGTCCCAGCCGCCGTAGACGAGGTTGACGTAGCCGTCCTGGTCGAGGTCGCAGATCACGGGCGCGGGGCGGATGGGCCCGCCGAGGGTCAGCGGGAAGCCGTCGAGGTCCTGCCCGTCGTGCGAGAAGGCGTAGAGGTTGTTCGGCGATTCGGTGTCGCCGCCCCCGATCCCGAACACCACGTCCGGGTAGTGGTCGCCGTTGAGATCGCCGACCACGGGGCTGGATTCGGAGTTGCCGGGCACCGAGCGCGGCCAGCCGCTCATGGTCTGTCCGCTGGTCCCGCCGGCGACGTCGGTGTCGACGACGTGGACGTTCGACGACGTGGCGCCGAGCACCTCGACCGCGACGATCTCCAGCCGGCCGTCGTTGTCGAAGTCGCCCACGGCGGGGCTGGGGCAGGTGACGTCGCCGTTGGTGCTCTGGGAGCGGAAGTAGCGGGGGAACCCGGGGTAGCGGGTGCCGTTCTGGCGGACCACCCGCAGCGAGTCCTCCTCCGAGACGAACACGATCTCCTTCAGGCCGTCGTTGTCGAGGTCGGCGACGGTGGGGCTGCACATGATGTTGCCGGCGAGGCCGACCATGATCGGGAAGCCCGGCACCTGCGTGCCGTCGTGGCGATACGCCAGCAACCTGTTGGTGGCGACGTTGCGGTACCGCGTCCCGAAGATGATGTCCTTGGCGCCGTCGCCGTCGAGGTCCTCGAGCGCCGGGCCGGAACGGCACCACTCGTCGTAGGTCAGCACCGACGAGCGGTCGATCAGCACGCCGTGGGTGGCGGGGTTGTTGTCGCCGTCGCGCACCTCGGTGCCGTCGGTGTTCCAGGCGAGCGTGCGGCCGGCGAGATTGTTGGCCACGATCTCGACCTCGCCGTCACCGTCGATGTCCCCCACCGCCGGCGGCGCCCAGACCCACATCGTCCCGGTGGACTGGGGCCAGCCGGGCACCTGCGTGCCGTCGGCGTTGTAGGCGTACATCAGCTTGAGGTCGCGGTCGGAGCAGAGGATCTCCAGCGCCGGGTCGTCGTCGAGGTTCGCCAGGGTCACGCCCATGGGCGTCAGCCGGGCGTTCAGGCTGGTGATCGGCCCGAGGGTCTGCGAATCGCCGTCGCCGTCGAACAGCTCCTGCCCGTCCTCGGTCCACACGTAGACCTCGTTCGACGCCATGACGATCTCCAGGCGGTGGTCCCCGGTCACGTCGCCGACGGCGCAGTGGCTGCTCGTCTCGACGGCGAAGGGCAGCGGGAACGGCGCGAGCTCCGACGGCGAGGTGCTCTTGGCGAAGACGGCCGAGGCGGCGCCCTCCACCAGGAACGAGTCGACGCAGGTGACGCGGTAGTAGTAGCGCGTCAGCAGGTCCAGGCCGGTGTCGCGGAAGTAGGAGGTCCGCCCCAGCAGGTCGAAGTTGGCCCGCGTGAACGGGCCGGCCGCGTTCTGGCTGCGGTAGACGTGGTAGCCGCGCACCCCGGCCAGGTTCACCGGCGTCCAGGTCAGCTCGATGACGTCGGGGCCCAGCGCGGCGACGGATTCGAGGTCGGTCGGCACCGCGGGGGTCGTCATCCCGACGGGGTGTACGAAGCGCCGGCCGCGCGCGTCGGTGACGACGATCCTGGCGTCGTAGGCCAGCGCGACGTTCAGGACCTTCAGCGACACCAGCGCCGTGCCGCTGGACGTCTGCAGCAGGTCGAGGTTGGGATACGTCAGGAGCGAGTCGTAGAGCACGACGTTGGGACTGCTGGTGCGCAGCACGGCGGTGAGGCCGTCGGCGCGACCGGCGCCGAAGTTCTCCAGCGTCATCATCACCGTAACGCGCTCGTTGTTCTCCAGGATGCCGTCGTTGTCGCCGTAGGGCGCGTCGAACCAGTCCAGGCCGATGGGCTCGACCTCGGGGGCCGCGACCACCAGTTCCCAGGTGGAGCTCCAGGGCCCGGCGGGCACGTTGTCGGCGACCACCAGGAAGGAGGCGAGGGTGCCGTCGGCCATCCCCGCGTCGAAGCGGATCAGGAAGGTGTCCAGGGCGTTGGCGCTGCCCCCGCTGGGGATGGTGGCCACCGCGGCCGTGCCGTCCAGGACGGTCACCCCGGCCGCAGCCGTGGCCAGCACCGCGGTCACGCCGGCGGCGCCGCCGCTGCCGGTGTCCTGGAAGCGCGCCAGGAAGGCCACGGTCTCCCCGGCCTCCGCGACGCCGTTGCCGTTGCCGATCGTGCCGCCGGTGCCGTTATCCGTGACGGTCATGCTCTGCAGGGCGATGTAGGCGCCGGTACCGGTCACCGGCAGCGACTGGACCTTGCGGGCGGCGTTGCGGGCGGTCACCGTCAGGGTGAGCGACCCGGTGTCCTCCGGCACGATGTACAGCGAGACGAGTCCGGCGGCGTCGGTGTCGCCCCAGGCGTAGACGTCGCCGCTGCGGCTGATCACGACCCGGGCGCCGACGACGGGCTGCCCCCCCGAGGTGATGGTGACCGGGACGTTCTGGGCGCCTCGCGGCACCGAAGCGGCCACCCCCACGGTCAGGGCGGCGGGCGACGCCGTCCACATGCTCTGGGCCGGGTCGCCTAGCAGCGTGTAGTTCATGAACGTCCAGCGGGTGAAGCTGTTGGCGGGCGCGTAGGCCAGCCAGGGCAGCCGACTGGCGGCCATCAGGTCGCCGAGCCGCGGCTGCTCGTCGCACATCATGGCCTCGAAGAACGCCTTCTGGAAATCGTTCGCGGTGGCCGGGAAGGCCGCCCGCGTGGCGCCGATGGAGGCGAAGGAGCCGCCGTTGGGGTTCTGCACGAACCGCTCCATGAGGCAGCCGTAGTCGAAGGCCGCCGAGGCGCAGTTCAGGGCGTACATCAGGAACGGCCGGTCGGCGCCGTTGTGCAGGTTGTCGGCGTCGGTGATCGTGATGTTGGCGTCGCCCATGTCCATGTTGAAGAAAAAGCCGTGGCCGATCTGGTTGAAGATGCTGAAATGGCCGGTATTCAGGCTGTCGAGGGCGGCGAGGCGGGTCTCGGGGACCGCCCCCGGGTACATCGGCTGTCCGAACTCGTCGAGGCGATTCCAGGCCTCGAACATCCGCACCGCGGTCATGTCGGTGCAGGGCGCGACGACATCGTCGACGAGCGCCTGGGCGTACGACGCGCCGTCGAGCGTGATCCCGCCCTCGGTGTTGGTGAACAGCACCTCGGCCGCGGTCAGGAAGCGGTTGGCGAAGCCCGCGCCGGCCGCCGCATTCTCGTAGTTGAGGACCTTGGCCACGAAGGCGTTCACGTCCGCGACGGTGCTCACCGGCGCGCGGCCGAAGGAGATGTCGCTGGCAACGTCGCAGTCGTCGCCGGGGTTGGTCTCGCTGACGGTCGGCTCGCCGAAATCGGCGTCCCCGTCCAGGTTCCAGTTCCCGTCCAGACAGGCGAAGTAGAGGTCGGCCGGGATGTCGGTCGTGCCTCCGGGCGGGTAGAAATTGCTCAGGGCGTACCGCGCCGGCACGACGTCGGTGTCGCCGCCGAGCAGCACGTACTCGACGCCCCAGCGCTCGTAGGCGTCGCGGATGAACATGCGGACCGTCTCCTGGATGTCGACGCCGTGACGGTAGTTGGCCTCGATCCATTCCAGGGTCTTGACGACGGCGGGCAGCCCCTGCGAGGTGCGGTAGTCGGCCAGGGGCTGGAATGCGGCCGCGAGCGCGTCGTTGGTGATGATCAGGTAGGAGACCGCCGAGCCGCTGAGGCTGGGCGTCTTGTCGGGAGTGAAGCCGCCGGCGACGGGCGCGACGTCGGCGCCGTCCTCGCGCACGTATCCGGCCAGGGCTTCGGGATTGGCCAGGACGCCGGCGAGCTGACGCTCCAGCCGGCTGCGTTCGCCGGCGACGCGACGCTGGCGCACGACGGCGTCGGCCCGGTCGGCGAGCCCGGGTACGGGCAGCAGTCGGACCTCGTAGTTCTCCAGCAGTTCCACCTCGCGCCACGATCCGTCCGCCGCCGGCAGCGCGCGCAGGGGGTGCACCGTGACGGTGACCAACCGGAAGCCGTTCATGACATGGTTGCCGCCGAAGCGTCCCCAGTCGGAGGGGAAGGCCGTCTTGGATCCGGTCAGGATCTGCTGGCGTCCCGGCACGCCCTCGCTGCTGAGCGGGGCGGCGGCCAGCGCCAGCGCCCCGGGCACGGGCAGTGTCCGCGTCGAGAGGGGCACGACCTCGACGGCTCCGTACGAGGACGACGCCGGTACCAGCAGGGTCAGGGTCCGGCCGACCAGGTCGGGGCGACCGGTCTCCAGCAGGGGTTGCGTACCGGGCAATCGCGGCTGCAGGCTCCCGCCCGGCTGCGTCGACCAGGTCAAGTCGGAGGCGGCGAACGAGCCCCGGTAGACGACGTCGCCGGCGGCGAGGGCGCCCGTCGCCGCCAACAGCGGCAGCAGGACGGCGGCGAGCCCCCAGATGAAGCGCGCTGCGCGCGGACCGGCGAGATCGTTGCGGTTCATCCGATGCATGTCTCCCCCATGTCGTAAAGGGATGCGCCCGACGCGATCGCCGGACAGGTCCAGGTCTGCATTTCGGCTCCAGTGAGCACTAGCCGCGGAACAGCGTCGCTCGAGTTTCCGCCGGCGAATGGCCGGCGATCCGACTCGTTAACCTCGTTGCTCTCGCGTCCTCCCGGCAAGCGTTGGGGGCGGGCTCCGGCCATCGCCGCAGTGCAAGCAGTATAGCGCAACCAGGTCGCGCTGACAATAGCCTGGGCGGTGAAATCGTCGTTTCAACGCACCAGCGACATCTTCCCGACGGCCGAGCCCGCCGCGGAGCGCAGTCGGTACAGGTAGATTCCCGCGGGGACCGGCCGCCCCGCGTCGTCCTCGCCGCGCCAGACGACGGCGTGGCTGCCGCCGACACGAGGTTCGTCCAGCAGCGTGCGGACCTCGCGTCCCAGCAGGTCGTAGACGATCAGCGCGACGTCGCCGCGGAATCCCGCCGGCAGCTCGAACTCGATGCGCGTGGCGGGATTGAAGGGATTGGGCACGTTCTGGCGCAAGGTCGGGACCACGCTCGGCAGCGGGTTACCGGCGCCGGTCGAGGTGTCGTAGGGCGTCCAGAGCCCCGTGCGTGCGGCGTCGCCGTGGAAGGTCGGCCAGGACATGTTCTCCGGCCGCCAGGGCTGGTGCAGGTCCCAGACGTGCATGGCCTGGTCCCAGCCCCCGTACACGAGGTCCACATCGCCGTCGCGGTCGAGATCGGTCAGCGTCGGCGTCGCGCGGACGGGCCCCCCGACGACCAGCGGGAAGCCCGGCACCGTCGAGGCGTCGTGGCGGAAACCGTAGATGTGATTCGGCGACGTGTCGGAACCGCCCCCGATGCCGTACACCACGTCGGGCTTCCCGTCGCCGGTGATGTCCCCCACCAGCGGCGAAGACTCCGAGTTGCTCGCCAACAGCAACGACCAGCCCGTCAGCTGCGTGCCGCTCTTGCTGTAGGCGCAGAGGTACGAGGTGTGGTTGTCGACCACCTTGACCGCCACGATGTCCAGCACGCCGTCGCCGTCGAGGTCGCCGAGTGCGGGCGACGGGCAGGGGATGCCGGCTTGGCCGCTGTTCGCGGTGAAGACCAGGGGGAACGGCGCCACCGTGCGGCCCGTCTCGTCGATCAGGTGCAACCGGTCGTTCTCGGTGACGAACGCGATCTCGAGCACGCCGTCGCCGTCGAGGTCGCCGGCCGCGGGCGAGCAGATGGCCGAGGACCAGCTGCCCAGGGTGTAGGGCCAGCCGGCGATGTTCACGCCGTCGTTGCCCAGCGCGTAGACCTTGTCCACGCTGCCGTTCATGTAGCGGGAGATGACCACGACCTCGCGGCGTCCGTCGTGATCGAGGTCGACCAGCAGCGGCGCGCCGTACTGGTAGGACTCGCCGGTCCGCACCTGGAAGACGCCGACGGTGGCCGGGTTCGCGTCGCCGTCGAAGAAGTCGCTGCCGTCGTGGTGCCACACGTAGGTGATCCCGCCGGTCGAGGTGACGACGACCTCGGCGTCGCCGTCCCCGTCGAGGTCCGCCACGGCGGGCGCCGCCCAGTTCCAGGCGTTGATGGTGCGCGGCCAGCCGGGCGCGGTGGTGCCGTCGCCCTGGAAGACGTAGATCGAGCTGCCGCTGCGGCACGAGGCGACGATCTCGAGACCCGGGTGCGCGGTGAGGTTGGCCAGGGTGACGGCGGCCGGCGTCCAGGTCTGACCGATGGCGATGAACGGGCCGCTGGTGGCGGGATCGGCGTCGCCGTCGCGCAGCTCCTGGCCCGTGGCGTCCCAGGCGTAGATGGCGTCCGCCGCCGACACGATGTTCAGGACGCCGTCGGCGTTGATGTCGCCGACCGCGACGTGGCTGGACGTCTCGGCCGTCATGGCGACGGGGAAGCCGGCGGCCTCCGCCGGCGACGAGTCGAAGAAGCCCGTCGTCGACTGCCGGCTCTCGAGCCCCGAGGAATCCTGGGAAGTGACCCGGTAGTAGTAGCGGGTCAGCGGCGCGAGATCCAGGTCCTGGAAGAAGCCGCCGGCGACGGGGGCGTCGGTCCGGCGCACGAAGCCCGAGTTCGGTGTGGTCGACCGGTACACGTGGTAGCCCGCGACGTCGGCGGCGGTCGCGGGCTGCCAGGTGATCGAGGCCGTCAGCGGGACCTGGCCGACGACCGCCGGCAGACCGACCTGGTCGGGCCGACTGAGGTCGAATTCGTGGACCCACTCGCGACCCAGTCCGTCGCCGATGTGCAGGCGCGCCTTGCGGCTGTTCGAGATGGTGCTCATGCTCAGCAGGAATTCCGTCACCTGCTGGACCTCTCCCATCGGCGCCAGCGCCGGCCAGGTCGTCGCGCCGGTCGTGACGGTGATGCCCGGCAGGCCCGTCTCCAGCCACCCGGTCAGGCCGCTCGCGCCGCCATGCCCGTCGTTGCGCAGGTCCACCCAGACGCGGATCACCTCGTTGACTTCGATGGTGCCGTTGCCGTTGCCGTAGGGGAAGTCGTTCCAGCGCAGGATTCCCGGCGAGAGCTCGGGCGCGGCGATCTCCAGCGTGAAATCCTCCCGGCACACGGCGTAGCCGTCGTCGCTGCCGAGCGTGAGGAGCAGTTCGTCCCGGTCGGCGATGCCGCGGTCCAAATCGAGCAGCAGCGGCGCGACGGCAGGGCCGCTTTCCCCGGCCGCGAGCGCCGGCGCCTGGCAGGAGGCGCCGAGCAGCGTGACGCCGGGGTGCGCGCAGGCCAGGATCAGCGTGGTGGGTTGCGTCAGCGGGGCGTCCCCGCTGTTGCGCAGGACGGGCAGCAGGGCGATCACCTCGCCGGCATCGGCGATGCCGTCGGCGTTGCCCACGGAGCCGTAGGCCCCGTCGTCGTGGAGCGACAGCGACGCGAGGCCCAGGTAGGGCTGACCGGTGCCCCCGACGGCGACGGCGCCCGCGTACGGGCGGCAATTCGCCGCGGTGACGGTCAGGTCCAGGCTGCCGGAAGCGTTCGGGAGGACCCCGAGCGAGACCGTGCCGTCCATCCCCGTCAGTCCCGAGGCCAGCACGTCACCCGCCTTGAACAGGCAGACCCGGGCCTCGGCCAGCGGCACGCCGTCGCGCTTCACCTCGACCAGGACGGATGACGGGCCGAGGGGCAGGGCCGCGGGCGCGGTGACCGTGAGCGTCTGCGGCGCCTCGGTCCAGAGCTGCAGGGACGGGTCGCCGAGCACGGCCATCGCCATCTGCGTCCAGCGTTCGACGGAGTTCTGCTGCGAGGAGGCGAGCCACGCCAGGCGGCTCGCGTCGACCGCGGCGCCCGCGGTCGGCTGACGGTCTTCGAACACGGCGGTGTAGAAGCTCTTCTGGAAGGAGGCCGCCGTCTGGGCGAACGCCGCGCGGGACGACCCGATCGCGAGCACGGCGCCGCCGTGGGAGTTGGTCATGAACCGTTCCATGATGGAATGGTAGTCGAAGGCCGCCGAGGCGCAGTTCAGGTTGTTCAGGATGAAGGAGCGCGGGCTGTTGACCAGCCCCGCCGCGTCGGTCAGGGCCAGGGTCCGGTCGCCCACGGACATGTCGAAGAAGAACCCGTGGCCGATGTGATTGATGTAGCCGTGGTCCCCCGTGTTCATGGCGGCCAGCACGCCGGCCTTCGTCTCGGGCAGCGAGCCAGGCCACAGCGGGCTCGCCTCGTAGTGCCTCGTGACCGTCACGTTCCTGGAGGCGAGGACCTCGTTGATGATCGCCTCGCTGTACGAGGCGCCGTCGATCTCGATCAGGGCGCCCGGGGTGTAGGCGCTGGGGAACAGGACCTCGCTGAGGAACAGGAGCTGGGCCAGGTGGGACCCGACGGCGTCGCGCTCGTGGGCGAGGATCTTCCCGATGAAGACCTGCACGTCGGCGACCGAAGCGACCGGCGCGCGTCCGACGTGGAGTTCCGGCGCCAGGTCGACCGCGTCGCCGGTGTCGTAGGTGTTGAAGTAGGGTTCGCCCGGTATCTGGTCGCCGTCGGCGTTCCAATCGCCGTCGAGGCCGCCGTAGTAGAGGTCGACCGGTAGAGTGGAGCCTTCGCCGGAAGGGTAGAAGGAGTTGAAGACCATCCGGACCGGCAGCAGGTCGACGTCGCCGCCGAGCAGGGCGTAATCGGCGCCCCAGCTCATAGGCGTCGGTCAGGAACGAGCGGATCGTCGCCGGCAGGTCCTCGCCCGCCGTGTAGTTCGCCTGGATCCACGACAGCGTCCGGACGACCGTCGCGAGGCCGCGCGCGGTCTTGTAATCGGCAGCTGCTGGAAGGTGGGCGCCAGCTCGTCGGTCGTGATGATGACCATGTCCACCACGGGGCCGTCGAGGCTCGGGACGAGCGTCGGCACGAAGGCGTCGCCGGCCATCCGATCCCCCGTGAGGGCGATCGGCGTCGCGTAGGCGTCACGTGTTTCGGGATTGGCCACCAGTCGCGCGACCTGCGCCAGCGGCTGGTCCGCTTCCGGGGAACGGACGCGGCGCCGCTCGGCGCGGTGCGACGTGTCGGCGGCGAGTTGCAGCCTGATGGTGAAGTCGGCGGCGGTCTCGCGCCGGTCCCAGCCGTCTCCCGCGGCCGCGCGGTGCAGGCGTTCGGGGTGGATGCGCACCGTCGCCAGCCCCATCCCGTGCCAGACGGCCTGCCCGGTCAATTCGCCCCAGGAGGCCGGGGCGTCGTCCCCGGTCGCCGTCGCATCGGTGGCGCCGCCGGGCCGCCCCTCGGTCGAGAGCAGCGGGCCGCAGGGAGTGGTGTCGCCCACGGGCAGGACCGCGATCTCGCCGACGGGGATCACCTCCGCCGCGAGCGCGCGTCGTCCGGGCGGCAACAGGATCAGCAGGTCCCGGTAGGGCAGAGCGGGGCGGCCCGGGGCGCTCAGGATCCCCATCGATCCCGGTCCCGCGCCTCGACCGGCGACGGACGCTTCCACGACGAGTTCCCAGCTTCCGGGAGCGGTGGCGGCACGGGACGCACCCGCGGCCAAGGCCAGGAGGGCGCAAACCGACAACACGATGAAACGGCTCAATCCCTCCCGCCGGACGGGAAGGGCGAACTCGTGCCACGGGCGGGACTTGGCGCAGAAACGGTGCAAATCTGGGTTGTCCTTCGGGCTGGAGTGTCCGGCTGGGCCGGGGCGATGCATGTCCGCCGGAAACCTCAACGACCGACCCGAAGGGTAACGCCCCGTCACCGATCAGGTTACTCCAATATTATCACGAACGCCGGAACCCGTCAATCGCCCCCCTGCTCCGGCGAGTCGGCTCCGGCGGCTGAGACCAGGCGCGATTCGCCGGCGGCGAGGAAGACCAGGCGCCGCCCCGGCAGCACCACGGGACGCCGCGCATGCGTGAGGTTGCGGACCCGGAGGCCGTCGGCGGTCCGGCGCCACGAGGTGCCCCCGCGCGACAGGCGCGCCACCTCGACGTCCGTCAGGTAGAGGGGCTCGCCGTCCAGGGCCGCCAGCAGCGCCCCCAGCGCTGCGCGCCCGTCGGACGCGACCGCCGGATCGAGGTGCGCGTAGTTGACACGGTGCGATTCGACGATGGCGGGTTCGCCCCGTCGCCAGGCGCGGCGCACGCGTCGCTCCGCCCGGTCGGTCGCCGTGGCGGGATCGCCGATCTGTGCCGTTTCCAGCCTGACGTTGCGATCCAGGTACGTGAGCCGCTGCTCGCTCCATCGTCGCAGGGAGCGGGCCAGGGCCTTGCGCAGCCGCCCGGATCTCCCCTCGTAGTCCGGATGTCTCTGTTCGCGCTGGGATTGCACCACCGTCAGGCCCGCGTCCCGCCATAGCCGCTCGTGGCGGCGGGACCAGTGGTAGTCGGGCGCGATGACGGCTTCCGGTTCGCGGCCGAAAAGCCCCGCGAAGGCCGACAGCCCCGTGGCGAGTTCCGCGGCGACCGTGGGGAGCGGGCGCCCGTCGTTCAGCTCGTACGAGCGGCTGCTCCCCGGGAAGAGCAGGATCCCTCGCCGGGCCGCCGACGCGACGTTCGCGTCGTGGTCGCAAGCGGCGAAGCGATCCTCGGGCACGTAGTGCCAGAGACCGTGGTATTCCGGGTACCAGACGTCCGCCGCGACGGCGTCCGCCACGGCCCGCCAGAGGCCGGGTCGCGCGTAGGCCGCGGGGAGACCGGGCAGCGTGCCGCGTCGGAATTCCGGTCGGGCCGCCGGATCCGCCTCCAGCGGCGTGGCCAGCCAGCCCATGATGTAGTTGGGCTGCAGGACGGCCGGCCCGCCGTCACGGCCGCGCCCGGCGGCCAGGACGGCGGCCAGGGCGGCGACCGCGGCGCTGTCCTCGAGCGTCGAGTTGAGGTAGGCGGCCGGGATCTCGCCGGTACTCAGGCCGGCCAGGTCGAGGCCCGCCAGGGCGGTGGCAGCGGGGACGTAGCCGCACAGGCCCCAGTCGTCGCTCTCGATCACCACCGCACGCGCCGGACGCCAGTCCACCAGGGAGGGCGAGCCGCCCAGGACCAGCGCGATTCCCAGCAGCATCGCGACCGCCGCGAGCGCGGCGAGGCCCGCCGCGATCTGCCTCACCGTCATGGCGCCGTCCCTCCTCTCCAGCGGGCCCACCAATACCAGCCGTAGTCCAACCCGTCGCGGGCGATGGCCGCCGCCAGGGCGGCGGTCGCGCGGTCGGGAACGCCGCCGTCGCCGCGCAGCAGCGCGAGCGCCCGTTCGCGGTCCGGGGGCGCGGTGCGGTTGAGTTCGCGGCCGAAACTCCAACCGCTGGTCCCGCCGGACCCGGCCAGGGCTTCGCGCAGATCCGTCAGCGCGGGCAGGCGCCCGCGCGTCGGGACCAGGCGGGCCAGCCAGTCCCGCAATTCCCGGTCGTTGCGCCGTGCCGGGGTGTCGGCCAGCGGGTCGTCCTGCAGGATATGCAGGCAGCCGTCAGGCGCCAAGCAGCCCACCCACTCCCCCAGCGCCGCGGCGACGTCGGTGATGCGGCCGAGATGCTGGAGCAGGTTGGCGGCTGCGATCAGCCGCACGGCGCCCGGTCGCACCGGCAGCGCCCGGGCGTCGGCCACGACGCCTCCGGAAGGGACCGGGCGCCGCCGATCCAAGGGGACCACGTCGACGCCCGCCTCGCGCAATGCCCGCGTGAAGCGCCCGTCGGCGGCGCCGAGTTCCAGGACGGCCGCGCCCCGCAGGCGGGCGAGGTCACTCTGCAGGATGTCCGGGAGTGGTGAGAACGACATCGTCGGTTTCCGGTCGCGCCGGGCGCGGCGCTTCGTGGCGCGTTTCGGTGACGACCGCACCGCCGCCGGCTGCGGCCACGATCCGTTCGACCTTCTGGCGCTCGACCTGGATGTCGATGATCTCGGCCACCTGGCGGCGGCGGCGGCGGAAGGAATCCTCCACCTGGTCGTCGAGGCCGAGGACGAAGAACAGCTCGCTGAAGAAATCCAGCGTGGGGCCGCTCGCCTCGTGCCGTCGCCGGTCGCCCCAGATCTTGATCGGCCACAGCCAGCAGGCCAGCGCGGGCAGGCCGAGCCAGGCCTGATCCAGGAAGTCGCTGAGACCGAACATGATCGAGCCGGCGGTGATCAGCAGCAGCAGCCGCACGGCGGCGCTGGGTTGGAAACCCAGCCGCACCAGGCGGTGGTGCAGGTGGTAGTCGTCCGCCTCGAAGATCGACGCGCGCTTGCGCGAGCGGCGGATGATGGTGGTGCCGGTGTCCCAGATCGGCACGATCATCGGCGCCAACAGCAGCAGCAGCGAGACGCCGCCGCGCTGCCCGAGGTGCATCAGGAGCATGGCCAGCACGAGCCCCATCCACATGCTGCCCGAATCGCCCAGGAAGATCTTGCGCCGGCTCACGTTCCAGTACAGGAAGGCGAGGGTCGCCCCGCCGAGGGCCGCGGCGAACACCAGCGAGGTCTGGTCGCCCAGGGCGGCGGCGATCACGACGATGCCGCTGCAGGCCAGGGCGCCGATGCCGCTGGCCAGGCCGTCGAGACCGTCGATGAGGTTCATCGAGTTGATGAAGCCCAGGTACCACAGCAGGCTGACCGGCCAGGCCCAGCCGCCGAGATCGAAGGTCCCGAACAACGGCAGGTCGATGGTCTGCAGCCGCTGTCCCGCGATCATCAGGCCCAGGATCACCAGCAGCTGTCCGTAGAGCTTCTTCTCCGCGTGGATGTGGAAGCGGTCGTCGCCGACGCCGAGGGCGAGGATCGCCAGCCCGGAACCGCCGAGCACGGCCAGCCACGACCAGGGCAGGGCCCGGTCGAACACCACGTTGTCCAGGATGAACAGCGTCACGAAGAAGGAGATGAAGATGGCCATGCCGCCGGTGCGCGGCACGGGCTCGCGGTGGGTCCGACGGTAGCCGGGGTGGTCCACGATCCCGGTCAGGAAGCCCAAGCTGCGGAAATGGGGCTGGACGAGCCAGGACAGCGCGAACGCCACCAGGGCCGCGACCAGGACGATGGACTGGTTGTTCAAATTGATCCCCTTGGCATTCCCGTCGATCCGTCGTCGGGACGAGCCAACCGAACCCTAGGTCAGCCCCGGGGTGGTGGCAACGATTAATTGGCGCCGTCGGTGCGAACGTCCAATAGCCTTAGGTATGCCGCGAGCGTCCTTTCCGCGGTGGAGCGCCAGGTCCAGACCGGGATCCGCGCGTCCCCCGCGCGGACCAGCCGATCGGCGAGCCCGGGCTCGCTCGAGATCCTGTGCATGGCGTCGGCGATACCCCGAGGGGATTCGGGATCGACCAGCAGGGCGGCGTCGCCCGCCACTTCCCGCATGGCCCCCCGATCCGAGGTGATCACCGGCAGGTGGGCCGCCATCGCCTCCAAGATCGGGAAACCGAACCCTTCGTGCAAGGAGGGAAATAGCAAGGCCCGGGCCGAAACCAGTTCCGACCAGAGAGAATCGCGGTCCCGGTACCCCACCAGGTCGACGGCGCCCGTCGCCGCCATCCGTCGCAGTCGGTCCAGCAAGGGGCGGTTGCACCAGCCGGGGGCGCCGATCACCCGCAGGCGGGGCGCGGGGGCGCCGGCTTCGGTCCGCGCGCGCGCCAGTTCCAGGGCCGTCAGGACGTTGTCGAGATTCTTGCGGGGCTCCAGGGCGCCGACGAACAGGAACGGCGCCCCGGCGGCGCGCTCCCGCGTCGCCGCGCGGCCCGCGGTCCAGGCAGGCGTGCCGAACGGGGTGGGCAGGATCTTGCCGGCGGTGAACGGAAAGGCCGCCGCCACCTCGCGGCCGGTCGCCTCCGAATTCACCAGCACGGCATCGGCGCGGCGCAGCCCGACCGGCAGGGTGGCCGCGTACCAGAGGCGCCGGGCGGCCGGCACCGAACCCGGCAGGGAACGGAAGGCCAGATCGTGCACGGTGACCGCCAAGGGGCAGGGTGGGCGAAGCGGTGGCGGGATCGTCAGGGAATGCACGACGTCGGCGCCGAGTCGCCGTGCCAGGCGGTCGAGCCGCCAGCCCATGGCCGCCAGTCGGCCCGGCGGCAGTTCGACCAGTTCCCACTGCGCGTGACCGGGGGCGGCGTCGAGGCAGGTGAACAGCTCGGGATGAGGCGTCGCCAGGGCGAAGTGCAGCGGTCGCTCCGTCGCCGCCAGGGCCGTCACGAGTTCGACCATCGACCAGGCCACGCCCGTGCAGGGCGGCCGGGCGGCCGAGGCGTCCAGCAGGACCAGCGGCGTCCGGCTCACGACGTCCCCTCCCCCGGTTCCGCGCGGGCGATGTCCGTCGCGGCCAGCAGCATCCCCAGCACCACCCAGATGTGGGGCAGGTTGTCCTGGGAGAAGGTCAGCAACTGCGACCAGACGCCGGCGACGGCGACGACCGCCGCCACGACGCGCAGGCGTTCGTCCACCCTCGTCGCGGCGCTGGCGCGCAGCGCTCGCCAGGTCCGCCGCATCGTGGCGAGGACGCCGGCGCCGAAGGCGATCAGGCCCGGCGCGCCGGTCTCGCCGAGGATCTTCAGCACGACGTTGTTGGCGACCGGCCAGGCGAACTGGCTCTGCAGACCCATCGGGTCCACGAGCAGGGGGAAGTGGAAACCGTACTGCCCCCAGCCCACGCCGGTCCAGGGCGCCGCCAGGAAACAGCGCCACGCGGCCTGCATCGAGTACCACCGCGTGAGGTTGGACCAGTCCTCGGTGCTGAAGGTCTGACGCAGGCGTTGCAGGACCAGCCGCGGGCCGTCGCCGCCGGTGGCCGCGACGGCGACGACGATCAGGACCGCCGCCGCCAACGCGGGGCGCCACCAGCGGCGCCGCGGCGGCAGGACGCCCGCCCTCGCGCCGGCGATCAGGGCGACCGCGGCCGACAGGACGGCCGACAGCCAGGCGCCGCGCGACCACGTCAGCAGCAGCAGGGCGAGCCCTCCCCCGACCAGCGCGGCCCGGGCGCGGCCGGGACGGCCGACCGCCCAGATCCACGGCAGCACCGCCAGCAGGTAGTTCCCCAGGTAGAGAGGCTCGCAGATCGTCCCGCGCAGGCGCGGGATGCCGACGAAGCCGCGGCCGAGGTACAGCTCTTCCGAACCGCTGAGGATCGTCGCGTTGGACGTCGCCACGGCCTCGGTCCAGGCGAAGGCCGCTCCGGGCCGGTAGAAGCCCCAGGCCTGCCACGCGGCGTACAGCAGCTGCAGGACCAGGCCCGCGGCCAGCGCGCCGACCGCCGCGCGCCAGCGGCGCTCGTCGCCGCGCAGCCACCACGCCGTGTGCAGGGCGAAGACGGCGGTCACGCCCCACTGCACGACCTGCTTCGCGTAGCGCAGCCAGGCTTCCGGGGGCGAGGCCAGCGAAGGCGCGGTGACCAGGCCGACGGCGGACAACGCGAGGGCGCCGATGGCGACCAGCCAGGGCCAGCCGCCGGCGACGGCCCAACCGGACAGCAGGCGCCGCGGACCCGCCGCCGCTGCGGCCAGGACCACGGCCGCGGCCATCAGCAGGTAGGAAGGCTGGAAACCGGCGCCGGGATCCCGGCCGGTCAGCAGCGTGACCACCCCGATCCCGGCCAGGGGCAGGGCGGCGAGGGCGGCCAGGAACAGGGCGTCGGCCCCGCGCGCCAGGGCCCGCGGGGTCATGGGAAGGGGGCCGGCCCCGCCTCGGTCCTGCGAGGGGGGCCGGCCCCACCGTCTTGGCTGGCTGCGGTTCATGCGGCCACTCTAGCGCGGCCGGACCCGCCGTTCAAGCGCCGGTGCGCTCAGTGTGCGGTCAGGTAGCGATCCAGCTCCCAGGGATGGACCTGGGAGATGTATTCCTTCCAGACTCCCTCCTTGTGGTCGATGTAGTGCAGGAAGACGTGGTCGCCGAGCACCTCGCGCATCAGCGGGTCCTTGCGGAAGAGGGTCAGGGCCTCCCCCAGGTTGCCCGGCAACTGGGAGATGCGCAGGCGGGCCTTCTCGCGGTCGCTCATGGTGAAGATGTTCTTGTTGACGGGCTCGCCCGCGTCGCGCTGCCGCTCGATGCCGTCGAGGCCCGAGGCCAGCATCACGGCGAACGCGAGGTAGGGGTTGCAACTGGGGTCCGGCATGCGGACCTCGACGCGCGTGCCGACGCCGCGCCGGGCGGGCACCCGGGCCAGCGGCGAGCGGTTGTGCTCGCTCCAGGCGACGTTCACCGGCGCCTCGTAGCCGGGCACCAGCCGCTTGTAGGAGTTGACCAGCGGGTTGGTGATGGCCGAGAAGGCCCGCGCGTGGTGCAGGATGCCGCCGATGTACCAGCGGGCCATGTCGCTCAGCTCGTACGGCGCCTTGGGGTCGTAGAACGCGTTCTCGCGGCGGCCGTGCCGGTCCTGGAACAGCGACTGGTGGACGTGCATGCCGGAGCCGTTCTCGCCGAAGATCGGCTTGGGCATGAAGGTCGCATGCAGGTTGTAGTCCAGGGCGATCTTCTTGACGATCATCTTAAAGGTCATCACGAAATCTGCCGATTGCAGGGCGTCGGCGTACTTGAAGTCGATCTCGTGCTGGCCGGGCGCCACCTCGTGATGGGCCGCCTCGATCTCGAAGCCGATCTTCTCGAGCACGTTGACGATGTCGCGGCGGCACTCCTCGCCCTTGTCGATGGGCAGCAGGTCGAAGTAGCCGCCCCGGTCGTGCGTGCGCACGGTCGGCTTGCCCTGCTCGTCGCGCTCGAAGAGGAAGAACTCCACCTCGGGACCGCACACCGGGTGCAGGCCGAGCGCCGCGAAGCGGGCGATGGTGCGCCGCAGCGTCAGGCGCGGGCAGCCGGAGAAGGGCGAGCGGTCGGAGTTGTAGACGTCGCAGATCAGGCGCGCCTCGCGGCCCTGGATCCCCTCGAAGGGGAAGACCGCGTAGCTGTTCAGGTCGGGCACCAGCAGCATGTCCGACTCCTCGATCCGGGTGAAGCCCTCGATCGACGAGCCGTCGAACATGATCTCGCCCTGCAGGGCCTTCTCGATCTGACCCTCGGGCACCTCGACGTTCTTGTTGTGCCCGAGCACGTCGGTGAACATCAGGCGCAGGAACCGGACCTTGTCCTTCTTCATGCGCTCGAGCAGGGCCTTGCGCTCGCTCTCCGGCGCGATGACGCCGTCGGCGAAGGGCTTCATGAAGACGCTGACCTTCTCGGACATCGGGTGCTCCTTCTCTGCTGGCTGGGGTGGCTGCGTTCAATGAAAGTCGTTTATTGCATCTTGTGCAGTTTTTCAACGTCGCTTGAGCATTATTATAGCATGATATCGGCATAGTCTAGGATGAATTTAGTCAATTATGCAATATTCTTCACTCATCATGCACGGACGGGACCGCAGCCCGGCGCCCCGAATCGGCGTCGACCGGCCCGCGCGGCCGTGCTAGCCTCGTTCCAGGCGCCAACCTGGCGTCGGCGACGACCAAGGAGGGTCCGCATGTCCGCACACGGCCTGAACGGCATCAAGATCTCAGCCATGACCGGCCCCTGCTTCCTGCTCGACACCAACGTGCTGCTGCACGACGCGACGGCCCTGGAGGCCTTCGACGAGCACCACATCATCCTGACCGTCGACGTCCTGGAGGAACTGGACCGCTTCAAGCGGGAGAACGACGAGCGCGGCCGCAACGCGCGCCGCGTGATCCGGACCATCGACGAGCTGCGCCAGCGCGGTCCGCTGCGCGAGGGCGTGCCCCTGCCCGGCGGCGGCAAGCTGTTCGTGCTGGTCGACAACTACGCGGACCATCTGCCGACGGGCATGGACCGCGCGATCCCCGACAACCGCATCCTCGGCGCCGCCCTCTACCTGAGCCAGGAGGGGGTCGACGTCCGCTTCATCACCAAGGACCTCAACGCGCGCGTCAAGGGCGATGCCCTGGGCGTGCGCTCGGAAGACCTGCTGCGCAGCACCGTCAACTTCGACGAGCTCTACACGGGCTGGACCGAGGTCGACTGCCCCGGCGAGGTGATCACCAGCTTCTACGCGACGGGCTGGGCCGAGGTGGCCGGCGACTTCCACCCCAACGAGGGCATCCTGCTGCGCAACGCGGCCAATCCCAAGCAGACGGCGCTGGGCATCTGGAACAGCGTCGGCAAGCGGGTCGAGAAGCTGGTGCACGAGGAGACGCGGCCCTGGGGGCTGCAGGCGCTGAACCTGCAGCAGCACTTCGCGCTGGAGCTGCTGCTGCGGGACGACATCCAGCTGGTCTCGATGCTGGGCCAGGCCGGCACCGGCAAGACCCTGCTGGCGCTGGCCGTCGGGCTGCACAAGGTCGCCGAGCAGAAGGTCTACCGCCGGATCATGGTCTCGCGGCCGATCATGCCGCTGGGGCGGGACATCGGCTACCTGCCGGGCTCCAAGGAGGAGAAGCTCGCCAGCTGGATGGAGCCGATCTTCGACAATCTCCAGTACCTGGTCGACCCGCAGATGGAGCAGTCGGGCGACAAGGTGGACTACCTGTTCGACACCGGCGTGATCGAGGTCGAGGCCGTGACCTACATCCGCGGCCGCAGCCTGCCGAAGCTGTTCATCATCATCGACGAGGCGCAGAACCTCACGCCCCACGAGATCAAGACCGTGGTCAGCCGCGCCGGGCAGGACTCGAAGGTCGTGCTGACCGGGGACGCCTACCAGATCGACAACCCGTACCTGGACGCCTCGAGCAACGGGTTGACCTACGTCGTGGAGCGCTTCAAGGACCAGCCGATCTACGGCCACATCACGCTGGCCAAGAGCGAACGCAGCCGCCTGGCGAGCCTGGCCGCCGACCTGCTGTAGCTAGCCCTCGTCCAGAGGGTGTTCGACCAGCCACTGGCGCAGCTGCCCCAGCAGGCAGGCGTTGCAGCGCTTGACGGCCTGGGGCAGCAGGCGCTGCGCGAAGTGGGCGTCCCGCCGCGAGACCGCCGGCTCGCCCGCGTCGTCCTCGATCTCGCCGATGCAGACCTGGCGCCACAGCTCCCGGCCGCCGCGGTCGCGCAGGACCAGTTCCACCTCCGCCTCCGCGCGCAGGTGCAGCGGCGTCGGCAGGGCGCCGAGGGCCGCGACCGCCAGCACGAGCCCCCGCTTCAGCTTCGACGAGGCGTCGTCCCCCCAGAAGAAGCCCCCGACCAGGCCCACCCCCACCGGCAGGGCGTACGACACGGCGTTGCGCTCCATCCGGCAGTGGAAGGAGTGGACCGTGGCCTCGAGCGTGTAGTCCGCCTGGTTCGACAGCGGCACCGCCTCGGCCAGGCTGGTCTGCCCGATGTCCTGCAGCAGCGCGTCGCGGTAGAGGTCCGCGACGGGCCGGCTCCAGCTGGCGTCGTCCGGGAACGTGATGCCGACGAAGTGGCCGCTCCCCTCCCGCTGCGCGGCGGGGCGCTCGTCCGCGACCGACAGCAGCTGGATCCGCGGCAGGCGCGACTGCGACGGCGGGAAGACGAGGGATTCGCGCGAGTAGGGGAACCCGACCAGGGAGCCGCCGCAGCCCGCGAGCAGCGGCAGCAGCAGCGACAGCAGGACCGGGAGGGCGGCCGGACGGAAGGGGCGCCGGCGGTCCCGGCGGCACGGCGGGGGCGGCGGCGACGGCGACTTGCGGAACATGATCCCCCCGATGGTTGGAGATGCGGCGACCCCGCGGGCGCCTTCGAGAATCTACGGCCGTGGACGCGATGAGGCCACGATTCAATCGTCCCGCAGCAGCCCGTACCCGGCCGCGCCGGCGCGGATGACGGCCAGCATCACGGCATGCAGGCCGGGCGCGGCGGCCAGCACGTGGCGGCCGTGGAGCGCGTCGTCGTCGCCGTCGAGGTCGGTGACCACGGCGCCCGCCTCGCGCGCGACCAGCACGCCCGCCGCGACGTCCCAGGGTTGCAGTCGGAATTCCCAGTAGCCGTCGAGCCGACCGGCGGCGACGTGGCAGAGGTCGAGCGCGGCGCTCCCCCCCCGCCGGACGTCGTGGCAGGGCCGCAGCAGGAAATCCTTCACGAGATCGCAGTTCAGGGCGGCGACCTCGCCGCGCTCGTACGGGAAGCCGGTGGCCAGCAGGGCGCGCTCCAGCGCGACCGGACCCGCCAGCGCGAGCCGGCGCGCGGGATCGCCCCGCTGCGGCCGCTCGAGCGTCGCGCCGCCGCCGCGCCGGGCCAGGTAGAGCTCGTCGAGCGCGGGCGCGTAGACGGCGCCCAGTTCCGGTCCGCCGGCGCCGGCGCAGCCCAGCGACACGGCGTAGAACGGATGGCCGTGGACGTAGTTCGTGGTGCCGTCCAGGGGGTCGACGTGCCAGACGCGGCCGCTGTCCCCCGCCCGCCCGGTCCCCTCTTCGGCCCGCACGCCGTCGCGGGGGAATTCCTCGCCGAGCCGTTCGAACAGGAAGGCCTCCACGCGGCGGTCCACGTCGGTCACCATGTCGGTGGCCGATTTGTAGGCGATGTCCCGACGCCGGCCGCACCCCTCCTGCTGGATCGCGCCCGCGGCGAGCGCGATGTCGCGCAACCTTGCGACCTCCTCGCCGAGCCGCTCGTCCCGTCGGTTCGCGTCCATGTTCCTCCAGGGTCGGCCGGGGCCGGCGACGCGGTTGACATTCACCGGCCGGAAGCTAGCTTGGTGACGTTCATCACGCCAGCATACGGAAAGGACGCACGATGGAACAGAAGATCCGCCAGGTCCTCGACAAGGTCCGCCCCGCGCTGCAGGCCGACGGCGGCGACGTCGAGTTCATCGACTACCACGACGGCATCGTCACGGTCCGCCTCAAGGGCGCCTGCGGCTCCTGCCCCATGTCGACCATGACGCTCAAGCACGGCATCGAAGCCCGCCTGCGCGAAGAGATCCCCGAGGTACGGGCCGTCGAGTCCCTGTAGGACGCATCCGCCTACGGCTGCACACCGGTCTCAGGCAGATCCCAGGTCTCGAAACCGCCGACACCCTGCGCACGGCTCGGCGTGGCGCCAGCCGTCCGCAGCGCGTCCCGCCAGAAATCCAGTCGCGGGTCGGGATCGTCCACGCGCATCTCGGCCGACGTCACGCCGCCCGCCCTCAACGCCGCCAACAGTCGCCGCGTCTCGAGCTCCCCCCGCTCGCAGGCAGCCAGGTCCCGGCGCAGTTCCCGCGTGACCGGCGGCACCCAGCCCGAGGCGCCGCCGGTGACCGCCCGGCCGGTGGCCAGCGCGCGCAGCAGCCAGGCGGCCTCCTGCGGCCCCTCCCCGTAGACGTCCGCCGGGGCCGGCAGGGTCAGGACGGCGCCCGCCGCGTTCGGCGGCGACGTGCCGGCGTCGGGGATCACGACGGCGGGCACCCGCGCCGGCCAGGACTCCAACAGCAGCGCAAGCACGACCGCCACCGGCAACAGGCGCCGTCCCACCGGGCGGCCCTCGGCGCCGGGCAAGGCGGCCCAACCCGCGGCCGCCCACCAGGCTGCCGCCACGGTGGCCAGTTGACCGAAGCGCCAGGCGGCCCGGAACGCCCTCGCCGGCGGGAAGCAGTCGTGCAGCACGCCGAGGGGCAGCGGCAGGCGCCAGGCGGTGCCGGGGAGACCCGTCGAATCCCCGAAGGCCAGGACCAGGCCGCAGCCGCCCGCCAGCAACAGCCCGTTCCCCAGCCGCCGCTGGTCCGGGTCCAGCCTGCAGCGTTGCCGCCAACCCCAGCCGGCCAGGATCAGGACGATCCAACCGGGATGGAGCACTTGCCTGGCCGCCTTCGCCTCGCGCGTGGCCGCATCGGCGCCCCGTCCCAGCCAGTCGGCCGGCCCCGCGCGGTGCGCTCCGGTGTTGACAAGATGCTTGAAGTCAGCGCTGTACCACCTTACTTCATCGATCGTTCGCTCATAGCTGGACTCCCGGGACGACACCCGCAGATACGGCAGGGCCGCCACGGTGACGGCCACCGTGCAGAACAGCGCCGGCCACATCGCCCCCGCCAGCAGTTCCCGCCGGGCATCACGCACCACCCCGCCCGGAGCGGCCAGCGCCACGCCCAGCAGGCAGACCGTCGCCAGCAGCGCTGCGGCGAAACCGTACCAGCCCCAGATCGCCTGCAACGACAGGCTTCCGGCCAGCGCCCACCAGGCCCGCCGGGGCGACAGCCCCCGCCGCCGGCGCCCGACCGCCCAGGCCAAGGCGGCGGCGGCGGCGGGCACACCCGGCGGCGGCAACTGGTTGAGATGACCGAGGTGGGCGATCGTCATCGGCGCGCCGAGCAGGGCCAGCGCGGCGACGGGCGCGGCGGCCCGGGCTCCGCCCGCCGCCCGCCAGGACCAGGCCATCGCGGCGGCGGCGAGCACGAGGCTCGTCAGCAGCGCCGCGTTGTAGCGCGCGGCGACCGTCGGCAGCCACGCCCGCCAGGGCGCCACGGCCAGCGCCTGCCCCAGCAGGGAGTCCATGGCGGCGATGGCGTCGCGCGCGGGATGGAAGATGGGCAGGTGCGGCC
This sequence comes from Gemmatimonas sp., assembly GCA_013824755.1. GTDB lineage: Bacteria > Krumholzibacteriota > Krumholzibacteriia > LZORAL124-64-63 > LZORAL124-64-63 > PNOJ01. The sequence continues at coordinate 24,864 of PNOJ01000010.1, forward strand.
AGACCGAGGGCTGCCACCAGTGGCGCCCGCTCCATTCGAGCAGCCCCGCCTGCAGCAGGGCGTCGGCGCCGCCGTAAGGGCCGGGCACCCGGCGGATGGGGTCTCCCAGCGCCGGCCAGAGCAGTCCACAGCACATCAGCGCGACCGCCAGCCAAGCGAACGCCGGGCCGGAGGCCCTGTTCGACGAACGTGCCGTCGCGTCGGCGGGTTGCTTCATCGGTCCCCTGCCGATCAATATCCCAGGCTGCGCAGCTGTCGCTGCAGCGCCGGATCGGGCGCCACGAGTCGGGGCTGCGGGCCGGACAGCCGACGCGCGACGAGATCGCCGGCGGCGAGGAGCGAATCGGCGGCGGCCAGCACCTGCGGCGCCGATGACGGCGCCGCGAACAGCGGCCGATCGGCGTCCGGATCGGCGCCGAGGTCGTACCACGTCGGCGCGGCGTCCGGCGACAGGACCGCGAAGTGGGGCCACGCCCGCACCGCGGTACGGGGCGGCCCGTACAGGAGGTTCTCCAGGACCGCCGGCTGGCCGGCCCCGTCCAGACCGGCGGCGCCGCGTCGGCGCCGGCGGGCCACAGGTCGGTGCGGCCGCCCAGGCTGTCCGGCGCCGACCAGCCCAGCGTGGCGCACAACGTCGGCAGGAGGTCCGCGCTGGAGCGGTCGCCCTCCTGACGCCGGCTGGCGGCCCCGCCGGCCGGGAGTTTGACGATGAGCGGGACGGCGCTCACCTCGGGCAGGAGGCTGTGCCCGTGCTCGAAGCCGCCGTGGTCGAACAGCTCCTCGCCGTGGTCGGACGTCACCACGACCAGCGTCGAATCCCAGAGTCCCGCCGCGCGCAGCCCCGCGAACAGGCGTGCGAGGTGGTGGTCGGTGTAGCGGACTTCCCCGGCGTAGAGCGACGCGATGGCCTCGCGCACCTCCGGCGGTATGTCGGCGATGCCGTCGCGCACGTCGGTGAGCAGGTGGGGGGACAGGCCGCGGTCGTCCAGCAGGGGGTGGCGCGGCAGTTCCGGCGGCGGCCCGTCGCCCGGCAACCGCCGGACGGTGTAGGGAAGGTGCGGGTCCAGCAGGTGCAGCCAGAGCAGGAACGGCCGGTCCGCGGGGCGCGTGGGCAACCAGCGCAGCGCCTTGGCGACCACGTACTCCGACTTGTCGAGCTCGGCGAAGCGGTCGATCCAATAGGTCAGCTCCCGCGCCAGCACCGAGCGCGACGCCGGTTGGAGCGGCTCCAGGACCATGGCGTGCTCGTACTCGGCGAAGCCGCGGTCGAAGCCGTAGTTGCCGGTCAGGTAAGGATTGGTCGCGAAGGCGGCCGTGTGCCATCCCTGCGACCAGGCGATTTCCGCCAGCATCGGCGCGCCCTGGGGCAACGGGCGCTTGCGTTCGATGCCCAGCTCCCGCGGGGAACGCCCCGTCATCAGGGTGCCCATCCCCGGCAGGGTCCAGCAGCTGCTCGACCAGCTGTCGGGGTAGAGCAGCCCCTCGCCGGCCAGCCGGTCCAGCCCCGGCGTGAGGTCGTCGCGCCCGCCGAGCGCGCCCAGGTGGTCGCGGCGCCAGGCGTCGATGGTCACCAGCACGATGTTGGGACCGGACGGCGCCGCCGACACCCGCTCCAGGCCGCCGCAGCGCGCCGCGCGGCCCTCGTCCCGCCAGTCGGGCCAGAGGCTGGTGAACACCAGCAGGAAGATCACGGTCAGGAAGAGATTGCGTCGCGGCGTCAGCACCAGGGAGCCGGCCAACGTCGTCAGCGGCCGCACCAGCAGGATGGTCAACGCCAGGAAGCAGACCACCTGCAGGACGAACGCCTCGCGCAGCTCGTGGGCCGCCCACCACTGCGGCCACAGGTGCTCGCGGCCCGCATAGCCGGCGTAGAAGAAGACGAGGGAGGCGACCGCCGTCGCCGTGGTCAGGGCGTAGGCGCGCAGGCGCGCCGACGGCCGCCGCCGCACGGCCACGGCGTAGGGCCCGAACATCAGGGCCGCGCACGCCATCGCGAACCAGCTGTAGAGCGTGACCGACGGGGCGACGCTGCGGACGAAGCCGGACTCGCCGCCGCCCGCGGTCCAGCCGCCGAAGCGGGACCACTGGCTGACGCCCTCCGCGAAGCCCACCAGGCCGGCCAACACCCCCGACCACAGCACGGCCGCGGCGCAGGCGCGCACCCACCTCCAGAGTCTCCTCATCGACGGTCCGTCCTCCCCGCCCGGCGGCCGGCGCCGGAACCTCCCGTTTTTAGACAAGTTTCGCCGCTCGGTCAAGCAGTGCTTCCGTCCCGGAGCTTGCAGACGAGCCGGGTGATGCTATCCTCGAAGCTACGAACACGAACCCGAGGGGCGGACGTGAGACCATACGAGGGCATCGACTACTACCGGATGGAAGCGGAGCTGGGCGACGAGGAGCGGGCGGCGCGGGACCTCTGCCGGAGCTTCGTCGAGCGGCGTTTCCTGCCGGTGGTCAGGGAGCACCATCGCGCCGGGACGTTCCCGCTGGAACTGGCGCCGGAGATGGGCGAGCTCGGCCTGCTCGGCACCTCGGTGCAGGGTCCGGGCTGCCCCGGCCTCTCCCCGACGGTGTACGGGCTGGTCTGCCAGGAGCTCGAGCGCGGCGACAGCGGCCTGCGCAGCTTCGCCTCGGTGCAGGGCAGTCTCGTGATGTGGCCCATCGCGACCTACGGCGACGAGGCCCAGCAGCGCCGCTGGCTGCCCGAGCTGGCGGCCGGCCGCCGGATCGGCTGCTTCGGGCTGACCGAGGCCGCTCACGGCAGCGACCCCGGGGGGATGGAGACCCGCGCCGTGCGCGACGGCGACGGCTGGGTGCTGACCGGGTCCAAGATGTGGATCACCAACGCCGATCTCGCCGACGTGGCCGTGGTCTGGGCCCGCGGACCCGAGCGCGTGCTGGGATTCCTGGTCGAACGCGGCACGCCGGGCTTCGCGGCGCAACCGGTGCACGGCAAGTTCAGCCTGCGCGCGAGCGACACCGGGGAGCTGAGCTTCGACGAGGTCCGCCTGCCCGAGAGCAGCCGCCTGCCCGGGGCCGCCGGCCTCGTCGCGCCGCTGTCCTGCCTGAACCAGGCGCGCTACGGCATCGCCTGGGGGGCGGTGGGCGCGGCGGCCGCCTGCTACGACCACGCCCGGCAGTACGCGCTGGAACGCGAGCAGTTCGGCCGGCCGCTCGCGGCCTTCCAACTGGTGCAGCAGAAGCTGGTGGAGATGCTGACGGAGGTGACGACGTCGCAGGCGCTCGCGCACCGGTTGGGCCGGCTCAAGGATCGCGGCGTCGACGAGGTGGCGCTGGTGTCCCTGGCCAAGCGGCACAACGTGGCCGCGGCGCTGCGGACCGCCCGCCTGGCCCGCGAGGTGCTGGGCGCCGCCGGGATCACCGACGAACACCCGATCGGGCGCCACCTCACGAATCTCGAATCGGTGTACACCTACGAGGGGACGCACGACATCCACACGCTGATCGTCGGCGCGGACGTCACGGGACTGCCCGCGTTCCGCTGACGGGCGCCGCGGGCCTAGTGTCCTGAGTCAGAAATACGTTGCCTTTTCGGCGAGTCATCCCGGCACCCGGCAAGGCGCGACGACGAGAGCGTAGCCCAGCTACGCCGAGGAGGAGCAACGCGGCCGGGAGTCGGGAGGGCCGCCGAAAAGGCAACGTATTTCTGACTCAGGACACTAGAAGGTCAGCTGCCGGTACGTGTGGGCCGCCAGCGCGTAGAACGAGCCGGGCACCACGCCGAGCAGCAGCACCAGCAGCGCCAGCACGCCGCAGGTGAACGCCGCCTCCCAGCTGTGGCCGTCGTGCACCTCGCCCTCGGCCGGCTTCATGTACATCACCACGATGACGCGCAGGTAGTAGTACGCCGAGAGCAGCGAGTTGATCACGCCCCAGACGGCCAGCGGCACCAGGCCGGCCTTCACCACCGCGTCGAAGATGTAGAACTTGCCCACGAAGCCGGCGGTGGGCGGGATCCCCGCGAGCGAGAACATGAACACCGCCAGCGTCGCGGCCACGAAGGGACGGCGTCGGGACAGGCCGGCGTAGCCGTCGATGGCGTCGGCTTCCTCGCGCCGGCTGCGGCTGAGGCAGGCCACCACGCCGAAGGCGCCGAGATTCATCAGGGCGTAGACCACCAGGTAGAACAGGATGGCGCCGCCGGCGGCGTCGCGCACCGCGGCGGCCTGCACGGCCGTGGCGCTGTCGCGGCTGGTGTTGAGCACCGCCAGCACGCCCAGCAGCAGGTAGCCGGCGTGGGCGATGCTCGAGTAGGCCAGCATCCGCTTCAGCCCGTTCTGGGACAGGGCCACGAGGTTGCCGTAGGTCATCGTCAGCACCGCGAGGACGGTCAGCAGCGGGAACCAGGCCTCCGCGATCGGGGGCAGCAGCCAGACCACGCGCAGCAGCGCGGCGAAGGCCGCCGCCTTGACGCCCGTGGCCATCAGGCCGGTCACGTAGGCGGGGGCGCCGTCGTAGACGTCCGGCGTCCACATGTGGAAGGGCACCATGGCCACCTTGAAGCCCAGGGCCACCAGCACCAGGCCGCAGGCCAGCGGCAGCAGGATCCCGCCGTCGGGCGCCGCCTGGACCGCCCGGTGGACGGTGGCGTAGTCGGTCGCCCCGGCCTGGCCGTACAGCAGCGCGAGGCCCATCAGCAGGAAGGCCGAGGCGAACGCGCCCAGGATCAGGTACTTGAAGCCGGCTTCGCTGCTGCGCAGCGAGCCGCGGTCGCCGGCGACCAGGACGTAGACGGCCAGGCTCATGGTCTCGATGGCCAGGAACAGGCTCAGCAGGTCGGTCGCCGCGGCCAGCAGCATCATGCCCAGGGCGGCGAACAGCGTCAGGGGGTAGAAGTCGGCACGGTAGCGCCCGTCGCGTTCGAACATGCTGGTCGCGTAGACCGTCGTGAGCATGGCGATCGTCACGGTCAGCAGGTTGAAGAAGCGGCTGAAGCGGTCGGCCGCCAGCATGCCGCCCAGCAGGGTCGCGCCGCGCGGTTCGGCGGGCGCCGCGCCCTGGGCCGCCGCGGCGCCCAGCAGCACCAGCAGGGTCAGCAGCGACAGGTGGTCGCGGCGTCGGCCGCCCGAGAAGGCGTCCACGAGCATCACGGCCAGGCCGCCGACGGCCAGCACGAGGTAGGGCGCCAGCACGGGCAATTCGGCGCCGAGCGTCATCGGGGTCGGGCCGTTCATCGGTCCCCCTTCAGCGCCGCGACCGCGGCGGCGGGCTGGTCGGCCGGCACCTGGAGGGCCAACCCGTAGTTGGAATCGGTCGGCCGGAGCGCGGCGACGGGCGCCAGGATCCGCTCCAGCGAGGGCTCCAGCCTCTCCAGCAGCGGCGCGGGGTGCACGCCCAGCGCCACGATCATGATCAGGATGGGCAGCAGGACCGCCCACTCGCGCGGGCTGAGGTCCGGCAGGCCGCGGTTGCGCTCGCCGAGCTTGCCCAGGAACACGCGCTGGTACATCCAGAGCATGTAGATGGCGCCCAGCACGACGCCGGTGGCCGCCAGGGCCGTGAGCAGGCGCGCGTGGGGCAGCAGCCCGCTGCCGAAGGTGCCGAACAGGATCAGGAATTCGCCGGTGAAGCCACAGAGACCGGGCAGGCCGATGCTGGCCAGGGTCACGAACAGGAAGACCGCGGCGAAGCGCGGCATCGCGTGGGCGAGGCCGCCGAACTCGGCGATCATCCGGGTGTGGCGCCGCTCGTAGATGATGCCGACCAGGAGGAAGAGCGCCCCGGTCGACAGGCCGTGGGCCAGCATCTGGACCACGCCGCCCGCGGCGCCGGTCGTCGTCAGGCTGAACAGGCCCAGCACCACGAAGCCCAGGTGGCTGACGCTCGAGTAGGCCACCAGCTTCTTGACGTCCTGCTGGACCATGGCCACCAGGGCCCCGTAGACGATCCCGATCACCGCCAGCCAGGCGAGCCAGGGGCCGAGCGCCAGGGCCGCCTCGGGGAACAGCGGGATCGCGAAGCGCAGCAGGCCGTAGGTGCCCATCTTCAGCAGGATGCCCGCCAGGATGACCGAACCGGCGGTCGGCGCCTCGACGTGGGCGTCGGGCAGCCAGGTGTGGAAGGGGAACAGGGGCACCTTGATGGCGAAGGCCAGGGCGAAGGCGGCGAACAGCCACGACTGCTGCCCGCGCGACAGCTCCAGTTGCAGGAAGTCGGCCAGCGCCATGCTGCCCGCCTGCTGGTAGCACCACAGGATGGCGACCAGCATGAAGACCGACCCGACCATCGTGAACAGGAAGAACTTCACCGCGGCGTAGACGCGCCGCTCCCCGCCCCAGATGCCGATCAGGAAGTACATCGGGATCAGCATCGCTTCCCAGAACACGTAGAACAGCAGCATGTCGCGGGCCAGGAAGGTGCCGATCATCGCCGTCTGCAGCAGCAGCAGGAAGGCCATCGCCTCGCGCACGCGTTCGGCGATCGCCCGCCAGGCGCTCAGGATCACCAGCGGACCCAGGAAGGTCGTCAGCAGGACGAGCCAGAGCGAGACCCCGTCCAGGCCCAGGCTGTAGGCGATCTTGCCGCCGGCGAGCCAGGGGGCGTGCTCGACGAACTGGTCGGCGCCGTTGCCCTTGTCGAAGTACCGCAGCAGGTGCAGGGAGAGGACGAAGTCGACCAGCGCCGCGCCCAGGGCGAGCCGCCTGGCCGCGCCGGGCGTCCGCCCCGCGGCGAGGACCAGGACGGCCCCGAGCGCAGGCGCGAAGGCGACCCAGGTCAGGATGTGGTCCGTGATGAAAGCCAAGGCCGGCCCTCCCCTAGATCGTCAGTGCCAGGTACAGGACGAACGCCGCCGCGCCGAGCGCGAAGACGTACGCGTAGAAGCGCAGCTTGCCGTTCTGGAACAGGCGCAGCAGCGCGCTCGTGATCGAGACCAGCAGCGCGGAGCCGTTGACCAGCAGCCCGTCGATCAGGCCGGTGTCCACGGCGCGGAAGAGCACGCGGTCCGACAGCGCGTAGCCCGGGCGCACCAGGGACGCCTCGTAGCCCTCGTCCACGTAGTACTTGTTCAGCAGCACGCGGTGGGGCCGGCCGCCGGCGAAGGCGTGCAGCTTCCCGGCCAGCGCCGCCCGGCCCGCGTAGGCGCGGTACCCGGCGTACAGGCCGAGCAGGGCCAGCGAGAGGGAGGCCGCGGCCAGGAGCCATTCGGTGGAGGCGGCGGCGTGCGTGGCGGCGCCGTGCGCCGGAACGCCGTGCGCCGTGACGGCGCCGTGCCCGCTCGCCCCGGCTGCGAACACCGGCGCCAGCCACTGCTCGAAGCGGTTGGCGCCGCCCAGGAAGTGGGGCCAGCCCAGCCAGCCGCCGACCACCGACAGGGCGGCCAGGATCACCAGGGGCGCGGTCATCGTCGCCGGGGACTCGTGGACGTGGTGCCGCACCTCCTCGCCGGCGCGGTTGTCGCCGAAGAAGGCCAGCACGACCAGGCGCATCATGTAGAACGCCGTCAGGCCCGCGCCCAGGAAACCGACGAGCCACAGGCCGGGGTTGCCCTCGCTGAAGGCCTTCCAGAGGATCTCGTCCTTGCTGAAGAAGCCGGCGAACGGGAAGACGCCCGCCAGCGCGACCGTCCCGATCAGGAACGTCGGCCAGGTCAGCGGCAGCTTGCGGCGCAGGCCGCCCATCAGGCGCAGGTCCTGCTCGCCGCTCATGGCGTGGATGACCGAGCCGGCGCCCAGGAAGAGCAGGGCCTTGAAGAAGGCGTGCGTCATGACGTGGAAGATGCCGGCGGCGAAGGCGCCCACCCCGCAGGCCAGCATCATGTAGCCCAGCTGCGAGACCGTCGAGTAGGCCAGCACCTTCTTGATGTCGTTCTGGGTCAGGGCGATGGTCGCCGCGAACAGGGCGGTGACGGCGCCGACGACCGCCACGGTCGTCATGGCCGCCGGGCTCAGCACGTAGACCATGTTCATGCGGGCGATCATGTAGACGCCGGCGGTGACCATGGTCGCGGCGTGGATCAGCGCCGAGACGGGCGTGGGGCCGGCCATCGCGTCGGGCAGCCAGACGTAGAGCGGGATCTGGGCCGACTTGCCGGCGGCCCCGAGGAACAGCAGCAGGCCGATGGCGGTCGCCCAGGGCGCGAGGTCATGCGTGTGGGCGGCGATCGTCCGGAAGGAGAAGACGCCCTCCCCGTCCCCGAGATGCGGCAGCAGGGCGGCGCCCAGGACGAACATCCCCAGCAGGAAGCCGAAATCGCCGATGCGGTTGACGATGAAGGCCTTCTTGCCGGCGGCGGCGTTCGCCTCTTCGTTGAACCAGAAGCTGATCAGCAGGTACGAGCAGAGACCCACGCCCTCCCAGCCCACGAACAGCATGACCAGGTTCTCGCCCAGCACCAGCATCATCATCGCGAAGATGAACAGGTTCAGGTAGGTGAAGAAGCGGTTGAAGCCGGGGTCGTGGGCCATGTAGCCCAGGGAGTAGACGTGGATCAGGAAGCCGACGCCCGTGACCACCAGGGCCATGACCGCGCTCAGCTGGTCCATGGCGAAGCCCAGTTCGACCCGCACGCCGGCGATGTCGAGCCAGGTGCCGAGCGAGTCCGCCAGCAGCCGGTGGTGGGGCTCCAGCCCCGCGAGGCGGACCACGGCCGCGACCGAGAGCAGGAAGGAGGCGCCCACGGCCGCGCAGGCCAGCAGGCCGGCCGCCCGGCGCGGCATCCGCCTCAGCAGCAGCCCGTTGAGGGCCGCCCCGAGCAGGGGCACCAGGACGATCCACCTCAGCGACGTGTCCAGGACATGGCTTTCCACGGCGTCACTCCATCAGCGTGTTGAGGTCGTCCACGTTCACCGACCGGCGCAGCCGGTGGATCTCCACCAGGATGGCCAGGCCGATGGCGGCCTCGGCGGCCGCGACGGCGAAGACCATCAGCACGAAGACGTGCCCCGCCAGGTCGCCGTGCAGGCGCGAGTAGGCGGCGAACACGAGGTTCGCGGCGCTCAGCATGATCTCGATGCTCATGAACACGATCAGGCTGTTGCGGCGGATCAGGACGCCGGCCATCCCGACCAGGAACATCGCCGCCGCCAGCACGAGGTAGTGAGTCAGGCCCACGGTCACGGCTGCCCCTCCTCGTTGCGGCCCAGCGACATCGCGCCCACGATCGCCACCAGCAGCACGATCGAGATCAGCTCGAAGGCCAGCAGGTAGCGGTTCAGCAGCAGCTCCGCCACGGCGGCGGCGGTGCCCGTCACCGGCGTCGCGCCGAAGGGCGTCTCGCGCCCCCGCGCCGCCCAGCTGATCAGGATCACCGCGATGGCGGCGGCGGGCAGGGCCAGCAGGGCCTTGCGCCCGACGGTGCGGCCGGCGACCTCGGCGGGCAGGACCGGCCCCTGCAGCATCATGATCACGAAGAGGAACAGCACCATGATGGCGCCCGCGTAGATCAGGATCTGCAGGATGGCCAAAAAGGGCGCCGCGAGCAGGGCGAAGACGCCGGCGGCGCAGACGAAGCTGAACACCAGCCAGACGGCCGCCGCCACGGCGCTGCGGCTCGCCACGGTCATCACCGCCGCGCCCAGCATCAGCGCCCCGAAGAGGTAGAAGAGGAACGTCTCCACGTCAGTCGCCTCCCCGCGCCGTCAGCGCGTGCCGTCCGTCGTGTTGTTCAGCAGGAATTCCTTGTCCACCAGGAACTTCTCGCGGCTGTCGGCCGCGAGGTCGTAGATGCCGGTGTCCATGCGGATGGCGTCGCAGGGGCACGCCTCCTCGCAGAGGCCGCAGTAGACGCACCGCAGCAGGTCGATCTCGAAGCTGAGCGGCGCCTTCTCGATCGCGGGGTCGGGGTGCTCCTCGGCCACGATGTGGATGCAGTCCGCGGGGCAGGCGGTGCTGCACATCATGCAGGCCACGCAGCGCGGGGTGCCGTCCTCCCGCTTCATCAGGCGGTGCCGGCCGCGGAACCGCTCGCTGTAGGCGCGGCGCTCCTCCGGATACTGCACGGTGGGCATGTCCCCGGTGTGCAGGAGGTTGCGGATCACGTGGCGGATGGTGATGCCCAGCCCGCGGAGGATCTCGCCCAGGTACAGGCGCTCCACGAGCGTCATCCTGCCGCCGTAGCCGTGGACTTTGCCGTTCATGTATCCCCTACCCTCCCGACGGACCGGACTCAGACGAACGCCACGACCACCGCGGTCAGGACCAGGTTGGCCAGCGCCAGCGGCAGCATCACCTTCCAGCCCAGGTGCATGAGCTGGTCGTACCGGAAGCGCGGCAATGTCCAGCGCACCCAGATGAAGAACCAGCAGAAGAAGACGACCTTGCCCACGAAGGCGCCGACCTGCAGCGCGGTCGCCAGCAGCGAGGCGCCGGCGGGGCCGATCTCCCAGGGCCGCAGGGCCAGCGCGGCGAGACCCGCCAGGCCCAGCAGGACGCAGACGCCGGCCATCAGCCCGGGCTCGCGGTCGCGCGCGTCGCCGAACTTGCCGCGCTCGCGGGACACCCGGCGCAGGTAGAGCGCGGCGGCCAGGGCGCAGATCGCGACGTGGGCGGCCAGCAGCAGCGGCAGCAGGACGCCGGCGCGGGCCTCGATGACGGCGCGGGGCAGCCAGGGGATGTTCCAGCCGCCGAAGTAGAGGGTCGCGATCAGCGCCGAGGCCACCACCAGGTTCGTGTACTCGGCCATGAAGAACAGGGCGAACTTCATGGAGCTGTACTCGAGGTGGTAGCCGGAGACCAGCTCCGACTCGCCCTCGGGCAGGTCGAAGGGGTTGCGGTTGGTCTCGGCGAAGGCGGCGGTCATGAACAGGATCGCGCCCAGGGGCTGGATCACGAAGCCCCAGCGCGGCAGGAAGCCCCAGAGCAGCACGCCCTGTCCGGCCACGACGTCGGTCAGGCGCAGGGACTGGCTGACCAGCAGCAGGCCCATCAGCGCCAGCCCCATGCTGATCTCGTAGCTGATCATCTGCGACGTGGAGCGCACCGCGCCCAGGAAGGTGTACTTGTTGTTCGAGGCCCAGCCGCCCATGACGATGCCGTAGGTGCCCAGGCTGGCGATGGCCAGCACGTAGAGGATGCCCACGTCGAGGTCGGCCACCACCAGCGGGATCCGGCGGCCGCCGACCTCCAGGTAGTCGCCGAACGGGATCACCGCGTAGGTCAGCAGCGAGATGAAGAAGACCAGGAAGGGCGCCAGCGCGTACAGGACGCGGTGGACCCCGGCCGGCCGCACGTCCTCCTTGAACAGCAGCTTCAGGACGTCGGCGATGGGGTGGATCAGGCCGGCGAGGCGGATGCCCGCGATGCCCGCCCGGTTCGGCCCCGTGCGGTCCTGGATGAAGGCCGAACCCTTGCGCTCGGCCCAGATCAGCACGGGCACCAGCCCGAGGATCACCGCCAGGATGAAGGCCATCTTCAGGAAGGTCGTCAGCACGAGGTCCGTCATCGCTCACCTCCGGAACCCGCGGCGACGGCGTCGGGGATCAGGCCTTCGGGCGGCAGGACGGCGAGGTCCACGCCCGCCAGGGCGGGCACGCGGCCGGCGACCCAGCGGCGCAGGTCCGGCAGGGACGACGGGACGTCCGTCGCGCCGGCCGCCGCCAGCCAGTCGGCCAGGAAGCGCCAGTCCTCCAGGGCGAGGCCGGGCCGCGCGATCGCGCGGCGCGACGCCTGCACGCGGCCCTGCCGGTTCACGAGCAGGCCGTCCTTCTCGGCCCAGGCGCTCAGCGGGATCACGATGTCCGCCGCTTCGGCCGTGGCGCTGAGGTGGGTGCCGAGGTGGATCACGGTCCGGCCGGCGACCGCCTCGCGCCAGCCTGGGGCGTCGGCGGCGGGGTCGGCGCCGTAGACCAGCACGGCGCCCCGCGCCTCGCGCGCGCGCGCGGCGAGGTCGGCGCCCGTCGGTTCGGCCAGGCCCAGCCAGGCCAGCGAACCGCGGTTGGGGGCGCGGTCGGCGCTGCGCAGCAGGTCGTCGCCCTCGCCCCGGTCGGCCTCGCGCGGGCCGCCGCTGACGCCGGCGGTCGGCGCGCCGAGCGCCGCGGCCAGGTGCGCGAACAGGGCGATCTCCTCCAGGGTCTGGCGCGGCGACACCACGGCGGCGCCCAGCGGGGCTGCGACGCCCACGGCCGCGGCCAGCGCCGACCAGGCCTCGGGCCAGGTCGCGGGCCGCAGCGCGCCGTCGCGCCGCAGCAGGGGTTCGCGCAGGCGCGAGTCGGCGTGGAGCGGCCGGTAGGTGTCGCGGCCCTCGTCGCACATCCAGGCGCCGTTGACCGCCGCGTTGCGGCGCGGCTTCAGCCGGTAGACGGTGCCGGCCTCGTGGTCGACGCGCACGTTGCAGCCGGTGGCGCAACCGTGGCAGAGCGTGGGCGTGCTCCTGAGCAGCCAGACCCGCTTCTTGAAGCGGAAGTCCAGGCTGGTGAGCGCGCCGACCGGGCAGATGTCGACGGTGTTCAGGCTGTAGGCGTTGTCCAGCTGGAGGCCGGGGGCGACGCCGATCTCGGCGCGGTCCCCGCGGTTGAAGATGCCCAGCTCGCCGGTGCGGGTGACCTCGTCGCAGAAGCGCACGCAGCGGCTGCAGAGCACGCAGCGCTCCTTGTCCAGCACGACGCGCGGCCCGATGACCTGCACCTTGGCCTTGTGCACCTTGTCGGACTGGCCCACCTCGGACTCGTAGAGCCCGTAGGTCATGTACTGGTCCTGCAGGCCGCACTCGCCGGCCTGGTCGCAGATCGGGCAGTCGACGGGGTGGTTGATGAGGTGCATCTCCAGGATCTGCTGCGCCGCCCGCCGCACCTTCTCGCTGCGGGTGTGCACGACCATGCCCTCGCGCACCGTCGTGTTGCAGGCGATGGTCAGCTTGGGCATCCCCTCCACCTCGACCTGGCAGAGGCGGCAGACGCCGGCCACGGACAGGTCGGGGTGGTAGCAGAAGTGGGGCAGCGCCTCCCCGCGCGCCGCACGGCAGGCGTCGAAGAGCGACGTGCCCGCGGCGAACTCCAGCTCCGTGCCGTCGATCGTCACCTTGACCATGGGTTCAGCTCCTGATCTCCCGCGCCCAGCGGGAGTCGGGTTCGGTCGCACGGCGCCCCGCGGCCAGCGCCTCGAATTCGGGCCGGAAGCGCTGCAGGAAGCTGCGCATCGGCATCACGGCGGCGTCCGCCAGGGGGCAGATCGTCAGGCCGGCCATGCCGTCGCAGACCCGCTCGAGCAGCGCGAGGTCCTCCGGGGCGCCCTCGCCCCGGCGCAGGCGCTTCACGATCCGGTGCAGCCAGCCCGTGCCCTCGCGGCAGGGGGTGCACTGGCCGCACGACTCGTCCCAGTAGAAGTGCATGAGCACCTGGATCAGCTCCACCATGTCGCAGCGCGCCGGGATGATGATCATCCCGCCGGAGCCGAGCATGGTGCCGGCCGCGGCCAGGGACTCGTAGTCCAGGGCCGTCTCCATGGCCTCCGCCGCCGTCAGCACCGGGACCGACGAGCCGCCCATGATCACGGCCTTCAGCTCCTCGCCGTCGGCCATGCCGCCCAGCCAGTCCGTGAAGAACTCCCGGAACGGCAGGCCCAGGGGGATCTCGTGCACGCCCGGCCGGCGCACGGGGCCGCTCACGCTGAACAGCTTCGTGCCGGGCGACTTCTCGGTGCCGAACCGCCGGTAGGCGGCCGCCCCGTGCTCGAGGATCCAGGGCACGGCGGCCACGGTCTCGACGTTGTTGACGATGGTCGGCTTGCCCAAGAACCCGCTGACGGCCGGGAACGGCGGCTTGATGTTCGGCTGGCCCTTCTGCCCGGTCACCGAGTTGATCAGGCCCGTCTCCTCGCCGCAGATGTAGGCGCCGGCGCCCTTGTGCACGATCATCTCGAGCTCGTAGGCGCCGCCGAAGGCGCCCGGCCCGAGGTAGCCGGCGGCGTAGGCCTCGTCCACGGCCTTCTGCACGCGGTCGACCAGCCAGCCGAACTCGCCGCGGATGTAGATCACGCAGAGCTTCGCCCCGACCGCGAACGACGAGATCGCCGAGCCCTCGATCACCGCGTGCGGGTCGTAGTCCAGCAGGAGGCGGTCCTTGAAGGTGCCCGGCTCGGACTCGTCGGCGTTGACCATGAAGTAGACCGTCTCGGCGCCCTGCGGCACGAAGCCCCACTTCACGCCCGCGGGGAAGCCGGCGCCGCCGCGACCGCGCAGGCCGGAGGCCTTGACCTCCTCGCGCACGGCGGGGGCGCCCAGCTCGCCGACCGCCCGTTTCAGGGAGCGGTAGCCGCCGTCGGCCTCGTACGCCGCCAGCTTGTGGCCGTCGCGCCGGTCGAAGCGCTTCGAGAGGATCCGGTACTGGTCCTGGTTCATCCTACTCCTCCAGGTCCCGGTCGGTGTCCGGCCGGGGAGGATCGCCCCGGCGCAGGCCGTCCACGAGGGCGTCGGCCTTCTCGGGGGTGAGGTGCTCGTAGAGGTGCCTGCCCAGCTGCAGGCAGGGGCCCATGCCGCAGGCGCCGAGGCACTCGACGCCCTCCAGGGCGAACTCGCCGTCGGGCGTGGCCTCGCCCCGGCGGATCCCCAGCTTCCCCTCGAGGTGGATCAGCAGCGGCTGCGCGCCCATGATGTGGCAGCTGATGTTGTGGCAGACCTGCAGGACGTGGCGGGCCTGCGGCCGGTCGCGGTACATCACGTAGAACGAGACGACCTCGCGCACCTTGGCTTCGGACAGCTCGAGCTGCGTGGCCACCCAGCTGACGGCCGCGTCCGAGATGTGGCCGTCGCGGTCCTGGATCAGCCACAGGGTCGGCATCAGCGCGCTGCGCCGCGTCGGGTAGCGGGCGAGGATGGCCGCGAAACGCGCGGCATCCTGCTCGCCGAGCCGGAAGTCGCTCGCGTCATTGATCGGAACGTTCACGTCACCCGTTCCTTTCCGCGCTGGGGGCGCACCTCAACGGTCCAGTTCCCCGGCGATGATGTTGATGCTGCCGAGGATCGCCACGGCGTCGGGGATCATCAGTCCCTTGACCATCTCCCCGAAGGCCGAGAAGATCGGGAAGCAGGGCGGGCGCACCTTGACGCGGTAGGGCCGGCCGCCGCCGTCGGACACGCAGTAGAAGCCCAGCTCGCCGTTGCCGCCCTCCCCGAAGCCGTAGGCCTCGCCGGCCGGCACGCGGGCGCCCTCCATGATCAGCTTGAACTGGTTCATGACGCCCTCGATGCTGCCGTAGACCTTCTCCTTGGGGGGGAGCGCGAAGCGCGGGTCCTCGGTCAGGATCGGGCCGCCGGGCAGGCCGCGCGCCAGCGCCTGGCGGATGATCCGCGCGCTCTGGCGCATCTCCTCGATGCGGACCATGATGCGGTCGCGGGTGTCGCCGGCGGCGCCGACCGGCACGTCGAAGTCGTAGGTCTCGTAGCCGTCGTAGGGCGCGTGCTTGCGCACGTCGTAGGCCAGGCCGGTCGCGCGCAGGCAGGGGCCGGTGAAACCCCAGTCCAGGGCCTGTTCGGGGGTCATGGCCCCGATGCCCACGGTGCGGTCCAGGAAGATGCGGTTGCGGGCGACCAGTCCCGTCACCTCGCCGATGGCCGTCTCCAGCTTGACCAGGTTGCGCTCGATGGCCGCCTCGAAGCCCGCGAACACGTCGTAGCCCAGACCGCCGATGCGCGTGAAGTTGGTGGTCAGGCGCGACCCGCACAGCGGCTCGATCACGTCGTAGTAGATGCTCTCGCGCACGTTGTAGAAGAACCAGTAGTTGGTCAGCGCGCCGAGGTCCACCAGGTTGGCGCAGACGCAGACCAGGTGGTCGATGATCCGCGACAGCTCGCTGACGATCACGCGCACGACCCGCGCCCGCGGCGGGATCTCGGCGTCGAACAGCTTCTCGACCGCGGCGCAGTAGACGCAGTTGTTCAGCATGGCCGAGACGTAGTTGAGGCGGTCGGTGTAGGGCATCACCTGGGCCCAGGTGTGGTCCTCGGCCTCCTTCTCGAAGCAGCGGTGCAGGTAGCCGATCTCGGTGCGGGCCTCGACGATGGTCTCGCCGTCGAGCAGCACCTCGGCCCGCAGCGCGCCGTGGGTCGCGGGGTGGCTCGGCCCGATGTTCACCGTCAGGAGGTCCGAGGGCAGGACCGCGCCGCGGGAGGCGTCGGCCCGGTGCGCCGCGCGCTCGATCTCGTGGTCCTGGATGAGCTTCTCCGGCGCGGAGAGGAACTGCCCGCGCTCGATCGGGTAGTCCTTGCGCAGGGCGTGCCCCTCGAACTCGTGGTGGCAGAGGATGCGGCGCAGGTCCGGGTGCCCGCCGAAGCGCACGCCGTACAGGTCGTAGACCTCGCGCTCGGCCCAGTCGGCCGAGCGGTACAGGCCGGCCAGCGACGGCACGTCCCGCCCCTCCGGCGTGCGGACCTTGACCAGCAGGCGGTGGTTCCGCGACAGGGAGCGCAGGTTGTAGACGACCTCGAAGCGCTCGGGATCGTCGCGGTGGCCGGGCAGCTCGCTGCGGTCGACGCCGACGACGTCCAGCAGCAGCTCGCAGGCCTCGCGGCCCTTGAGGTGCGCGGCGACGGCCGGCAGGTCCGCGGGGGCGACGACCACGGACTCGTCGCCGTGCTGCGAGCCCGCTTCCAGGATGCGGTCGCCGAACTCCGCCTGCAGGCGTTCAACCAGCTTCTGGCTCATGCGCTCCGTCCTGTGCGGTGACGGTGGAACATCGACGGCGCTCAGGCGCCGGTCGCGGCGTCGTGGCGGCGGGCGGCCGGGACCAGCCCCTCCTGCCGGACCTTGTCCTGCAGCTTCACCAGGGCGCCCAGCAGGTTCTCCGGGGTCGGCGGGCAGCCCGCGACGTAGAAATCGACCGGGATGATGCGGTCGATCCCCTGCAGCGTGGAGTAGTTGTTGTAGAAGCCGCCGCTGCTCGCGCAGACGCCCATGGCGATGACCCACTTGGGCTCGCACATCTGGGCGTAGATCGTCTTGAGGATCGGCGCCTGCTTGTAGGAGATCGTGCCGGCGACGATGAGCAGGTCCGACTGGCGCGGCGAGAAGCGCACCGCCTCGGCGCCGAAGCGGCTGATGTCGTTGTACGATGACACGGTGCTCATGAACTCGATGGCGCAGCACGCGGTGCCGAAGGGCAGCGGCCACAGCGAGTACTGCCGCCCCCAGTTCACGGCCTGGCGCAGGCGCGTCGTCAGGTAGTTGCTGGGGCTGTCGAGCGTCACTGCCATTCGAGCCCGCCTTTCTTCCAGACGTAGACGAAGCCGACGACCAGCACCGCCACGAAGGCGCCCATCTCGCCCAGGGCGAAGGCCGCCCGGCCTTCGGCGACCATGGAGCGGAACAGGATGGCCCAGGGGTAGAGGAACACCGCCTCGAGGTCGAAGAGCAGGAACAGCAGGGCCACCAGGAAGAAGCGCACGAAGAAGCGGATCTGCACGGAGCTGCGCGCCGGCACGCCGCACTCGTAGGTCGTGGACTTCAGGCTGTTCGGCCGGTAGGGCCCCAGCCAGCCGCTCAACCCCAGGAACAGCAGGGACAGCAGGGCCGCGGTGCCCACGACCATCAGGATGGGGATCGCTTGTGCGCTCATCGCGGCAGCTCCTCGCCGTGCCGGGACCGGTGCCGGCCATCCGCGGGACCGGGCGCGGCGCCCGAACCCCCACGATCCTTGTCAAGATTTTCACAGCAGGTGCGTCAACCTACCACAGAATTCGGACCTGTCAACCGGGGCGCGGCCCGTCCGGCCTTGCCTCCGGGCTCGCCGGGGCCTAGGCTGGACGCCTGCGGCCAAGGTCAACGCTCGTTCCGGGAAGGTAGATCCGGTGATCGTTTTTCTCAACGGAAAGTATCTCGACGCCCGCGAGGCCCGCGTCGGTCTCTTCGACGGCGGCTACCTCTACGGCGACGGCGTGTTCGAGACGATCCGCCTCTACGCGGGCCGGCCCTTCGACCTCGACGGGCACCTCGGTCGCCTGGCGGACAACCTCGCGGCGCTCGACTTCGCCTGGCGGCCCGACCGGGCGGCCGTGACCGAGATCGTCGCGGAGCTGGTGCGGCGCAACGGCCTGTCCGGCCGCGACGCCCGCTGCCGCCTGACCGTCAGCCGCGGCGGCTCGCCCGACGACCCGCTGCCCCTGGCCGGCCTCGGCTCGCTCCCCCCCACGGTGTCGGCCTGGATGGAGCCGCTCGGCCCCCACCTGGCCGCCTGGCAGCGCGACGGCGTGGCGGTCGCCGTGCTGCGCGAGGGCTTCCGCCGCGGCAACTCCCCCGGCATCAAGTCGCTGAACTACCTGCCGACGGTGCTGGCCCTGCGCGAGGCCCGACGCCGAGGCTGCGCCGAGGCCCTGATCTGCGACGAGCGGGACCGACTGCTGGAGGGCGCCACCAGCAACGTCTTCGTCGTGGCGGCGGGACGGCTCGCCACGCCCCCGCTGTCGCGGGGGCTGCTGGGCGGCCGCACGCGCGCGCTGGTGATCGAAGCGGCGGCGCGGCTGGGCCTGCCCTGCGACGAGACCGACGTCACGGTGGCCGACGCCGCCGGCGCCGACGAGGTGTTCCTGTGCGGTTCGGTGAAGGAGATCGTGCCGGTGACGGCGGTCGACGGCGTCCCGGTGGGCGGCGGCGCGCCCGGGCCGGTCACGCGCCGCCTGCAGGAAGCCTACCGCCGAGGGGTCCGGGACTCCCTCGGCGGCGGCGCGGGCGGACCGGCGGGAGCGCCGGCCTAGTACTCGATCGCGTTGTAGTCGATGCGGGCGCTGTCGAGGTCGTTGCGGATCTGGCTCTGGGGCGGCCCGTCCTCGCGGCGCTCGGGCGGGGGAGCGTCCAGGGCCAGGTGATCGCGCATCGTGCCGAGGTCGATGTACTCGTCCGAGACGGCGATCAGGTCCGTGCTGGTCATCTCCCGCAGGGCGCAGACCTCCACGTGCTTGCCGTGTCGAGAGACGCTCTCGACCAGGCGCACGAAGTCGCCGTCGCCGGAACAGAGGATGACCGTATCGAGGCCCGGCAGCATCTCGTAGATGTCGATGGCGATGTCCAGATCGAGATTGCCCCGGAAGAAGCGCTGCTGCGTCTCGGCCTCGGTGAAGCTGCGCAGCTCCTTGGTCACGACGCGGAACCCGTTGAGCCTCAGGAAGTTGATGAAATCGATCTTCCCCTCGCTCTGGTTCGAGATGGCCGTGTAGAAGGTCGCGCGGATCAGTCTGCGGTCGCCGGCCAGCGCCTTGCACATCTTGATGTAGTCGAGCCGCATGTTCATGTGCTTGGCGCTGTAGTGGATGTTCTCGCCATCGATGAAGATGGCGATCCTCTCGCTGGGGTCGTGGCGATACATCGTCGGGCCTTTCGTTCGGATGTCGGAGTCGGGCGATGATACGTGCTCCGGGCCCGTGATCATCGCCACGGCCCGGCGATGGCGCGAATATAGGCACGCCCGCGGGCATCGGCAACCACCCCGGTCGAGGTCGTTGCCCGCCAAGGCGAAACGCCCCCCCGGCGGCTGGAATTCCCCCGGCCGACAGGCTATCTTCTCCCCCGTGGCCGGCCGCCGGCCGCATGGCTATTCCCGCGCCACCGCAGCCGGAGGGTCCGCCCATGAGCAAGCTCGTCGAATGCGTCCCCAACATCAGCGAGGGCCGCGACCGGGCCGTCATCGACGCCGTCACGGCGGTCGTCGCCGAGGTCGACGGCGTCTCGCTGCTGGACGTCGATCCGGGCGCGGAGACCAACCGCACCGTGATCACCTTCATCGGCACGCCGGACGGCGTGGCCGAGGCCGCCTTCCGCGTGGTGAAGCGGGCCGCCGAGCTCATCGACATGTCGCGCCACCACGGCGCCCACCCCCGCCACGGCGCCACCGACGTCTGCCCGTTCGTGCCGGTGCGGGACGTGACGATGCAGGAGTGCGCCGAGCTCGCCCGCCGCGTCGGCGAGCGGATCGGCCGCGAGCTGTCGATCCCCGTCTACCTCTACGAGAGCGCGGCCACGCGCCCCAAGCGCCGCAATCTCGCGGACGTGCGCAAGGGCGAGTACGAGGCGCTGCGGGAGAAGCTCGGCACCGCGGCCTGGGCCCCCGACTTCGGCCCCAACGTCTGGGACGAGCGCGCGGCGCGCACCGGCGCGACCAACGTCGCGGCCCGCGGCTTCCTGGTGGCCTACAACGTGAACCTCAACACCCGCAGCAAGAAGCTGGCCGGGGAGATCGCCCTGGACATCAAGGAGGCGGGCCGCGCGCAGCGCGATGCCGCCGGCAAGATCGTCAAGGACGCCGCCGGGCAGACCGTGCTGGTGCCGGGCCCCTACCGCCTGCCGGCCTGCAAGGCCGTGGGCTGGGTCATCCCCGAGTACGACCGGGCCCAGGTCTCGATCAATCTCGTGGACACCACCGTCACCAAGCCCCACGAGGCCTTCGAGGCCTGCCGCGCCGCGGCGCGGGATCGCGGCCTGCGCGTGACCGGCAGCGAGCTGGTGGGCCTGATCCCCGAGAGCGACCTGCTGGCGGCCGGCGTCCACTACCAGCGACAGGCCGGCCTGTCGGCGGGCCTGCCCCGCCGCCAACTGGTCGAGACTGCGATCCAGAGCCTGGGCCTGCGCGACCTCGGCCGCTTCGAGGCCGACGAGAAGATCATCGAGTACAGGGCCGGCCTGGTCGACGGGCCGTTGGTGGCGATGTCCAACCGCGCCTTCCTGGACGAGCTGTCCACCGACTCCCCCGCGCCGGGCGGCGGCTCGGTGGCCGCGCTGGCGGCCGCGCAGTCGGCGGCGCTGTCGGCGATGGTCGCCAACCTCACCGTCGGCAAGGCGGGCTACGAGGCGGCGCAGGCGCGCTGCTTCGCGATCGCCGAGCGCGGCCAGGACCTCAAGGACCGCCTGCTGCGGGCCATGGACGACGACACCGCGGCCTTCAACAAGGTCATGGCGGCCTTCGGCCTGCCCCGCAAGACGCCCGACGAGCAGCAGCAGCGCGGCCTCGCGGTGGCCGAGGCCACGCGCGGGGCCACGACGGTCCCGCTGTCGGTGCTCGAGGCCTGCCCCGAGCTGCTGGAGCTGGCCGGCGAGATCGCGCGGATCGGCAACGCCAACTCGCTGTCCGACGCGGGCGTCGCCGCCCTGACGGCCATGGCCGGCGCCGAGGGCGCGTACTACAACGTCCTGATCAACCTGGCCGCGCTGAAGGAGCTCGACCAGGGCGCGGCGCCGGGCTTCGCCGACGACGCGCGGGCGCGGGCCGAGCAGGCGCTGGCCCGGTGCGAGGAGCTGGCGGCGGCGGTGCGGCGGGACGTGCGCGGGCGGCTGGCGGCCGCGCTGGGCTGA
>PNOJ01000011.1 GCA_013824755.1 Gemmatimonas sp.
GGCTGGGCCGGCAAATCGGCGGAGACGCTCGTGCAGGGGATCGCGCGCGCCGCGCAGCGGCCCTGGGCGGCCAAGCTCTTCGCCCTGGGCATCCCCGAGGTGGGCGTCACCACGGCTGCCGCGCTGGCGGCCGCCTACCCCGGCATCGGTGCGCTGCGCGCGGCGGACCCGTCCGGCATGACCGCCCTCTACGGCGTGGGCGGGGAGATGACGCGCAAGATCACGGCCTTCCTGGCGCGCGACGACGTGGGGCGCCTGCTCGACGAGCTCGTCGCGCTCGGCTTCCTGCTGCCGGTCGAGGCCGCGGCGACGGCGCCGCCGCCGGCCGAGACCTGGTTCCGCGGCCGCACCTTCGTGCTGACCGGCACGCTCGCCACCCGCCCCCGCAGCGAGGCCAAGGCCCTGCTGCTGCGCCTGGGCGCCAAGGTCGCCGCCGACGTCAGCCGCCGGACCGATGCCGTGATCGCCGGCACGGATCCCGGCGGCAAGCTCGACCGGGCGCGCGAGCTCGGCGTCGAGATCCTCGACGAGGAGGCCTGGCTGGAGCGCCTGCGCCGGGAGGGCGTCGACGATGGCGCCTGACGCCGGCGACGGCCGCCTGTTCCTCTCCCTGCGCAACGACGATCCCGCCGCGCCGGTGCTGCTGCAGGACGCGCGCGATCCCGGTCGCCTGTTGGAGATCGCCACCCTGGAACGGCCGGGCGGCGAGCTGCGCGGCGCCTGGATCCTCGTGGACGGCCCCGGCCCGGACCTCGCGTCGCGCGACGGCTGCCTGCTGGCGCCGCGCGGGCTGGTCTGGGCGCTGCTCGACCCGCTTGCGGCCGGGCAGGGCAACCGCCTGCAACTGCAGGACCCGCTCGCGGGTCAGCGGGCCCTGCGGCGCGAGGGCGGCCGTCTCTGGGCCGGGCTCGCCCGCTGGCAGGGCCAGCCGGCGGACCTGAAGCGGGACGTGCGCCGCCTGCTCGCGCCCCTGCCGCACGCCGCGTCCCTGCTGGACCTGTTCGACGCCCTGGCCGCGGGCGGCGCCGCGGATCCCTTCGACGGCCAGTCGGTCCCGTTCGCGACCCAGCCGCGGGGGGAGGGTGCGGCGGGCACGGCCCCGACGGGCCTCGCCGCCGCGCACCCGCCGCCCGACGATCCCGAGGCCCTGGCCGCCTGGCTCGAGGATCCCGCGGAGTTCGGCCGGCTCTACGGCCCCTCGTTCACCCCGCGCGCCGAGCAGGGGATCATGGCCCGCGACGTGGCCGAGGCCCTGCGCACGGCCAACCCCCTGTTGATCGAGGCGGGCACCGGCGTGGGCAAGACCCTGGCCTACCTCGCGCCGCTGCTGACCCACCTGCGGCGCACGGGTGCGCGCGGCGTCGTCTCGACCCAGACGCGCACGCTGCAGTCCCAGCTGCTGGAGCAGGACCTGCCCCTGCTCGCCGGGTCGGTCCCCGAGGTGGAGCACCGCCTGCTGATGGGGCGCAGCAACTACCTCTGCCGCACCGGCGAGCGGCGCTTCCTGGAACGCTCGGCGGTCACGCCCGCCGAGTCGTGGGCCCAGGCCTCGCTGCGGCTCTGGCTGGCGGCCACGACCGACGGCCTGCGCGATGAGGTCCAGGACCATCCGGTGCTGCGTCGATACGTCCCGGAGATCTTCGACACGCCGGAGCCGTGCTCGCCCACGGTGTGCTACGGCCCGCGCGAGTGCCACGTGCAGCGGGCCCGGCGGCTGGCGCGCGAAGCCCGCCTGGTCATCGTCAACCACGCCCTGCTCATGGTCGACTTCGCGGCCGGTCACACGCTGATCGGCGAGTACGACGCGGTGGTGGTCGACGAGGCGCACCGCCTGCCGCAGGCGGCGCTCGACGCCTTCGAGGTCCGCTGCGACGCGTCCCGCTCGGTGATCATCGAGGACCTGCTCGGGGAACCCGCCCGCAGCCAGGGCGGTTTCCCGTCCGTCCCGCGGCGGCTGATCGCGGAGCTGTCCCGTGGCGGCGAGGTCGGCGAATCGGCGGCGGCCAGGGTGGCCGACCTCGTGCGCGCGCTGCAGGGGGCGCTCGCCGCCTACCGCGCCTGGTTCGCGTCGCTCGAGGCCCTGTTCGTCGACCGGCGCGGCCAGCAGCGCCTGCACGGCAAGGTGCGGGTCCACGATCGCGACGAGACCTTCGGACCGCTGACGGTGCGGACCACCGCGTTCCTGGACGCCGCCGCCACGGTCGACCGGGCCTACGCCGATTTCGCCGTCGGCCTGGAGAGCGCGCCGTCGGTCGGCGACGACCTGGCCGACGAGCTGGGCACGCTCGCCCGCGCCGTCGAGATGGCGGCGCGCCTGCAGCAGGACGTGGCCTTCCTGACCACCGAGGACGACCCGGACTGGGTGGTCTGGCTGGAACCCGGCCGGGAGCAGGGCCTGATCGCCGCGGGGGCGACGCGCCTGGAGTCGGGACCGCTGCTGGGAGACCTCTGGCGCCGCTCCAAGCTTGCGCCGGTGCTGACCAGCGCGACGCTGGGCGTGGGGGAGGACTTCAGCTACATGGAGCGCGAACTCGGCGTCGGGCGGCTGGGCCGCAGCACGGTGACGTCGCTGGTGCCCAGCCCCTTCGACTACCGCGAGCAGGCGCGCTTCCTGACCACGCCCGACTTCCCGACGCCCGACACGCCGGCCTGGCAGGCGGCGGTGGCCGAGCTCGTGGAACGCCTGGTGCGCGCGGCGCCGCGCAAGACCATGGTCCTGTTCACCTCGTACGCCGCGCTGCAGGGCGTCGCGGGCCGGTTGCGCGAGGCGCTCGACCGTTCCGGCCCGACGGGTTGGCCCGCCCCGCGGCCCGTGCTGCTGGTGCAGGGCTCGGGCGCCGGCGCCGGCGAGCTGATGACCCGCTTCCGTCAGGAGCGCCACTCCCTGCTGCTGGGCACCAACACGTTCTGGGAGGGGGTCGACCTGCCCGGGGCCGACCTCGAGATCCTGGTGGTCACGAAGCTGCCGTTCGCGGTGCCGACCGATCCCTGGGTCGAGGCCAAGTGCGAGCGCATCGCGGCCAACGGCGACAACGCCTTCATCGATTTCGTGGTCCGCGATGCCGTCCTGCGGCTGCGGCAGGGCGTCGGCCGCCTGATCCGCTCGCGCCGGGACCGGGGCGTGGTGGTGCTGCTCGACAGCCGCTTGCACGGCAAGTCCTACGGCATGACCTTCCTGCAGGCGCTGCCGTCGCCGGTCACCTACTGCGCCGACGCGGACGAGATCGTCCGCCAGACGGGCGCCTTCTTCGACGCCGAACGCCCCGTCCCCGCGGAAGACGGGGCGGGCTTCGCCGCACGGGAGTGACGATGACTTCGATCGACCGTGTCATCTGCGGCAACGACGACGCCCTGGCCGCGGGGCCCGACCTGCTGGTGCGGAACATCGGCCAGCTGTGCACGCTGGACGCGCCCGACGCCCCGGACGCAGCGCGCGCCGGTCCGCGGCGCGGCGCCGGTCTCGACGATCCCGGCTCGGTCGGCGGGGCGGCGTTGGCGGTGCACGGCGGGCGCGTGCTGGCCTACGGTCCGCAGGCGGCGCTGCTGGCCCGCTGCGGCGCGCCCCGCGCCGTCCACGACGCCGGCGGCCGCTGCGTCGTGCCCGGCTGGGTCGACCCCCACACCCATGCCGTGTTCGGGCGGACCCGGCAGGACGAGTACGAACGCCGCCTGCGCGGCGAGACCTACCTGCAGATCGCCGCGGCCGGCGGCGGGATCCAGTCCTCGGTGCGGGACCTGCGCGGTCGCAGCGACGACGACCTGCGGGAACTGACGGTTGCCCGTCTTCGTGAAATACTCGAATATGGAACCACAACCATCGAAATTAAAAGCGGATATGGATTGTCGTACCACGACGAAGCCCGCATGCTCCGCATCGCCGGTGACGCGGCCGCCGCCGTCGGCCTGCGGGTGGTCCGCACCTGCCTCGCCGCCCACGAGGTGCCGACGGAGTACCGGGACCGGCGCGACGACTACGTGCGGCTGGTCTGCGACGAGATCCTGCCGCGCATCGTCGACGAGGGCCTCGCCGAACGTCTGGACGTCTTCTGCGAGCCGTCGGTCTTCGACCTCGAACAGACCGCGACGATCCTGCGCCGGGGCCGGGAGCTCGGCCTGCGCGCCGCCGTCCACGCCGACGAGCTGGAGCCGTTCGGAGGCGCGGCCTTGGCCGCGCGCCTGGGGGCGGATTCGGCGGACCACCTCATCCGCATCGACGATGCGGGCATCGCCGCCCTGGCGGGGTCGCCGACCGTGGCGGTGCTGCTGCCCGGGACGGTCTTCTCGCTCGGGCTGCGCGGCTACGCCCCGGCGCGGACGATGATCGAGGCGGGCGTCGCGGTGGCCCTGGCCACCGACTTCAATCCCGGCAGCTGCCCGATCGCCTCGGTGCCCCTGATCCAGTCCATCGCCTGCACCCAGATGCGCCTGACGCCGGCCGAAGCCCTGGCGGCCTGCACGGTGAACGCCGCTTGGGCGCTCGGTCTCCAGGACGAGGTCGGTTCGCTGGCGCCGGGCCGCGCCGCGGACTTCCTGGTGCTGGATGTCGACGACGTTCGCCTGGTGCCCTACCACGCCGGGCGCAACCCCGTGCGCGAGGTGTGGCGCGACGGCCGTCGGTTGGTGGCGCGATGAGGCGGGGACGCCTGATCCGCTCGTGCTCGGCCGGCGTCGCGGCGCTGACGTTGGCCGTCGTTCCGGTCATGACCGCCGGCGCACAGGCCGTCGCACCGGCCGGCGTCGTCTCCGCGGCCCTGGTGGAGGCGCCGCCCGGCTCGCGCGCGCCCTGGGTGCCCTTCGCCGGGGATGTCGCCGACCTGCTGGGCCGCAGCACGCCGCTGGTCGCCGTCAGGGACGGCGCGCCGGGCGCGCCCCTGCTCATGCTGCACCTGCCCGGCGACGACGCCGTCCCGCTCGCCGAACTGGACGCCCTGCCGCTGAACCTCGGGCACCGCTGGGCCGACGATCCCTGGACCTGGTCGCTGGCCGGCGCGGACCTCGCTCGGGCCGGCTTCGCCCAGGATCCGCGCGGCGGCGGCGCCCCGGCGCTCTCCTGGGCGTCCTGCCCGGCGGACACCGGCAGCAGCCTGCTGGACAGCGCCTTCTTCAAGGGGGCGGGGGACACCTACCTGCGGCGGCTCTCCCTGCGCACCCAGCAGGCGCCCTGGGAGGCGCGCTTCGATTTCGAGGAACTGCTCGACGAGCTGCCGGAAGACGGCAGCACCACGGCCGGCACCGCCGAGAGCCGCTCGCGCCTGTCCCGCACGACCCTGATCCGCCGCTTCCCCGACTCGTCGACGCTGACGGTGGGCTACGCCCGCGACCGCCGCCACAAGACCGACCTGCCGCGCTACGGCGCGCAGCGCCAGGAGACCTGGAGCGACCGCACGACCGCTCGCTGGCGGCAGGCCTGGGGCGACGGCGAGCTGAGCGCCGGCCTGTGGTCCTCGCGCGTGGACGTGGTGCGGGAGATCGGCGCCGACGATCGCAAGGTGGAGACGGCCCGCGACGGCGCCCGCCTGCAGCTCGGCCGCGGCGCCTGGCGGCTGGACGCGCAGGTCGCCTCC
The DNA here is from genome assembly GCA_013824755.1 of Gemmatimonas sp. GTDB lineage: Bacteria > Krumholzibacteriota > Krumholzibacteriia > LZORAL124-64-63 > LZORAL124-64-63 > PNOJ01. The sequence continues at coordinate 5,565 of PNOJ01000011.1, forward strand.
TGGCGGCTGTCCGACGACGCCGCGGGCACCGTGGCCTGGGCGGGGGCGGACACCGCGCGCGTGGTCGCCACGGGCCACGACGCGCAGGTCGTCGCCGTCTGGGGTCCGCCGGACGCCGCGGACCGGATGACGTCCGACTGGCGCGTCGAGGGCGCCGGCCGCTGGCACGAACTCGCCGGCTGGTCGCCGCACCTGGGCGCCGCCTGGCGGCCTGCCGGCTGGCCGCTGCGCTTGGGGTTGAGCCGCGGCGGGCGAGCCCCGCGGCTGGACGAACTGTTCACGGCCGAGCGCGTGTACTCCGAAGGCCGGGCCGTCGTCTTGCTGCCGGCGCGCGGCTTGGGCTGGGAGGACCTCTTCGAGGCCACGCTCGCCGCCGACGGCCGTTTCGCCGGGCACGCGGTGCGCTTCGACGCGACGTGGCGGCGACTGCGCGACGGCATCGGCTGGCGCGCGGCGGCCCCGGGTGCGGCGACGGGCCGCTGGGCCAACGACGTGGAGCTCGAGGGCTGGGCCGCGACGATCGCCGCCGCGCGCGCCGTCCGGCTGGCCGGCTGGTTGCGTTGGGAGGCGTCGGCGAGCTGGCGCGGGACCGACGTCGGCGCCGGCTCGCCGCTGGCCCTGCCGCCGGACCGTTCTGCCGTGCTGAACGTGTTCTGGGAACACCACGCCTTCCGCGAGGACGGCATCCTCGAGCTGGGGTACGTCCTGGAGTACCGCGGCGCCATGGCGGATCCCTGGCTCCCCGGCGCCGCCGTCGACGTGCCGGCCCGCACGCTGCACCACCTGCTGGCCTCGTTCCGCCTGGTCGGCACGGACCTGGGGATCGAGCTGCGCAACCTCACCGGCGTGACCGCGGCCGTCGACGAGCTGGTCCCGTCCCCGGGGCGCGAGATGCGCTGGCGCCTGCAGTGGACCCTGAGGCGCTGACCTCCCGTCACGCCCCCCGCCACGGGCGACTCCCACGCCCCTGACCGCCTCCCCGCCGCCGGCGCGCGCCGGCCGGAGACGATGTGACCCGACGCGAGGCCGCGGGCCTGCTGCTGCTGTTCGTCGCGGTGCTGGCCGGCCGCTGGGTCCGCCACGCCCTGCTCGTGGACGCCGACGGGGCCTGGCGCGAGCCGGGTTTCCTGGACGCGATGCTGCCGGCCCTGGTCGTCGAGGAGGTCGCGCCGACGCCGCCGTCGCCCCCCTTCCACGTCAACCTCACCACCGCCGACACCCTGACCTTCCTGCCGGGCGTCGGCGCGGTGCTCGCGGGCCGCATCGTGGCCGAACGGGAACGCGGCGGACCGTTCCACGACCAGCAGGACCTGCGACGGGTCAAGGGCATCGGGCCGAAGCTGTCGGCGCGACTCGGGCCGCTGCTGCTCTACGACACGAAACCCGCCGCCGCCCGTGCCGGCGGGTCAAGTTCCGGCCCCGGCGGCCGATGATCAGCCGGTGGCCGCGCGCGGTGCGCGGCGCGACCGGGAGGCCGCCGATGCCCTGGGCCCTGTCGGGCTTGCTGTTGATCGCGAGCGTGGAGCTGCTGCGCCGGCTGCGGCGCGCGCGCGCCGCGTGCCGCCTGGCGTCGGCGCGCGAGCAGTCGCTGCGCACCGACCTGCGCAACGTCCTGGCGAACCTCGGCAGCGGCCTGGTGATCTCCGACCGGCACGGCGTCATCCAGCGCGCGAACCCCGCCGCGGCGCGCATCCTGGGCGTGCGCGAGGAGGACCTCGCCGGCCAGACCGTCGCCGACGCCTTCGACGAAGGGCGCCGCGAGTTCGCCCGCGCCGTGGTCCAGGTGCTGGCCGGCGGCGACGCGGTGGCCCGGCGCGAGATCGGGTTGACCCTGGCCGAAGGGCGGCACTTGCCCGTCGGGATCAGCGTCCACCCCGTCCGCGACGAGACGGGCCGCCAGGCCGGCGCCGTCGCCATCTTCCAGGACCTGAGCGAGGTCAACGCCCTGCGCGAGCGCATGCGCGAGAACGACCGGCTGGCCGCGATCGGCGAGCTGTCCGCCAGCATCGCGCACGAGATCCGCAACCCCTTGGGCAGCATCCGTGGCAGCGCGGAGCTGCTGGCCGCGGAGCTGGAGGTCGGCGGTCAGGAGCAGCGGCTGCTGGCCCTGATCCTGAAGGAGAGCGAGCGGGTCAACCGCATCGTCAGCGACTTCCTCGCCTACGCGCGGCTGCGGCCGGCGGTGCGTCAGCTGTCGGAGCTGAAGCCCTTCCTGGAAGACATCGCCTTCCAGGTCCGCATGCACCAGCAGGGCCGCGACGGCCTGCGCATCGTCACCGCGATCGAACCCGACGACCTGCTGGTGCTCATGGACCCCGAGCAGATGCAGCAGGTGCTGCTGAACCTCTCGCTCAACGCCTGCGAGGCGATGGACGGCCGCGGCACCCTGACCCTGAGCGCGACCCTGGACGAGGGCAACACCGTCTGCCGCCTGGTCGTCGCGGACACCGGGCCGGGCATCGCGCCGGAGGTGCGGGACACCCTGTTCCGGCCCTTCGTCACCACCAAAACGGGCGGCACCGGGCTCGGGCTGCCCGTCGTCCAGCGCATCGTCACGGCCCACGGGGGCGGGATCCTGGCCGCCGCCGCGCCGGACGGGGGCGCCGAGTTCCGCATCGACCTGCCCCTGGTCCTGGACACCGCCGGGGCCGCCGCCGCTCCCGACCTGCTCGCCGTGTAGCCGCCGTTGCATTCTGCCCCGGCCGGGCGACGCCTGATGAGGATTCCTGCACCTTCGAACTCAAGCCCCGTGCAATCTGACCGATAACCGGGGGGACGGATGGGAGAAGCACGGCCGCCGGCGCGGCCCGACCCAAGGAGCGTTTCATGACGGAGAACCGGATCCTGGTCGTCGACGACGAGGAATCGATGCGGCAGTACCTCTCCATCCTGTTGGAGAAGGAGGGCTACGAGGTGGTCGCGGCGAGCTCGGGCGCCGAGGCCCTCCAGCTGATGGAGGCCGAACCCTTCGCGGTCGTGCTCAGTGACATCCAGATGCCCAAGGTGGATGGGATCCAGCTGCTGAAGGGCATCAAGGCCATCGACCCCACGACGCCGGTGATCATGCTCACGGCCTACGCCAGCGAACAGTCGGCCATCGACGCCGTGAACCTCGGCGCCTACTCGTACCTGCAGAAGCACTGCAAGAACGACGAGATCAAGGTCGCGGTGCGCAACGCGCTCCAGCTGCGCCAGACGCGCCGCGAGAACGTGCACCTGAAGCGCGAGCTGACGCGCACGCGCGGCCAGACGCGGATCATCGGCCAGAGCGCGCGCATGCAGGAGGTCTACCGGCTCATCGGCAAGATCAGCGCGACGCCGGCGACCGTCATGATCAACGGCGAGAGCGGCACCGGCAAGGAGCTCATCGCCCGGTCGATCCACGAGCGCAGCGAGCGGGCCGACAAGCCCTTCGTGCCCATCAACTGCGGCGCGATCCCCGAGACCCTGCTCGAGAGCCAGCTCTTCGGCCACGTGAAGGGCTCGTTCACCGGCGCGGACCGCGACCACGACGGCTTCTGCCGCCAGGCGCAGGGCGGCACGATCTTCCTGGACGAGATCGGGGAGACGCCCCACGCCATCCAGGTCAAGCTGCTGCGCATGCTGCAGGAGCGGGAGATCTACCCCGTGGGTTCGAGCAAGCCGGTCAAGGTGGACCTGCGCGTCATCGCCGCCACCAACCGCGACCTCGACCAGGAGGTGGCCGCGGGCCGCTTCCGCACCGACCTCTTCTACCGCTTGAACGTCATCCCCATCGACCTGCCGCCGCTGCGGGCGCGGCGCGACGACATCCCGCTGCTCTGCGACCACTTCCTGCGCAAGACGTGGCCGGACTATCCCGGCAAGCTCGGCGCGGCGCTCGAGGACGACGCCCTGCGGGCGCTGTCGGCCTACGACTGGCCCGGCAACGTGCGCGAGCTGGAGAACGTCCTGGAGCGGGCCAGCATCATCCGCGAGGGCGAGCGCATCATGCGCCACGACCTGCCCCCGGCGGTCGCCACGCCGCTGCCCTGCACGGCCACGGCCGCCGAGGCGATCGGCACCCACGTGCCCCTGGAGCAGATCGAACGCCTGCACATCGAGCAGGTGCTCGCCAGCGTCTCGGGCCACAAGAAGCGCGCCGCGGACATCCTGGAGATCAACCCCTCGACCCTGTACCGCAAGCTGCTGCGCTACGAGACGGGGGAGACCTCGCCCTACGGCGAGGACGAGGCTGCGGATCAGGCGGCCCGCGACGCGACCGAAGCCATCGCGTCGGCGGTGCTGGCCGGGATGCGCGACGGGGTGGAAGAGCCGGAGACGGTCGGCGTCGGCGACGCCCTCTGAGTCCGCCCGTGACATCCGCCTGACCGGGCGCCGGGGAACACTTGCCCGGCGCCCCCGTTTTGCCTATGCTCGCCGTCGGCACCCCTACGGGTCGGAGGCGCGGCGTGTGGATCTCCCTGATCGGTTTCATGGGCAGCGGCAAGAGCACCGTGGCGAGCCTGCTCGGGGAGCGGGCGCTGCTGCCGGTGGTCGATCTCGACCGCGAGATCGTGCGGCGCGAGGGCGCCGGCATCGGCGAGCTGTTCCGGTCGCGGGGCGAGACGGGTTTCCGGGCCGCCGAGCTCGCGGCGCTGAACGCCCTGGCGCCGGACGCGGACCTGGTGGTCGCCTGCGGCGGCGGTCTCGTCACGACGCCCGCCGCGGTGGCCCGGCTGCGCGCCTCGGGCTGCGTGATCTGGCTGGACGCACCCTGGGAGACGCTGCAGACCCGGTTGGCCGCAGCGGCGGCGGCCGGCGACGACCGCCCCCTGCTGGCCGCGGGGGACTGGGAGGCGGCCAGAGCGCTCGACGGCGCGCGGCGGCCGCTCTACGCGCGCGCCGCCGATTTCCGGGTGCGCACGGACCAGACGGCGCCCGAGGTCACGGCCCGCCGCGCCCTCACGCGGCACGTCGCCTGGCAGCGACAGCGCGCGGCGGTGGGGACGTGAGGGTCGTCGCCGGCCTCTGGCGCGGGCGTCGCCTCGTCGCGCCGGAAGGCCTGGCCACGCGGCCGACGACGGACCGGGTCAAGGAAGCCCTCTTCTCCATCCTGGGCCGCCGCATCGAGGGCGCGCCGGTGGTCGACCTGTGCTGCGGCGCGGGCGGGCTGGGCCTGGAGGCGCTGAGCCGGGGCGCCGCGGCCTGCGACTTCGTCGACAGCTCGCCGCGGGCGCTGGCCGCCGTGCGGGCCAACCTGGCGGCCTGCCGCGCCGATCCCGCCACGGCGCGCCTGCACCGCGCCGAGGCCGTGGCCTGGCTGGAGGCGGCGTCGCCGCGGTTCGCCGCCGGGACCATCCTGCTGGCGGACCCGCCCTACGCCGACCGGACGGGCGCGGCGCTCTGGGAGCGGTTCCTGGCGCTGACCGAGCAGGGGCGCCTGGCCCTGGCCGTGCTCGAACACGACCAGGGCTGCGCGCTGCGCGCCGCCCCGGACGGCTGGCGTCGCGACGACCGGCGCTACGGCGCCGCCACCCTCAGCCTGCTGGAGCCATCGCCATGAGCGAGCGCCACTTCCTCTATCCCGGCACCTTCGACCCGTTCACGCGCGGGCACCTCGACATCCTGGAACGGGGGCTCGCCCTCTGCGACCGGGTGACCGTGGCGGTGGCCGCCGGCGGCAAGACGACGCTCCTGGACCGGGACGAGCGCGTCGAGCTGGCGCGCGGCGCGCTGGCCGGCCTCGCCGGCGCCGACCGCTGCCGCGTGGTCGGGTTCGAGGGCCTGCTCGTCGACCTCGCCCGCGACCTCGGCGCGAGCGCGGTGCTGCGCGGCGTGCGTTCGCAGGCGGACCTCGAGCACGAACAGGCCATGGCGGCCCTCAATCGCGTCCTGAGTCCCGGCTTCGAGGTCGTGGTGCTGTTCCCGCGGCCCGAACTGGCCATGATCTCGAGCACGCTGGTGCGCGACGTCGCCCGCTGCGGCGGGGAGTTGGCCGCCCTCGTCACCCCGGGCGTCGCCGAGGCCCTGCGCCGGCGTTCCGCTCGGAGCTGACGGGTCCGACCGCGGCGGCGCCAGCCTCCGGCGACGGTTCGTCCTTGCCCCGACCCCGCGGGGAGCCACATATAGGAGACGCCGCGCAACCGGGCGCGGCGACGATCCCGACACGAGGTGATGGCCATGGAGATGCGGCTGGGCTGGCTGGCGGATGTGATCGACGATTCCCCGACCCTGAAGCTGGACGGGCAGGCCAAGCAGTTGCTGGCCCGCGGCGAGCCGGTGATCAACCTGACGGTGGGCGAACCGGACTTCGACACGCCGCTGCGGATCCGCGAGGCCGCGCACCGCGCCCTGGACGAGGGCGGCAACGGGTACACCGCGAGCGCCGGCCTGCCGGCCCTGCGCCGCAAGGTGGCCGACTACTACGCGGCGCGTCTGGGCGTCTCGATCGCGCCGGGCGAGGTCATCGTTTCCAACGGCGCCAAGCAGATCCTCTACAACGCGCTGTCGATCCTGCTGAACCAGGGCGACGAGGTCGCGGTGCCGGTGCCCTACTGGGTGACCTACCCGGCGCAGATCGCGGCCCTGCGGGCCCGCATGATCCCGGTCGTGCCCTCGCGTCCGGGCTGGAAGATCACGCCCGAGGACCTGGACCGGGCCGGCGCCGGCCGCGCCAAGGCCCTGATCCTCAACACCCCGTCGAACCCCTCCGGCGCCGTCTACACGCGGCCCGAGCTGGAGGCCCTGGCCGAGTACTGCCGCAAGACCAGCTTCTTCATCCTCACCGACGAGATCTACGAGGACCTGGTCTACACCGACGGGGGCCATGTCCCGCTGATGACCGTGGCTCCGGACCTGCGCCACCGCATCGTGACGGTCACCGGCCTGTCCAAGAGCTACGCGATGACGGGCTGGCGCATCGGCTTCGGCATCGCGGACGAGAAGGCCGTCGGCGCGATGACGCGCCTGCAGAGCCACTCCACGAGCAACGTCAACACGATCGCGCAGAAGGCGTCGCTGGCGGCCTTCGACTGCCGCGACGAGGTCGAGGCGATGGCCGCCGCCTTCCGCGCCCGCCGCGACGTGCTGGTCGCCGACATGGCGACGATTCCCGGGCTGCGCTTCCTGGTGCCGGACGGGGCCTTCTACTTGCTGGCGGACATCAGCGGCCTGGTCGACCCCGAGCGGCCCGTCGGCGGCTGCTGGCGGCTGGCCGAGCACCTGCTGCAATCCGAGAAGCTGGCCGTCGTGCCTGGAGAACCCTTCGGCGTCCCCAACCACCTGCGCCTGAGCTACGCCGCGGGGGAGACGACGCTGCGCGAGGCCGCGGCGCGCTTCCGCCGCGCGGCGGCCACGTTCGGAGGCTGACCGTGCACTTCATCGACGTCGCGGAGATCACCGTCAACTCGGGCAAGGGGGGGGACGGCGCCGTGGCCTTCCGCCGCGAGGCGGGCGTGCCCCGCGGCGGTCCCAACGGCGGCAACGGGGGGCGCGGCGGTTCGATCTGGCTGGTCGCCTCGTCGCTCAGCTCCACCCTGCAGGACTTCCGCTACCGGCGCAGCTACCAGGCCTCGCCCGGCCAGATGGGCGGGGGCTGGAACAAGACCGGCAGCGACGGCGAGAGCCAGGAAGTCCCCGTGCCTTGCGGGACGCTCGTCTACGATGCGGACACCAACGACGTGATCTGCGACCTGACGACGCCGGGCCAGCGCTTCTGCGTGGCCGCCGGCGGCAAGGGCGGCCGCGGCAACTACGAGTTCCGCTCGCCCCACCGCCAGACGCCGTTCGTGTCGTCGCCCGGCCGTCCGGGAGAGACCCGCCGCCTGCGCCTGGAGCTGAAGCTGCTGGCCGACATCGGTCTGATCGGCCTGCCCAATGCGGGCAAGTCCACGCTGTTGAGCCGGCTCACGGCGGCCCGCCCCAAGATCGCCGACTACCCGTTCACGACCCTGGTGCCCAACCTCGGCATCATCGACCTGGGCGATTTCGTGAGCTGCACGCTGGCCGACATCCCCGGCCTGATCGAGGGCGCCAGCGAAGGCAAGGGTCTCGGCCACGAGTTCCTGCGCCACGTCGAGCGCACGCGGGCGCTGGTCTACCTGATCGACGTCAGCGACCCGGCGCCGGTGGCGACCCTGGCGGTGCTGCGCCAGGAGCTGCTCGCCTACGGCCAGCGGCTGAGCGAGCTGCCGTGCACCGTGGTGCTGAACAAGCTGGACCTCATCGATCCCGAGGCCATCGAGGAGCTGCGCGACGAGGTCGCCGGCTGGACCGCCGACAACGGCGCCGGCGGCCCGCACTGCATCTCGGCGGTGACCGGCCAAGGCATCGAAACCCTGCGGCACGTGCTGCGGGACCTCTACCGGGCGGCGCTGGCCGCCACCGACTGACGACACGCCGCCTCCCGCCGCTCCCTCCCGGGAAGGACGTTCCATGCAGGTGGAACGCGGTTCTCCGTGCGCCGATCCCGGCGCCGTCTGGACGCTGACGCCCCGCGACCCCCGTTGGCCCGAACCCTGGCTCACCATCGACACGCCGCCGGTGCGCGTGCGCGGCGGCGGCGACCCGGCGGCGCTGTCGGCCCCGTCGATCGCCGTGGTCGGGACGCGCCGCCCCTCGCCCCGCGGTCGGGCGGTGGCGCACCGGCTGGCGCGGGACCTGGCCGCCGCCGGCTGGACCGTGGTGAGCGGGATGGCGCTGGGCATCGACGCCGCGGCGCACGAGGGCGCGCTCGCCGGCGGCGGGTCCACCGTGGCGGTCATGGCCACGGGCGTAGACCGCACCTACCCGTCGCGCCACGTCGACCTGCGGCGGCGGATCGAGGCGGCCGGTTGCACCGTCACCGAGGCCGAGGACGGCGTCGCGCCGTTGCCCTTCGTCTTCCCCCGGCGCAACCGCCTGATCTCGGGACTGGCGCGGGGCGTCGTGGTGGTCGAGGCGCCCCTGCGCAGCGGCGCCCTGCAGACCGCCTTCCTCGGCCTGAACCAGGGCCGCGAGGTGTTCGCCGTCCCCGGCCCGGTGGACGACGACGGCTGCCGGGGCTGCCACCACCTGCTGCGGCAAGGGGCCCACCTCGCCGAGAGCGCGCGCGACGTGTTCGACGTGCTGGGCCGGCCGCGGACGTCGCCAGGCGATGCGGGAGGCGAGGCGGGACCGGGGAACGGCGCGCCGCTGCCGCTCGCCGGCTCGGCAGGCCGCTGGATCTGGGACCGGCTCGACCTGACGGGGCTGCGCCTGTCGGAGCTGCGCCGCAGCTGGGCGGGGAGCGAGGCGGTTTGGCTGGAAGGCCTGTTGGCGCTGGAGATGGCCGGGCTGATCGTGAGGTTGCCCGCGGGACGGGTGGCGCGTAGGATCTGGATCCCTTGAGGGCGGGCGCGGTGCCCGTCCTGCGTCGGGAGGCGCCGTGGACCGATCCTTGAAAAACGTGCGCTGGCGACTGGAATACGCCGCGCTGGTCGCCGTGCGGACCGCCGTGCGGCACCTGCCGGCCGGTGGGCGGCGTTCCGCGGGTCGTCGCCTGGGCGAGGCGGCGTACCGCTTCTGGGGCTACCGGCGGGGGGTGGCCCTGGCGCAGCTGCAGCAGGCCTTCCCCGACTGGGACGAGGCGGCGCGCCGCGACGTGGCGGTGCGCGCCTACCGGCAGATCGCGACCTCCCTGTTCGAGTTCATGGCGATGGACGACTTCACGCCCGAGCGGATCCGCGAGCTGGTCGATCTCGACGACCCCGGCATCCTGGAGCCGCTGCGCGCTTCCGGCCGCGGCTTCATCTTCACCACGGGCCACTTCGGCAACTTCGAACTGCTCGGCGCGGCGCTGACGGCCCACGGCTATCCGCTGCAGGTGGTGGTCCGCCAGCAGAGCAACCCGCACGTGGACCGCCTCCAGAATGCGATCCGCGCCCGCTCGGGCGTCCAGGCCATCCGCGCCGACGGCTCGGTGCGGCAACTGGTGAAGCTGCTGCGGGGCGGCGGCACGGCAGCCATGCTGCCGGACGTCAACGCCGGCCGCGACGGCATCTTCGTGGAATTCCTCGGCGCGCCCGCATCCACACCCCCCGGTCTGGCGTACTTCGCCTGGAAACTGGGCTGCCCCATCGTGCCGGTCTTCCTGGTGCGGCAGCCGGACGGGCGCCACGTGGCGCACGTCACGCCCGTGATCGAGCCCGACCCGGCGCAGGACGAGGCGTCGGCCGTGCTCGCCCTGACGCAGGCGCACACCGACCGCCTGGCGGAGTTCGTGCGCCGTCATCCCGACCACTGGTTCTGGGTGCACCGTCGCTGGAAGACACAGCCGCCCCGAAAGGACGACTCATGATCCGAGTCAGCAACCTGGTGAAGTCGTTCGGCGATCTGCGCGCCGTCGACGACCTGAGCTTCGCGGTCGGACCCGGCGAGATCTTCGGGCTGCTCGGGCCCAACGGCGCCGGCAAGACCACGACGATCTCGGTGCTCTCGACGCTGCTGCCGGCCGACGCCGGTTCGGCCTCGGTCTGCGGCCACGACGTCGCGGCCGAGCCCGGCGCCGTCCGCCGCCGCATCGGCGTGGTGCCGCAGGAGCTGGCTCTCTACGAGGAGCTGACCGCCGAGCAGAACCTCGCCACCTTCGGCCAACTGTACGGCCTGTCCGGCCCCCGTCTCAAATCCCGCATCGGGGAGCTGCTCGAACTGGCCGAACTCGCCGAGCACGCCCGCCGACCGGTCAAGGGCTTCAGCGGCGGCATGAAACGGCGGCTGAACATCATGCTCGGCCTGGTCCACGCCCCGGAGATCCTGTTCCTGGACGAGCCCACCGTGGGGATCGACGCGCAGGCGCGCTCGCGCATCCTGGACCTGATCCGCAGCATGAACGCCCGCGGCCTGACCGTGCTGTACACGACGCACTACCTCGAAGAGGCCGAACACCTCTGCGACCGCATCGGTGTGATCGACCACGGGCGCCTCGCGGCGCTGGGCGACAAGGAGGAGCTCATCCGGCAGATCGGCGAGCACGACGTCGTGCGGGTGCAGGTGCCGGCCGCGGCGCTGGCGCCGGCCGCGGCGGCGGCCGCCGCCTGGCCGGACGTGACCTTCGCGGACCTGCGCCGGGGCAAGCTCGAGATCCACTGCCGCGACGGCGCCGCGCTGCTGCCGCGCCTGCAGGCCGAACTGTCGGCCGGCGGCCTGGGCCTCGACCAGCTCGAGGTGATCCGTCCCAACCTGGAATCGCTCTACCTGAAGATCACCGGTCGCGCCCTGCGCGAATAGGAGCCTGCCATGCTGCGTGTGCTGGTGATCAAGGACATCCGCCGCTGGTGGTCGGACCGCCAGGCCGTGATCGTGACGCTGCTGCTGCCGCTGATGCTGACGGCGGTGCTCGGCATCTCGTTCGGCGGTTTCGGCGGCGGCGCCCCCGAGATCGAGGCCATCCCGCTGGCGCTGGTCGGCGATCCGCCGGCGCTGCTCAGGGAACAGCTGGAGCGGGCGTTGCGGGAGAGCGGGCTCTTCGCGCCGGTCTGGTGCGATTCGGCCGAGGCCGATCGCCTGGTCCGCAAGGGGGAGGTCCGCGCCGCGGTGCTGCTGCCCGGCGATCTCCAGCAACTGCTGTCGCCCGAGCGGGTCGCGATCGGCGTCTGGAAGGATCCGGGCAGCGTGCTGCAGGCCGACATCGTCGAGCAGATCCTGCGCCGGGGGCTGAAGCGGGTGCAGGGGGGGGAGGCCGTGTACCTCGCGGCCTGGCCCGCCGACGGGTTCCCGGCCACGGGCGAGCCCGACCCGTTCGGCGATCTGCTGGCGGGCGACTCCCTGGCCGCGGTCTGGCGGCGCATCCGCGACGGCTCGGCGGAGGCCGAGGCCGCGCGCCAGAAGTTCGAAGCCATCCTCGACCACCAGGCGGCGCTGATCGACGCCTTCGACCCGCCGGCCGTGGCGCTGACCGTGGTCGACCGCACCGGCCAGGAAGCGAAGGGCGTCGGCCCTTCGACCAACATGTTCGACTACATCCTGCCGGGGATGGGGATCTTCTTCCTGATGTTCGCCGCCGCCGCCGCCGCCGGCGACCTGCACCGCGAGCGCGCGGGCGGCACGTTGCGGCGGCTGCTCGTCGCCCCGCTCGGGAGCTCCGACCTGCTGGTCGGCAAGTGGCTCTTCGCCATGCTCAACGGTCTGCTGCAGCTGGTCGTGCTGTTCGCGGCGGGCCGGCTGCTGTTCCGGATGAGCCTCGGCCCGGATCCCCTGGCCCTGCCCCTGGCCGCGGTCGCCACCAGCGCGATGCTGGCCTCGCTGTTCCTGCCCCTGGCGCTGCTGACCTCGAACGAGAAGCAGATGGGCAGCATCTCCACGGGCGTCACGCTGTTCATGGCGATGGTCGGCGGCAACTTCATCAACGTCGACCAGATGCCGGCGGTGCTGCAGGCGGCGGGCCGCTTCACGCCCAACTACTGGGCCAACCGCACGTTCAACGACATCGCCGTGCACGGCCGCGGCGTGGGCGACATCCTGCCGCGCGTCGCCGTCCTGTTCGGGATCGCGGCGGTGATGCTGGCGGTCGCCGTGGCGATCTACCGGCGCCGGGGCGGAAAGGCGGGCCTGCTGTGAACACGGGAGTGATCCAGGCCCTGGTGACCCTGCACGTGCGGCAGGTCGTGGCCGACCGGTCGAACCTCTTCTGGCTCTTCGGCATGCCGCTGATGTTCACCGTGCTGATGGGGATGATCTTCGGCGACATGGGAGGCGGCGCGCCGGAGGCGCCCGAGGTGACGGTCTACGACGAGTCCCGGGGGCCGGCTTCGGGCGCCCTGATCGCGGCCCTCGGCGGCCATGAGAACTACCGCATCGTCGTGGCCGACAGCGCGGGCTCCTGGGACCTGGCCCGCTCCCTGGTCGACGCCGGGAGGCGGACCGCGTCGCTGCACATCCCGGCCGCTTTCGACGCGAACCTGGCTCTGGGCCTGCCGGCCGCGCTCTCGCTGGCCTACGACCCCGACCGCGCCTCGGCCCAGACCGTGCGCACCGCCCTGGAGGAGGCCGTGCTGCGGCTGGAATTCCTGTCCGCCGGCCGCCGCGCCGAGGCCGGTTTCGACGAGGCGCGCTTCGACTCGATCTGGCGCGATCCCCGCATCACGCTGGAGGTCCGCACCCTCGGCCGGCTCGGCGGCGAACCGCAGCCGAGCGCCCTGACCGGGTTCACCAGCGGTTTCCAGCACACCGGCCCCAGCTACACGCTCATGTTCGTGTTGATGTTCATGCTGATGAGCGTGCGCGACGTCGTGACGCAGCGCCGCAACGGCACGCTGCGGCGCCTGCGCCTGGCGGCGGCGTCGCCGTGGCTGCTGGCGACGGGCCTGTTCCTGGGGCCGCTGGCCGTGGGGCTGGTCCAGGCGGCCGTCCTGCTGGGCCTGAACCTGCTGCTGCCGGGGATGGATTACGGAGGCAGCCCCGGTGCGCTGGTCCTGACGATGGTGCTGTTCACCGCCGTCAGCTCGGCGCTGGCGCTGTGCGTGGCGACGTTCTGCCGCACGCCGGGGCAGGCCGACGGCTTGGGCATGACCGCCTCGATGCTGCTGGCTTCCCTGGGCGGCCTCTGGTGGCCGCTGGAGGTCGTGCCCGGCTTCATGCAGAAGATCGCCATGGCCCTGCCCACGGGGCAGGCCGTGACGATCTTCCACAACATGATCGGGCGCGGCTGGGGTCTCGCCGGAAACGCCGCCCACCTGGCCGCCCTGGCGGGGATGCTCGCGGTGCTGCTCGTGCTGGCGGCGGCGCGGTTCCGGCGGCTGGTCGACTGAACCTCAGTTGCGGCTGTCGGTGGCGTGGAAGCCGAGGTCCTTGCCGGGCAGGCCGGGCAGCTTGATCTCGCCGTGGGTCTCCTCGTAGCGCCGGATGTTCGCTTCGAGCGTCTTGAGCAGGCCCTTGGCGTTCTGCGGGGTCATGATCATCCGGGCGTGGATCTTGGCCTTGGGCAGGCCGGGCATCATGCGGGCGAAGTCCACGACGAACTCGCTCGGGCTATGGGTGATCAGGGCCAGGTTGGTGTAGGTCCCGTGCGCGACGTCGGGATCGAGCTCCACGCTGAGCTGCTGCGCCGGCGCCGTCTGGTTCTTTTCCAAGGTGTCGCCTCCGGTTCGCTGTTCTCGTCGACCGTCGCATGATAGCGCACGGCCGCACCGAGAGCCAGCCCCGTTGACGGCGCCGGGCCGCGGTGATAGCTTCCTGGCGCGACCGGACGCCAACCCCCTCCCTGGAGCCGACATGCCCTCCCGCAGCCTCGACATCCTCGACCGGCTGGCCGGGCTGCGCCTGGCGGTCGTCGGCGACGCCATGCTCGACCGCTTCCTCTGGGGCGAGGTGGAGCGCATCAGCCCCGAGGCGCCCGTGCCGGTGGTCCGGCTGCGCCGCGAGACCGACAAGCTGGGCGGCGCGGCCAACGTGGCCGCCAACATCCGCGCCCTGGGCGCCGAGGTGGCCCTGGTCGCGGTCGCGGGCGACGGCGCGACGTCGCAGCGCCTGGCCGAACTGCTGGCCGACGCGGGCATCCCGGACGACGGCCTGCTGCGCCTCGCCGGCCGCCGCACCACGCTCAAGACCCGCATCATCGCCCACAGCCAGCAGGTCGTGCGCGCCGACGTCGAGTCGGACGAGCCGCTGGGGGAGGCGACGCTGGCCGAACTGGCCGCACGGCTGCGCCGGATGGGACCGTTCGACGGGATCGTGCTGTCGGACTACGGCAAGGGCGTGCTCGCCGACGCCCTGCTGCGGGAGATCCTGGACGCCGGCGCGGCCGCCGGCGTGCCGGTGGTGGTCGACCCCAAGCGCGGCGACTACACCCAGTACCGCGGCTGCACCTCGCTCACGCCGAACCAGAAGGAAGCCGGCCAGGCCACGGGCATCGCGATCCACGACCCGGCCGACCTGCGCTCCGCCGGCGCCGAACTGCTGGCCCGCACCGGCGCCGGCTGCGTCCTGATCACCCGGGGCGAGCACGGCATGGCGCTGTTCGAGCGCGGCGGCGCCGAGCACCACCTGCCGACCGAGGCCCGCGAGGTCTTCGACGTCACCGGGGCCGGCGACACGGTCATCGCCGTCTACGCCGCGGCGCTGGCGGCGGGCGCCGCCTACCTGGACGCCGCCAACCTCGCCAACCACGCCGCCGGCCTGGCCGTGCGCGAGCTGGGCACCGCGACGATCACCGCTGCCCAGATCCGCGAAGCGGTGCGCAAGTGACCCCCCCGGCGCACGTGACCGCCCCGGCGCCGGTGGTGCCCCGCGCGGACCTGGCCGCCTGGGCCGCCGAGCTGCGCCGCGCCGGCCGCCGCCTCGTCTTCACCAACGGCTGCTTCGACCTGCTGCACCGCGGCCACGTCGAGTACCTGGCCGAGGCGGCCGCCCTGGGGGACGTCCTGCTGGTGGCGGTCAACGACGACGCCTCGGTCAGCGCCCTGAAGGGCCCCGAACGCCCCCTGGTCCCCCTGCCCGACCGCCTGGCCGTCCTGGCCCACTTGCGCCCCGTCGGCGCGCTGACCATCTTTGGCGAGCCGACGCCCCTGGAGACGATCCAGCTGGCGCGGCCGGACGTCCTGGTCAAGGGCGCCGAGTACGCCGAGACGGACATCGTCGGCGCCGCTGAGGTGCGGAGCTGGGGGGGCGACGTCGTGCGCGTGTCCATGCGCGCGGGCCGTTCCACGACCGCCATCATCGCCGCCGTGAAGCGTCTCCCCTGAACCGGCGACGGTCGCCGCCTTGCGCAGCGGCAGGGGGAGGATTCGTGTCACGCGCACACGTTTACATAAAAGAGGCTGACATGAGCAGGGAGAAGATCGTCATCATCGGCGCCGCCGGACGCGACTTCCACAACTTCAACTGCGTCTTCCGCGACGACGACAAGTACGAGGTGGTGGCGTTCACCGCCGCCCAGATCCCCGACATCGACGGACGCCGCTACCCCGCCGCGCTGGCGGGGCGCCTCTACCCGCAGGGCATCCCCATCCACGCCGAGGCGGACCTGCCCGACCTGATCGCCGAGCACGGCGTCGCCTGCTGCGTGTTCTCCTACAGCGACGTGGCCCACGAGGACGTCATGCACAAGGCGGCGCTGGTGAACTCCTGCGGCGCCGACTTCAAGCTCCTGGGCGAGCGCCTCACGCAGCTGCCGAGCAGCAAGCCCGTGATCGCCATCTGCGCGGTGCGCACCGGCTGCGGCAAGAGCCAGACCACGCGCCGCATCGCCGAGATCCTGCAGGCGGCCGGCAAGAAGGTCGTCGCGGTGCGCCACCCCATGCCCTACGGCGACCTCGAGAAGCAGGCCGTCCAGCGCTTCGCGACCGTGGAGGACCTCAAGAAGCACGACTGCACCATCGAGGAGATGGAGGAGTACGAGCCCCACGTCGCGCGCGGCAGCGTCATCTACGCCGGCGTGGACTACGAGAAGATCCTGCGCGCGGCCGAGAAGGAGGCCGACGTCATCCTCTGGGACGGCGGCAACAACGACACGCCCTTCTACAAGCCCGACCTGCTGGTGGTGGTCGCCGACCCGCACCGCCCCGGCCACGAGCTGACGTACTACCCCGGCGAGACCAACGTGCGCCTGGCCGACGTCGTGATCATCAACAAGGTCGTGGAGGCCGAGTTCGAGAACATCGAGACCGTGCGCCAGAACGTGCGCAGCATCAACCCGGACTGCCTGATCATCGAGGCGGCGTCGCCGCTGACCATCGACCACCCGGAGCTGATCCGCGACAAGCGCGTGCTGGTGGTCGAGGACGGCCCGACCCTGACCCACGGCGGCATGACCTACGGCGCGGGCGTGATCGCGGCCATGCGCGCCGGCGCGGCCGACCTCGTGGACCCGCGCCCCTGGGTGAAGGGCAAGCTCGCGGAGACCTTCGCGATCTACCCCGAGATCGGCGCCCTGCTGCCGGCCATGGGTTACGGCGAGGAGCAGGTCCGCGATCTCGAGGCCACGATCAACGCGGTCGAGTGCGACGCGGTGGTCATCGGCACGCCCATCGACCTGAATCGCATCGTGAAGATCCGCAAGCCGACGGTCCGTGTCGGCTACGACCTGCAGGAGATCGGCAAGCCCGACCTGGTCGAGGTCCTGCGCAAGTTCACCGCGTGACGCGACGGCGGGGGAGGGCCGACGCCCTCCCCCGTTTTTCCGTCCCGGGCGCTGTTCATGATTCACAGCCGGAGGTCGTCCATTGAACATCCACGAGTACCAGGCGAAGGACCTGTTCCGCGACGCGGGCCTGACGGTGCCGCCGGGCGGGATCGCCACGACCGTCGAGGAGGCCCTGTCGCTCGCGCGCGGGCTCGGGCTGCCCGTGATGGTCAAGTCCCAGGTCCTGGCCGGCGGCCGCGGCAAGGCGGGCGGCGTCAAGTTCTGCAAGACCGAGGACGACGTGCGCACGCACGCGGGCAACATCCTGGGCATGGACATCAAGGGCCACACCGTGCGCAAGGTGCTGGTGACCCCGGCCGAGACCATCGCCGCGGAGTTCTACCTCGGGATGCTCGTGGACCGCGCCAGCCGGCGCGTGCTGCTGATGGCCAGCGCCGAGGGCGGCGTGGAGATCGAGAAGGTGGCCGTCGAGAAGCCCGAGGCCATCCTCAAGCACGCCATCGACCCGCGCTTCGGCCTGCTCGACCACGAGGCCATGGCCGTGGCCCTGCGGCTGGACCCGGACGTGAAGCGGGCGCGCCAGCTCGCCGACGCCATGCAGAAGCTCTACAAGGCCTTCCTGGCCGCCGACGCCAGCCTGGCCGAGATCAACCCCTTCATCTTCACCGACCAGGGCGTGGGCAAGGCGATCGACGCCAAGATCAACCTGGACGACAACGCGCTCTTCCGACACCCGGGCTTCGCCGCGCTGCGCGACCTGGACGAGGAGAACCCCAGCGAGCGGATGGCCCGCGAGGCCGACCTCTCCTTCGTGAAGCTCGACGGCAACGTGGGCTGCCTGGTCAACGGCGCCGGCCTGGCGATGGCGACCATGGACCTCGTGCAGTACTACGGCGGCCGCCCCGCCAACTTCCTGGACATCGGCGGCAGCTCCAACCCGGACAAGGTCGTCAACGCGCTGCGCATCATCCTGGGCGACCCGAACGTCGAGGTGATCCTGTTCAACATCTTCGGCGGCATCACGCGCTGCGACGACGTCGCCCGCGGGATCATCGCCGCCACCGAGCGCATGGAGATCAAGGTGCCCATCGTGGTGCGCCTGACCGGCACCAACGAGGCCGAGGCCCGCGAGCTGCTCGCCAAGACCGACCTGGTCGGGGCCGCCACCATGGACGAAGCCGTGCAGAAGGCCCTCGAACTCGCCGGCAAGTAGCGCCGGGCGGTCGGCCGCCGGACACACGAACAGGAGCGAATCATGGCGATTTTCTGCACGGACCAGACGAAGATCCTGATCCAGGGCATCACCGGCCGCGACGGGAGCTTCCACGCGAAGTCCATGCTCGGCTACGGCACCAACATCGTGGCCGGTGTCACGCCGGGCCGCGGCGGCCAGACCTTCGAGGGGAAGGTGCCGGTCTTCGACACGGTCAAGGACGCGGTCGCCGCCACGGGCGCCGAGGCCTCGGTCATCTTCGTGCCCCCGGCCGGCGCCGCCGGCGCCGTCTTCGAGGCGGCCGACGCCGGCTGCAAGCTGGTGGTCTGCATCACCGAGGGCGTGCCGACCCTGGACATGGTCAAGGTCATGCCCTACCTCGCCGAGCGCGGCGTGCGCCTGGTCGGGCCCAACTGCCCCGGCTTCATCAACCCCGGGCAGAAGGCCAAGCTCGGCATCATGCCCACCAACATCGTGGCGCCCGGGCCGGTCGGCCTGATCTCGCGCAGCGGGACGCTGACCTACGAGGTCGTCGACGCCCTGACCCGCGCGGGCCTGGGCCAGACGACGTGCCTGGGCATCGGCGGCGACCCGGTCATCGGGACGAACTTCATGGACGCCCTGCAGGCGTTCCACGCCGACCCCGCGACGCAGGCCCTGGTCATGATCGGGGAGATCGGCGGCGACGCCGAGGAGCGGGCCGCCGACTTCGTGAAGGCCAACATGAAGATCCCGGTCGTGTCGTTCATCGCCGGGCGCACCGCGCCCCCGGGCAAGCGGATGGGCCACGCCGGCGCGATCGTGTCCGGCGGCGCCGGCACGGCGGCCGAGAAGAAGAAGGCGCTCGAGTCGGCCGGCATCCCGGTCGCCGACCGCCCGGCGGACGTGGTGCCGCTGCTGCAGCAGATCTGGAAGCGTTGAACCGGACCGTCGAAAGGACGATGAGTTGGAGCAGACCTACATGATGATCAAGCCGGAGATCGTCGCCGCCGAGACCCAGCAGGTCGGCGCGATCCTGGCCCACGTGCAGCGGGCGGGCTTCCGCATCCGCAACCTGGCGCTCAAGAGCCTGAGCCGGGCCACGGTGGAGGAATTCTACGCCGTCCACCGCGAGCGGCCGTTCTTCCCCGAACTGGTGGACTACATCGCGTCGGGGCCGGTGGTGGCGATCCACCTGGAGCGCGACCAGGCCGTGGTGAAGCTGCGGGAACTGGTCGGCTCGACCAACCCCCGCGACGCCGCCTGCGGCACCCTGCGCGACCTGTACGGGGCGTCGCTGTCCCAGAACGCCGTTCACGCCTCGGATTCGCCGGAAAACGCCCTGCGCGAGATCGGCATCGTCTTCGGCGAGGGCCGGGGGCAGGGCCGGGCGTCTTGACAGACGACGGTCGCACTCGTAACGTGGTGCGCTTGCACGGCGCCGGGCCGGGGCGGGCCCGGACCGGACGCGGGCGTGCGCCCGGAATGAAGCTGAACCTGGACACCCTGCCCTTCGGCCGCTCCGCCCTGGAGGTGGAGCTGACCTTCCTCGTCGAGGACGAGGAGGGCGGCGGGACGGGTCTGACCGTCGTCGGCGAGCTGGCGGTGGACAACGTCGACAGCCGCGTCCTGGTCGCCGGCGTCCTGGCGGTGTCCAGCCCGGCGGTGTGCGACCGTTGCCTGGAGGCCTTCACGCTGGCCTACGAGGCGGGCGTCGACATCCAGGTCATCCGGTCGAAGCCGGGGACACCCGACGAGGA
Source organism: Gemmatimonas sp. (assembly GCA_013824755.1). Taxonomy (GTDB): domain Bacteria; phylum Krumholzibacteriota; class Krumholzibacteriia; order LZORAL124-64-63; family LZORAL124-64-63; genus PNOJ01. The sequence goes on from PNOJ01000011.1 coordinate 25,573, forward strand.
AACGCCCGACACCTGGATCCTGCACCAGGCGCGCGGCGAGATCGACCTGGACGAGCCCCTGCGCGAGGCCGCGCTGCTGGACCTGCCGATCAAGCGGGTCTGCCGCGAGGATTGCCTGGGGATCTGCCCCACCTGCGGGGCGGAACGTAACCGGAAAGACTGCGATTGCCCCCGGGAACCCGCCGACCCGCGCTGGGACGGACTGGATTCCTGAACACCGGAAGCGAGGCATCGAGATGGCTGTTCCCAAGAAAAAGACGAGCCACATGCGCAAGGGCACCCGCCGCGCGCACTGGCACCTGGCCACCCCCAGCGCGTCGAAGTGCGCGCATTGCGGCGCGCCCTGTCGCCCCCACCGCGTCTGCCGCGCGTGCGGCCACTACGGCGCCCGTGAAGTGATCGTGGTCGAAAAGAGCTAGCGGGGAAGAGCCAGGCGGTTCCGGGAGCCGGCAAGGAGGTCGGGCATGGACGGCAATGCGCCGCGCAAGGTGGTCGTGGCCGTGGACGCCATGGGCGGGGACTTCGGCCCCACCGCGGTGGTGCCGGGCGCCGTGGCGGCCGCACGCGCCGAGCCCGGACTGGCCCTGGCCCTCTACGGCGACCCCGACACCCTGGACGCCCAGCTCGACGACCTCGGCGCGCGCGACCTGCCCATCGAGGTCGTGGCCTGCCGCGACCGCATCGAGATGGGCGAATCGCCGGCCGCGGCGGTCAAGGGCCGCCCCGACGCTCCCATCGTGCGGGCCACCCGGGACCACCGCGAGGGCCGCGTGCAGGCGGTGGTCAGCGCCGGCAGCACCGGCGCGCAGGTCGCCGCCAGCCTGATGATCCTCGGACGCCTCGAGGGCGTCGACCGCCCCGCGATCGCGACCGGCATCCCCACCCTGAACGGCCGCTTCCTGCTGCTGGACGTCGGCGCCAACGTGCAGTGCACCCCCGAGCACCTGCTGGTCTTCGCGCTGCTCGGCGACGAGTACGCGCGCCGCCTGATGGACGTCGAGACGCCGCGCGTCGGCCTGCTGAACATCGGCGAGGAGCCGACCAAGGGCACCGAGCTCTGCGTCCAGGCCCACGCCCTGCTGCGCGACGCCCCGCTGAACTTCGTCGGCAACGTGGAGAGCCGGCACCTGCTGGACGGCGCGGCCGACGTCGTGGTCACCGACGGCTTCACCGGCAACATCGCGCTGAAGCTCGTCGAGGGCTTCGGGGGCTTCCTGCAGACGGCGGCCCGGCAGTTCCTCGCCGGCGGCGCCGCCGACGCGGGGGAGGGCCTGCGCGGCCTGCTGCACCGCCTCGACTACACGTCCACCGGCGGCGCCCTGCTGCTGGGCGTGCGCGGCTCTTCCATCATCTGCCACGGCGCCAGCCCCGCCCGCGCGATCCAGAGCGCGGTGCTGGCCGCGGGCCGCATGGCCAGACTCGACCTGCCGGGCCTGCTGCAGCAGCGGCTGGCTGGGCGCGCCTGACCCCCAACCCGCGAAAGGCCGGCGATGTTCAAGGTTCCCATGCTGTTCCCGGGGCAGGCCTCGCAGTCCGTCGGCATGGCCGGCGACCTGGCCGCCCGCGGCGGACCCGGCGCCGCCTTCCTGGCGACCGTCGACGACGCGCTGGGCTTCGCGCTCACGCGCGTGATGCGCGAGGGCCCCGAGGCGACGCTCACCGAGACCTGGAACGCGCAGCCGGCCATCCTCGCCCACTCGGTCGCCGTCGCGCTGGAACTGCGCGAACTGGGGATCGCGCCGAGCGTCGTCGCCGGCCACTCGCTGGGCGAGTTCTCGGCCGCGGTGGCGGTGGGCGCGCTGTCGCCGCGCGACGGCCTGGCCCTGGTGCGGCGCCGCGGCGAGCTGATGTTCGCCGCGGGGCAGGAGCGCCCCGGCACCATGGCGGCGATCATGGGCCTCGACGCCGACGCCGTGCGGCGGGTCTGCGCCGAGGTCGCCGGCAGCGCCGGCGTGGTCGTGCTGGCCAACCACAACTCGTCCAACCAGATCGCCATCTCCGGCGAGATCGCGGCCGTCGACGCCGCCTGCGAGGCGCTCAAGGCGGCCGGCGCGAAGCGGGCCCTGCGGCTGAACGTCAGCGGCGCCTTCCATTCGCCGCTGCTGTCGGGCGCGGCGGACAGCTTCGCCGACCACCTCGCCGACGTCGCGATCGCGGACCCCGAGGCGCCCCTGGTCGCCAACGTGACGGCCGCCCCGTCGACGACCGCGGCACAGCTGCGCGAGGGCTTCCGGCGGCAGCTCACCTCGCCGGTGCGCTGGCACGAGAGCCTGGCGGCCCTGGTGTCCGGCGCCGCGACGGGGGAGCGCCCCCGCGTCGTGCTGGAGGTCGGGCCCGGCAAGGTGCTGTCCAACCTGGCCAAGCGGGAATTCCCCGAGGTGACGTTCCTGGCGGTGGGCACGGCCGAGGAGCTGGACAACGTTCTGGACACCGTCCGGGGCCTGTTGGCATAATCCCGGCCCGACCCGGCCGTTAGCGGAAGGACGACCCGTGAGCAACCGCATCGTGATCGTCACCGGCGCCAGCCGGGGCATCGGCGCGGCGATCGCCCGGCGCCTGTCGGCGGACGGCTACGACCTGGCCCTGGTGGCCCGCAACGCCGACGCCCTGGCCGGGGTCGCCGCCTCGCTGCCCGGCGCCGGCCGGCACCTGGTGCTGCCGGGCGACGTGTCCAGCTACGAGGCGGTGGAAACGGTGGTCGGCCGGGTCCAGCAGGAACTCGGTCCGGTCTACGGCCTGGTCAACAACGCCGGGATCACCCGCGACGGGCTGCTGGTGCGCATGTCCGACGCCGCCTGGCGCGAGGTGCTCGACGTCAACCTGACGGGGACCTTCTACTTTACAAAGGCCGTCACCGCATCTATGATGCGCCAGAAAATCGGACGGATCGTCAACATCACCTCGGTGATCGGCCTCACCGGCAACGCCGGCCAGGCCAACTACGCGGCGAGCAAGGCGGCCGTCATCGCCTTCACCAAGTCCGTGGCCCGCGAGCTGGGCGGTCGAGCGATCACCTGCAACGCGGTGGCGCCCGGCTTCATCGAAACGGACATGACGGCGGGCCTGCCAGATGCGGTGCGCGCCGGCATGCTCGGGGACATCCCGTTGAAGCGCTTCGGCCAGGGCGAGGACGTCGCCGGAGCCGTCGCCTTCCTGTTGTCGCAGGATGCCGCCTACATCACCGGGCAGACGCTCGTGGTCGACGGCGGCATGGTCACGTGAAACCTTCCCAAGGAGGGAACGGCTGACATGAGCTCCATTCAGGAAAAGGTCTACGAGATCATCGAGCGCAAGCTTTCGGTGAATCCGGAACAGATCACACCCGAAGCTTCGTTCACCGACGATCTGGGGGCCGACTCCCTGGACACCGTCGAGCTCGTGATGGACCTCGAAGAGGTCTTCAACATCACGATCCCGGAAGAGGACCAGGAGAAGCTGCGGACCGTGCAGGATGCGATCGACTACCTCGAGTCGCATCTGGACGCGTAGCCGCGCCCTTTCCGTGAGCGAACCGTCCCCGGTCCTGCGGACCCGCCGTCACGGACCGGGGCGATCCGTATATGCAGGGAGGATGGCATGGAACGCCGCAGGGTAGCGATCACGGGCCTCGGGCTGATCACCGCCGTGGGCCTCACGCGCGACGAGACGTGGCGCGCGATCCTGGCCGGGACCAACGGCATCGCCCCGATCACGTCCTTCGACACGACGGATCACCGCGTGACCTTCGCCGGCGAGGTGAAGGGCTTCGACCCGACCGTGGCCATGGACCTCAAGGACGCCCGCAAGGCCGACCGCTACGCCCAGTTCGCGGTCTGCGCCGCGGCCGAGGCGATGGCCCAGGCCGCGCCCGGCGATGTCGACCCCGAGCGGGCCGGCGTGCTGATCGGCTCGGGCATCGGCGGTTTCCAGACCTTCGAGGAGCAGCACGCCAAGCTGCTCGAGAAGGGCCCGTCGCGCGTGTCGCCCATGTTCATCCCGATGATGATCGCCGACATGGCCTCGGGCCTGGTCTCGATCGCCCACGGTTTCCGCGGCCCCAACTACGCCACCGTCTCGGCCTGCGCCTCGGCCGGGCACGCCATCGGCCTGGCGTACGAGCACATCGCCAACGGCACCGCCGACCTGATGATCACCGGGGGCAGCGAGGCCAGCGTCTGCCCGATGGCCATGGCCGGCTTCAGCGCCATGAAGGCGCTGTCGACGCGCAACGACGATCCCGCCCACGCCAGCCGCCCCTTCGACGCCGAGCGCGACGGGTTCGTGCTGGGCGAGGGCGCCGGCATCCTGGTGCTCGAGGAACTGGAGCGCGCCCGCGCCCGCGGCGCCGTCATCCTGGCCGAAGTGGCCGGCTACGGCATGACCGCCGACGCCTTCCACATGACCCAGCCCGACAACGAGGGCAAGGGCGCGCGCAACGCCATGCGCCTGGCCGTGGCCGCCGCCGGCCTGGCCCCGACCGACATCGGCTACATCAACGCGCACGGCACCAGCACGCCGTTCAACGACAAGATCGAGACCCTGGCCATCCGCGACCTCTTCGGCGAGCACGCGCGCCGGCTGGCGGTCTCCTCGACCAAGTCCATGACCGGGCACCTGCTGGGCGCCGCGGGCGGCATCGAGGCCGCCTTCACCGCCCTGGCGCTGAAGGAAGGGATCCTGCCGCCGACGATCAACTACAGCCATCCCGACCCCGAGTGCGACCTGGACTACTGCCCCAACGCGGCGGTCCCGCGCACGATCGGGGCGGCGCTGTCGACCTCGCTCGGCTTCGGCGGGCACAACGTGTCCCTGTGCTTGAAACGCTGGCCGGATTGATCCCTGTCGGCCGGGGAGGCGCCATGGCCTCGTGGCGGCGATTCGTTTCCAGGCTGTTCGCGGGCCCGCGGCGCGGGCGTGCGCCCCGCGGCGCCGCGGGCGAGGCGCCGGCGCGGCTGGACGCCGAATCCCGCCTGCTGGCCGCCGCCGCCGTCGAGACCATGCTGTCGTACCGCTTCCGCGATCCCTGCCTGCTCGGCCAGGCCCTGGTCCACCGCTCCCACCTGCATGCCTACGGCGACGACCGCATCGAAGCCAACGAGCGCCTCGAATTCCTCGGCGACGCCGTGCTGGGTCTGGTCACCAACACCTACCTCTTCCGGGAGTACCCGGAACTGGAGGAGGGCGACCTGACCCGCCTGAAGTCGAAGCTCGTCTGCGGGGCGAGCCTGGCCCGGGTGGCGCAGCGCCTCGAACTGGGCGACCATATCCTGATGAGCCGCGGCGAGGCCGCCACCGGCGGTCGCGACCGCGACAGCATCCTGGCCGACGCCGTCGAGGCGATCATCGGCGCGGTGTACCTCGACGGCGGCCTCGAGGCGGCCGAGGGCGTCATCGAGCGCTGGCTGTTCGACCACGCGGACGAGATCCTGGAGCACCGCACGCTGGCCAACGACAAGAGCCGCCTGCAGGAGATCATCCAGGCCCGCCATCGCGTGCCGCCGCGCTACCGGGTCCTGGAGACGACGGGTCCCGACCACGAGCGCGTCTTCACCGTGGAGGTCCTGTTCGGCGACCGCGTGCTGGGGACCGGTCAGGGCGCGAACAAGAAGAGCGCCGAGCAGGAGGCGGCCGGCTGTGCCCTGAAGCGCCTGGCGCAGGAGCCGTCGTTGCTCGACGCGGCGCCGGACTCCAGATCCTGACGCAAAGGAACGCCCTTGCCGCGACACGCGCCGATCACCATCGCCCTGATCCTCGCCCTGGCCGCCTGGCCGCTCGTCGCCGCCGCCGTGGTGCCCATGGCCGCGCTGCCCACCGGCGCCTCGCCCGACAGCGCCGGCGCCGAAGCGGGCGGCGCGGACCTCGACCCCATCCCCCAGGGCGCCACCACCGGCTACATGGTCGGCTCGACCCTTCTGGCCGAGGGCGATCTGGCCGGGGCCCTGCCCTTCCTGGCCCAGGCCTACCGCATGAGTCCGGACGAGCTGACGTTCGCCCGCACCTACCGCGACGTGCTGCAGGAGATCGGCTACCTGCGCGACGCGACGGACGTCGCCCGGCGGATCGTGCTGGACCACCCCGACGCCTACGACGGCTGGGAGCGGCTCATCGGCCTGGAGGTGGCCCAGGAGCGTTTCGCCGACGCCCGCGACACCCTGGACGCCTGCCGTCGGGCCCATCCCGACTCGACCCGTCTGGATCTGGTCGAAGCCGAGTTGCTGCTGCGCACGCACGCCTGGGCCGAGGCCATGGCGGCGTACCGCAAGGCCCTGCCGCGGCATCCCGCCCACCTGGAGCGGATCTACGGGGCGATGGCCGAGCTCGCCTCCCTGCTGAACCGCCCCGAGGAGGCCGCCGCGCTCTGGACCGAAGGCCTGGTCGCGAAGCCGGCCTCGCGTTCGCTCCGCCTGGGCCGGATCCAGCACCTCGTGGACAACCAGCGCGACGGCGACGCCATGACCGTCGCGATCGCGGGCGACAGCATCATGGTCGCGCGCGGGGAGGGCCAAGCCTGGGTCGAACTCACCGCCGGCATGATCGCCCAGGCCGGGCGCGAGGCCGCGGCCGTCGCCCTGCTGCAGCCGATGTGGGAGCAGGACGCCCTGGACCTCGGCGCGGCGCTCCAGCTGAGCCGCTTGCACGCCCGCGCCGACGCCTGGGAGCGGGCCATCGCGCTGGCGCGGGCGATCGTCCAGCGCTGGCCCGAGGCCGCGCGACCGCACCTGTTCCTCGGCGAGTTCCTGGCCGGCCGCGGCGATCTGGAGGCGGGCGAGGCCGAGATCCGCCGCGCCGTGGCGCTCGGCGACGCCGATCCCGACAACCTGCTGGCCCTGATCTCCATCCTCAGCCGACGCCATCCGGACCTGTTCACGGGCCGCGCCTCCGAGCGCGGCGACCAGGGGCCGGTGCGCGAGGTGCGGGAGCTGGCGGACCGGGCGGCGTCGCTGCTGACCGAAGACGCCCCGCTCTCGGTGCGGATGATGCTCGGCGCGACGTACCAGGGCCTGGGCGATCACGAGACGTCGATCGTCTTCTACGAGCGCGCCGCCGAGGATCCCGAGCTGCGACGCAACGCCCTGCTGAACCTCTCGCTGGCCTGCGAGGAGACGGGGCGTCCCGACGCGGCGATGGCGGCCCTGGAAACCCTGCTCGCGGAGCAACCCGACGACCACGTCGTCCAGAACGCCCTGGGCTACACCCTCGCCGACCACGACCGGGACCTGCCGCGCGCGGAGGGCCTGATCCGCGCCGCCCTGAAGAGCGAACCCGAGAACCCCGCCTACCTGGATTCCCTGGGCTGGCTGCTGCACCGCAGCGGTCAGCACCTGGACGCCTTCGACTACCTCGTCCGCGCCGCCAACGCCTTGCCGGAAGACCCGGTGATCCTCGAGCACCTCGGGATGGTGCTGCTGGAACTCGGACGCCACGATCGCGCCTACGAGGTGTTCCTGCGCGCGCGGGCGTCCGGCGGCGACAGCGCGACCCTCGATGCGGTCCTGAAGGAGCTCCAGCCTGCTGCGACGGAAAGCGGCGCACGATGAGACGGCGCCAGCGGACAGCCGTCGCCGTGTTCGTGGCCGGTTGGCTCGGCGTCGCCGCCGCCGCCGAACCGGAGCCGACGACGTGCGACCTGGACTTCGGCGTCACCGGCTGGCGGATCGAGGCCCCGGTGGGGGAGGCCCTCGGCACCGCGGCCTGGGTGCGCTGCCCCGACGGAGCCTGGCGCCTCGACCTGGCGCGGACCGAGCCCGGCGATCCCGAGACCGGGACGGCGGCGGCGGTCCTGGGCCGTCTGGGGGAGGGCTGGACGGCGGTCGCGCCGGGCGACGGTTCGGTCGTCCTGCAGGCCTGGGACGGACCCCTGCGCACGCTCGAACCTGCGCAGGCCGAGCGGCTCGCCGCCCTGCTCGCGCTGGCGACCGCCGGGAGCGATCCGGTTCGCGCGGCGGTCGCGCCGGCCGTCTGGCGGGAACGGCCCGCCGGCGCCGTCGGCGCCGGGCGCACGCCCTGGGAGGTCCGCGCGTCCCGGGCGGCCCCGCGCCTGCTGGTCTGGCCTCCCGACGACGGGGGAGGCTCGCCCCTCGCCCGCGACCTCGCTCAGCGGGGCCTGGGTCGCGGCGGCGCCGGCGAGAGCTGGCGCGTGGACATCGCCCCGGACGGCGGCGTGCGGCTCGAATCGCGGCGCCACGCGGCGACCCTCGCGCTGGAGCCGCCCCGGCTGGACTCGCGGCGGGGAGACCCCTTCGACGTGCTGCTGCCCCTGTGGCCCCTGGGCGAGGTCCTCGACGAAAGCGCCGGCCGATGAGCCGCCCCGACGATTCCGACGGGAACCGGCGCGACGCCCCCGGTGTTGACCCCCCTGCCGTCGACACCCCCCCCGCCGCCAGGAGCGACACGGTGTACCTGAACGAGAAGCATCCCGATCCCGGCCGTCACGGCCCGCTCGCCTGGACCGAGCAGCGTGACGAGGATCTGATCGCGCTCGTGCAGCAGGGCCAGAAGCGCGCCTACGACGAACTGGTGCGGCGGTACCGGGGGCGGCTGTACAGCTTCATCCTGCGGATGGTGGGGGACCCCGTCGAGGCGGAGGAACTCGCCCAGGACACCCTGATCCGCGCGTACATCCACGCGGACAAGTACCGCGAGATCGCGCGCTTCTCCACCTGGCTGTTCACCATCGCCACCAACCTGGTGCGCAACCGGGTGCGCAAGCAGAAGCGTCAGCCGAAGATGCTCGTGCTGGACCCCGCGCCCGAGGACGACGGCGACATCCCGCTGGATCCGGCCGACCCCGTGGCCGATCCCACGCGCGAGCTCGAGGGCCGCGAGCTGGGCCGGCTGATCGCCGAGGCGACCAGCCGCATCCCCGAGCGGTACCGGGTGCCGTTCCTGCTGCGCGAGGTGGAACAGCTCTCCTACGAGGAGATCCAGCAGGTCACCGGCCTGAAGCTCGGCACCGTGCGCTCGCGCATCAACCGCGCCCGGACCCGCTTCCGCCAGAACATCAAGCCCTTGCTGCGCAACGAGGACCTGCTCGCCGAACTCGAGCTCCTCGAGGCCAGGATGGAACAAGACAACCAGGACGCGTGACGACGTCGAGGAGGACATCCCCATGCTCTGCCGCACGGCACGACGGTTGATCAGCCAGGAAATGGACGGGATGCTGCCCGCCGAGAAGACGCCGGCCTTCGAGGAGCACCTCGGCCGCTGCGGCGAGTGCCGCGATCATCGCGCCGAGCTCGGCGTCGGTCGCCGCCTGCTGCAGGCGACCGCCGCGTCGCCCGCCGATTCCTTCGAGTGGAAGCTCCAGCTGCGCCTCAACCGCGCCCTGCAGGAAGCCGCCGCGACCAGGACCGTGCCCTGGGAGGACGCGCCCCGCAACGCCGCCGGCTGGTGGCGCGGCTTCGCCGCCTCCTCGCTGGCCGGCGTGGCCGTGACCGCGCTCGTGGCCGTGCTGGTCTGGCCCTCCGGCCCGCGCTCGGTGGAGTCGTCCGCCCGACCGGCGGCGACCCTGGCCGCGGCCGAGACGCCCACCGCCTCGCCGACGACGTCCTCGCGCCTGGTGACGGACCTCTCGGACCGCCTGCCCCTGACCGGAACCCGCAACCGCGGCACGGCGCTCAGCGGCGGCTTCCTCGGCCGGCCGGTCAGCCAGGGCCTCCTGGCCGACCGCGCGCGCACCGGGGAGCGCCTGCAGCCGGTCTCCCTGCCGTCCGGCATGCTGTCCGGCCTCGACGACGCCGCCGCCCTGCGCGCCGAGAACGCCCGCCTGCGCGCCGGCCTGATCGGCCTGCGCGACGAGAACAAGACACTAAAGGCGTTGCTCGCCGCCCGCGGCATCGCGTACCTTGATGCGGACAGCCAAGGCCGGAGCCCGGGTCGCTGATCGTCCGTTGCGAGGTACGCCGTGATCCCCATCCGCCATGCCGCCGCGATCCTCGGGGCGGCAGGCTTGTGTCTGGCCCTGTCGCTGACCGGCTGCGGCGGCGGCGGCAAGAACGCCATGGTCTCGGCCGTCGGCTCGTACGGCGACGTGGCGCTCGTGGTGTCCGACCCGCAGCTCGATCCCCTGCTGGAGCGGGCGCGCGGCCTGCTGTCGCCGGACGAGAAGTTCGTCCTGAAGTCCGAGCCCACGTACCGCTTCCGCACCTTCGCCGGCGGGAAATGGAGCGGCGCCCGCAACTACCGCAACGTGATCGTGGCGGTGCGCTGGGGCGACGGCGGTCCCGTCCAGGGCGCGGTCAAGCGGCTGCTGCCCAAGGAAGCCCTGAAACGAGCCCTGTCGGGTCGCGGCGAGGTCTTCACCGTGCGCAACCCCTGGCTCCACGGCCAGGTGGCGTTCGTCGCGGTGGCGAAGGACGCCGACGCGCTGGTCACGCTCCTGAACCGCCGGGCGCCGTCGATGCGCGACACCCTGGCCGCCGACATCGACCGCCGCATCGTCGCCGACCACCGCGCGCAGGGCCTGCTCGCGGACCCCGCCGCCCGCCAGTGGCGGCGCTTCGGCTTCTCCGTCGAACTGCCGGCCGCCTACCGCGAGAACCAGTGCGAGCCCGGCGGCTTCCCCGGCGTCGAGTGGCTGCGCACCGACGGCTCCACGCGCGGCCTGACGGTCAGCTGGGAGGCCGCCGCCGACCCGCAAGCCCGCCTCGCGGACCAGCGCGCGCTGGTCGCCATGCGGGAGCGGCTGGGCGCGGCGCTGCACCAGGAGACGATCGACCCCGCGTCCTTCGAGTGGTCGCAGGAGACGGTGGCCGGCCTGCCCGCCGTCAAGCTCGCCGGCAGCTGGGTCGACGCCAAGACCCAGGTCGGCGGCCCGTTCCGCTGCTACTTCCTGGCCGCGCCCGACGGCGGCCGCGTCTACTGCTTCGACCTGCTCGTCTACGCGCCGCAGCTCGAGAAGATGGACGATTTCCGCCGCCTGCGGGCCGTGCTGGAGACCGTCTCCTTCCGCGAACCCGCCTGAACCCGGAGGCCCCCATGCAGTTCCTGACCCTGTCCTTCCTGCCCGTCCTGATGCTGGTGCTCTTCATGCTGGCCAACTCGCTGCGCGTGCTGCGCGAGTACGAGCGCGGGGTGATCTTCCGCCTGGGCCGCCTGCAGCGCGTCAAGGGGCCGGGCCTGATCCTGCTGATCCCGCTGATCGACCGGATGGTGAAGGTCAGCCTGCGCATCATCCCGATGGACGTGCCGCCGCAGGACGTGATCACCAAGGACAACGTCTCGGTCAAGGTGAACGCCGTCATCTACTTCAAGGTGGTGTCGCCCGAGATGGCCATCATCGGCGTCGAGGACTACCTGTACGCCACCTCGCAGGTCGCCCAGACGACCCTGCGCAGCGTCATGGGCCAGGTCGAGATGGACGACCTGCTGTCCGAGCGCAACAAGCTCAACCTGCAGATCCGCGAGATCATCGACAAGGCGACCGAGCCCTGGGGCGTCGAGGTCAGCACCGTCGAGATCAAGGACGTCGACCTGCCCCAGGAGATGCGGCGCGCCATGGCCCGCCAGGCCGAGGCCGAGCGCGAGCGGCGCTCCAAGGTCATCCACGCCGACGGCGAGTTCCAGGCCAGCCAGAAGCTGGCCGAGGCCGCCGTGGTCATCTCGAGCGACCCCTCGGCCATCGTGCTGCGCTACCTGCAGACCCTGAGCGAGATCGCCCGCGAGAACAACTCGACGACGATCTTCCCGGTGCCGATCGACCTCTTCAGGCACTTCGCGTCCAAGCCCGCGGAGCCCAAAACCGCGGAGACCAAGCCGTGACCGGGGCCCGCCTGCGAAGCCTGACCGCGTCCGTGCTGGCGCTGACCCTGTCCCTGGCCGGCGCCGCGTCGGCGCAGGACCCGCCACGGCGCGCCGTCAGCGGCCGGACCGCCGCGACCGTGAGCGACGTGGAGTCGGTGACGACGGAGATCAGTTGGTGCTTCGGCGTCGCCTCGGGCGTGCTGGCCGGCGGGGACCTGTTCCAGGTGGCGAACGACTTGACGGTGCCCTGGTCGCCGCCCGCCGGCGGCGCCGACTTCAACGCCAAGCGCTTCACCGTGACCCTGGACGAGGCGGCGGCCTTCGGCCTCACGGCCGCCAAGCGCCTGACGCCGCGCGGGTGGCTGCGCCTCGACCTGACGGCCGGCCGGATGGACGCCGCCGCTCTGGCCAACGACTCCCAGTTCGTCACGCCGGTGCTGTACGACCGCTGGAACGTGGTGCAGCTGGACCTCGCCTGGGAGCAGCGCCTGACCGACACCCGCCTGCAGCCCCTGCTGCGGGCCGGCCTGTCCTACACGGGGATCAGCGCCACGGCCGACGCGGCCGACCAGAGCGTGCCGGGCCTGCTGCTGGGGGCGGGGTTCGCGTACCGCGGGGGCCCCCGCTGGTCCCTGGGCCTCGACCTCGCCGACCACATCCAGCAGTTCACCCTGGACGGCCTGCCGGCGGAACAGGACTTCCCGGCCTCGTCCGACTACCGCGAATTCGGCCCCCAGCACCTGGTGACCGTGACCGCCAGGTTGATCGCGAATTTCTAGGATCATGACGATAACGTAAATTATCACGGATCGAGTCGAGCCGGCGAAACCGAAACCGATTTGTGAAACACATCCTGCAACAAGATGCGGGGCCGTCGGTTAAGAACCGCTCGCCGTGCGAGGCGCGAGGCGCCGAACCGAATACAGGTTGCTTCGCGGGCTCGGAACATTATCATTGACGGTTCACTCCGGATTCCCGGAGCTCCGATGTCCCGACCTGTTGGGAGATTCCATGGGAAACGTCATCGCGGTCGTGAACCACAAGGGCGGCACCGGCAAGACCACCACGGCGCTGAACCTGGCCGCCGGCCTGACCCGTTACAGCGACATCACGTCCAGCTGCCTGGTCATCGACATGGACCCCCACGGCTGCGCCTCCTCGTCGCTGCTGGGCAAGATGAACGGCGAGCCGCCGGCGCGCTCGATCTTCGACGTGCTGCGCCGCGCGATCACGCCCCAGGACGGCATCACCTCGACGGTCTTCGACGAGAACATCGACGTGATCCCGTCCCACCCGTCGCTGGAGAGCATGGCCCGCACCCAGCTCACCGACCGGCTGATCAAGGTGACCCAGGCGCTGTCCACGTCCTACGGCTGGATCATCATCGACACGCCGCCGAACCTGGGCATCCTGACCCAGAACGCCCTGGTCGCCTCCGACTACGCGCTGATCCCGACGCCCTGCACCGGCCTGGCCGTCTCGACCATGCACCAGCTCAGCGCCCTGATCGAGCGCATCCAGGAGCGCCAGAACGTCTGGCTGCAGGTGCTCGGCGTGCTGGTGACCATGAAGGACGGGCGGACCGACCTCCACAAGGACGCGCAGAAGGAGCTGAAGAGCCACTTCAAGGGCGACCTGTTCAAGACCATGATCACCAACAACATCAAGATCGAGGAGGCGCCCTCGGCCTTCAACAGCATCTTCTCCTACGACTCCGGCTGCCTCGGGGCCTCGCTGTACCGCGACTGGATCAAGGGCGAGCTGATGCGGCGCCACAAGACGCTGGAGAAGAAGCGCAGCGACCGGCTAGAGCAGATCAACGCGTTGGCCGCGCAGCCGCCGCAACCATGATTCCGGACCTGGTGCGCGGAGCCGCCTAGCGGTCGGCGTCGTTCACGTAGGGGTTCGAACGCCGCTCGCGGCCCACCGTCGTGTCGGGACCGTGCCCCGGATGGAGCACGGTCTCGTCGTTCAGGGTGTAGACCTCGCGACGGATGCTGCGCTCCAGCACGCTGAAATCCCCGCCCGGCAGATCCGTCCTACCCACCGAGCCGGCGAAGATCACGTCGCCGACCAGGGCGTGCCCCTCCCAGACGAACAGGACGTGGCCGCGGCTGTGGCCGGGCGCGTGGGCGATCCGCAGGCGGCCGCCCCCGAACGGCAGCTCGCCGTCCGGCAGCGGCGCGCAGCGCGGCGCCCGCACCGGCGGGAACCCGTAGGCGGCGCGGCTGGCGGCGAGGCCGGCGATCAGGGCCGCCTCGTCGGGGTGGTGCAGCAGCGGCAGGTCCCAGACCGCCTGGACCGCGGCCGCGGCCGAGATGTGGTCGAAGTGGCCGTGCGTGCAGGCCAGGGCGACCAGCCGGCAGCCGCTGTCCGCCACGGCGTCCAGCAGGTCGTCGGGGTCGTCGCCCGGATCGATCAGCACGGCCTCGGCGGCGCCGGGCGCGATCAGCAGCTGGGCGTTCATCTGCAGGGGGCCGACCACCAGGGTCTCGAGGCGCCAGTCGGCCGGCGGGCCGGCGGGGTGGGTCATGCCGGGGTCCTTTCCGGAAGCGGGGAGGGCCGGCCTCGCGGCCGGCCCCCGTGGTCGTCGTCGTCGTCGGACGTCGCGGTCAGCGATCGTCCTGGGACAGGTCTTCGTAGTACTCGCGCCCGAGGTGGGTGACGAGCTCTTCGCCCATCATCCAGCGCAGCGTGTTCTTCATCTTCTTCTGCTGGATGAAGAGGTCGTGCTCGGGGTAGAGGCCCTGCGGCGTGACCGGGCTCTTCAGGTAGAACGACAGCCACTCCTGGATCCCGCCGAGGCCGGCCCGCTTGGACAGGTCCAGGAACAGGGCGAGGTCCAGCACGATCGGCGCGGCCAGGATCGAGTCGCGGCAGAGGAAGTCGACCTTGATCTGCATGGGCAGGCCCATCCAGCCGAAGATGTCGATGTTGTCCCAGCCCTCTTTGTTGTCGCCGCGCGGCGGGTAGTAGTTGATCCGCACCTTGTGGAAGAGGTTGCCGTAGAGGTCCGGGTACAGCTCGGGCTGCAGGATGGTGTCCAGCACGCTGAGCTTGGACTCCTCCTTGGTCTTGAAGCTGCCGGGATCGTCCAGGACCTCGCCGTCGCGGTTGCCCAGGATGTTGGTCGAGAACCAGCCGCTGACGCCCAGCAGGCGGGCCTTGAAGGCCGGCGCGAGGACGGTCTTGATCAGGGTCTGGCCCGTCTTGAAGTCCTTGCCGCAGGTCGGGGAGCCGGTCTGCTTGGACAGCGCCTCGAGGGCGGGGATGTCCGCGCTGAGGTTGGGCGCGCCGTTGGCGTAGGGGATGCCCAGCTTGATCGCGGCGTACGCGTAGATCATGCTCGGGGCGATGTCGGGGTGGTTGCTGCGCAGGCCGGCCTCGAAGGACTCGACCGTCTGGTGGACGTCGGAGGGCTTCAGGAAGATCTCCGTCGAGCCGCACCAGACCATGACCAGGCGCGAGCAGCCGTTGTCCTTCTGGAAGGCCTTCATGTCGGCGATGAGCTGCTCGGCGAGGTCCATCTTGGTGGCGCCCTTCTTCACGAAGGTGCCGTGCAGCTTCTTGACGTAGAAATTATCGAACACCGCGGGCATGGGGCGGATGGCGTCCAGCTCGTCCTTCAGCTCGTTGAGCAGGTCCATCGGCAGCACGCCGGCCTTGACGGCGGCCTCGTAGACCGAGTCCTCGAAGATGTCCCAGCCGCCGAAGACGATGTCGTCCAGGCGGGTCAGCGGGACGAAATCCTTGACCAGGGGCTGACGGTTGTCGGTGCGCTTGCCCAGGCGGATGTGGCCCATCTGGGTGATGCTGCCGATGGGCAGCCGGATGCCACGGCGCGACGCGATGACGCCGGCCATGAAGGTCGATGACACGGCCCCCATGCCTGGCGTCAGGATCCCGAGTTTCCCGTCCGCAGGCTTGATCTTCAGGCCTGTTGTCATGAAGAAGCTCCTCTCATTTCACGCGGTCGTTATCCTCAGACTTGGCGCCCGATCTTAGGAGCAAGGGGCGCGGAAAGCAACGGGGAACCACGCCGCGGCATCATCCTTGCCAAGGGCCTGGCGGCGGGCTCGCAACCCCCGGGAAATAACCCGCATCTGCCGCCCATGCAAGGTCTTTCTCCGGCGGGATCCGGCAGGATCTTGCTAGGAGAACGCGCAGACGCCGATTATCTTACCGCTGCTGGTTGCGGGACACTAAATGTGATATGATTAACACCCGTGGTCCAAGTCCATGGATCCGCAACCGGTGCAAGAAGCGTCTCGGACGCGGCCAACCTCAAGGAGCCCCACATGACGACCCCGAAGCCCATCCCGTACCTCGACCTCAAGGCCCAGGTCGCCCCGATCCGGCACGACATCGACGCGGCGATCGCCGACGTGGTCGACAACACGGCTTTCATCCTCGGGGACCGTCTCGAACGCTTCGAAAAGCACTTCGCCGCCTTCTGCGGCGCCCCGCACGCCATCGGCGTGGACTCCGGCACCCAGGCCCTGCACCTGGTCCTGAGGGCCCTGGGCATCGGCGCGGGGGACGAGGTCATCACCGTCCCGAACACCTTCATCGCCACCGTCGAGGCGATCGTCTACACCGGCGCGACGCCGGTCTTCGTGGACGTTGACCCGGTGACCTGGATGATGGACCCCGAGAAGCTCGAGCGCGCGATCACGCGGCGCACCAAGGCCATCATGCCGGTGCACCTCTTCGGCCACCTGGCGCCGATGGACGAGATCCGGGCCGTGGCCGGCGACCTGCCCATCATCGAGGACTCCTGCCAGGCCCACGGCGCCCTGTACAAGGGCAAGCGCGCGGGCACCATCGGGATCGCCTCGGCCTTCAGCTTCTACCCCGGCAAGAATCTGGGCGGGTTCGG
Organism: Gemmatimonas sp.; assembly: GCA_013824755.1. GTDB lineage: Bacteria > Krumholzibacteriota > Krumholzibacteriia > LZORAL124-64-63 > LZORAL124-64-63 > PNOJ01. The sequence continues at coordinate 42,173 of PNOJ01000011.1, forward strand.
GGACGGCGGCGCCACGGTCACCGCCGACGAGCGCATCGACGCCGTCCTGCGCAGCCTGCGCCACCACGGCCAGGGCACCAAGAACCTGCACGACTCGGTGGGGTACACCGGCCGCCTCGACACCCTGCAGGCCGTCATCCTGGACACGAAGCTGCCCCACCTCGAGGGCTGGAACGCCCGCCGCCGGGAGGTCGCCGGCTGGTACCGCAGCCGGCTGGAGGGCCGCTACCGGATGCCCGAGCCGCTGCCCGGGACGACCCCGGTGCACCACATCTTCCCGATCCAGAGCCCGGACCCCGAGGGCTTGATCGCCCGCCTGCGCGAGCAGGGCATCTCCTGCGGGCGCCACTACCCGGTGCCCTGCCACCGCCAGCCCGCCCTGGCCGGTTTCGTGCCCGTGGACGCCTCTTTCCCGGTTTCCGAGGACCTCTGCGAGCACATCGTGTCCCTGCCGATGTATGCGGAAATGACAAAAGAGATGGTGGACAGGGTCTGCGACCATCTGCTATAATGCTTGCAGGTTCGTGGAGTTTTTCGGGGATTCATGCCGCGACCTTCAGAGTCGCGGGGCAGAAAGGGGATCCATGGCCCGAAGCTAACGCGTTTCCGAGATTCGCACCTTGCTAGCCCTGCATGGGGAGAAAACACCATGAAGGAAGACGCGGTGGCTTATTCGGCTGTGGTCGAGGATGTCCTCCCTGCCGCACCGACCCTGTACCTCGTCGCGGACACCTCCCGCCTGAACGGCTGGGGGGGAACAGCCAAGCGCGCACTGGACATCATCCTGGCCGGCGGGGCCGTCCTGCTGCTTGCGCCTCTATTGCTGCTGCTTTCCTTCCTGGTGAAGCGCTCGAGCCCCGGTCCCGTCTTCTTCGTCCAGGAGCGGATCGGCAAGAACAGCCAGCCCTTCCCGTTCTACAAATTCCGCACCATGGTCCACAAGAGCGACGACGCCATCCACCGGCAGTTCGCGGCGATGTTCATCAACGGCGGCTCCCAGCATTCCTCGACCGACAAGGTCTACAAGCTGACCGAGGACCCGCGCGTGACCGGGATCGGCCGCTGGCTGCGCAAGACCTCGCTGGACGAGCTGCCCCAGCTGTTCAACATCCTGCGCGGGGAGATGTCGCTGGTCGGGCCGCGGCCGCCGATCGCCTACGAGCTGGACCTCTACCAGCCCTGGCACCACGAGCGCCTGCGCATCACTCCGGGCCTGACCGGGCTGTGGCAGGTGAGCGGGCGCAGCAACGTCCCCTTCGAGGAGATGGTCCGCCTGGACATCCACTACATCAATTCCTGGTCATTGGGGCAGGACCTGCGCATCATGTTCAAGACCGTGCCGGTGGTCCTGCGCGGCACCGGCGGCTACTGAGCCGGCGGAATAGGCCTCAAGTCCCGCCGCCGCAGAACGATGCATCCCCTGGGCCGGCTCGTGCACCAGCACCGGCCGGCCTTCCCATGTCAGATCGCCCGGACTGGAGACGTCGACACCAAAGGAGCTGGTCATGCTGAAGATGGCAGCCATCGGCTGCGGCTACTGGGGCCCCAACCTCATCCGGAACTTCCACAACCATCCGGACGTCGAGCTGTCCCATATCTGCGACCTCGACGCGAAGCGCCGCGCCCACATGGCCTCGCTCTACCCGGCCGCCGACGTCGGCGACGACGTGGGCCGGATCCTCGGCAACCCCGCCATCGGCGCCGTGGTGGTGGCGACCCCGGTCAGCACCCACTTCCCCCTGGGCAAGGCCGTGCTGGAGAGCGGGAAGCACCTGTTCATCGAGAAGCCGATGGCCGCCAGCGCCGACGAGTGCCGCCAGCTCTGCGCCATCGCCAAGGCCCGCAACCTGCAGATCATGGTGGGCCACACGTTCCTGTTCGTGCCCGCGGTGCGCATGATCAAGGAGCTGATCGAGTCCGGCGAGCTGGGCGACATCTACTACGTGAAGATCCGCCGTCTGAACCTGGGCATCTTCCAGAAGGACGCCAACGTCGTCTGGGACCTGGTGCCCCACGACGTGGCGATGCTCAACTACCTGTTCGACGCCGTCCCGGAGCGGGTCAGCGCCTCGGGCCACTGCTACGTCCAGACGGACAAGCAGCTCGAGGACGTGGCCTTCGTCTCGCTGTGGTACCCCGGCGGACGGGTCGCCCACCTGCACGTCAGCTGGCTGGACCCCAACAAGGTGCGCGAAGCGACCTTCGTTGGCAGCCGCAAGATGGTGGTCTATGATGACGTCGCGATGACGGACAAGATCCGCATCTACGACAAGGGCGTCGACGTCATGCCGCACTACGACGGGTTCGACGGGTTCCACCTGGCGTACCGGCACGGGGACATCCTGATCCCGAAGATCGACCAGGCCGAGCCGCTGAAGGTCGAGACGTCGCACTTCGTGGACTGCGTGCTGGGGCGCGCGGCGCCGGTCAGCGACGGGTACCTGGGCCTGCAGGTGGTCGAGGTGCTGGAGAAGGCCTGCCTCTCCATCCGCGAGAACGGCGCGCCGCAGGACCTGGTCTTCCAGAACGCGTAGGCCGCGGCCGCGCGGGGGAGTGCCGTGAGCGAAGCGCCCATCCGCGTGGCGATGATCGGCCAGAAGGGCTATCCCCCCGTCCACGGCGGGATCGAGAAGCACGTCGCGGAGCTGGCCGCCAGGCTGGCTCCGCGCGGCGTCGAGATCACCATCTACAGCCGCCCCCACTACAGCGACGCCGACGGCCCCACCGCCATGCCCGGGGTCACGGTGCGCCGCCTGCCCAGCGTGCCGACCAAGCACCTCGACGCCATCACCCACACGCTGGTCGCCACCGCGGACGCGGTGCGCCACGGCTTCGACATCGTCCACTACCACGCCCAGGGCCCCGCGCTGCTGTCGGGCGTGCCGCGCTGGCTGCGGCGCGGCCGCACGGTGGTCACCGTCCACGGGCTGGACTGGCAGCGGGACAAGTGGGGGCCGCTGGCGGCCGCGGTGCTGCGGGGCGGGGAGGGGGCCTCGGCACGGTTCCCGGACGGGCTGATCGTGGTGTCGCAGGCGCTGCGGCAGCACTACGCGGCGCGGCACGGGGCTGCGGCGGTCTGCATCCCCAACGGGATCGGGGAGCCGGTGCGGCGGCCGCGGCAGGAGCTGGACCGGATCGGGCTGGCCGACGGGTTCGTGCTGTTCGTGGGGCGGTTCGTGCCGGAGAAGGGGTGCCACCTGCTGCTGGAGGCCTACGGGAAGCTGCCGGCGGAGCTGCGTGCCAAGCACCGGCTGGTCATGGCGGGGGGGTCGGGGTTCACCGACGGCTACGCGGCGGGGCTGCGGGCGGCGGCGCCGGAGGAGGTGCTGTTCCCGGGGTACGTCCATGGGCGGCTGCTGGAGGAGCTTTACAGCCACGCGGCGCTGGTGGTGCTGCCCTCCACGCTCGAGGGGCTGTCGATCGCGCTGCTGGAGGGGATGAGCTACGGGCGGTGCTGCCTGGTGAGCGACATCGCGCCCAACCTGGAGGTGTCCGGGGGGTGCGCGCCGGCATTCGCGAGCGGGGATGCCGGGGCGCTGGGGGCGGCGATGGAGGGGCTGCTGGGGGATCCGGCGGCCCGGGAGCGGCACGGGGAGGCTTCGCGGCGGCGGGTGCTGGCGACGTATTCCTGGGAGAATGCCGCGGTGGACACGCTGGCCCTGTACCGGCGGGTGCTGGGGTGCGAAAAATCGGTTTGACATCCGGGGGGATCGCCGTCATATTGAGCGGCACTTCGCGGGAATAGCTCAGTTGGTAGAGCACTACCTTGCCAAGGTAGATGTCGCGGGTTCGAGTCCCGTTTCCCGCTCCAGCATCTGTAA